>PKEY01000013.1 GCA_002919265.1 Hyphomicrobiaceae bacterium | reverse complement strand
GATCTTTGTCGACCGGGATCTCCTGGCCCCAGTCCTTCATATCCCAACCGCGGATCACGTTGGGGCGCTGACGGTTCTTGGGCGCGGCCACGTCGACGGTAGCGCCAGCGGCCCGGAGCTTGTCCCGCGGGGTCATCAACTCGGATTGCTCTACGCCATCCGTGGCGATGATGAGCACTTTGGCGTCCTTGATTTCCATGACGCTTCTCCCTGCGTTTTGGTGACTTCATGCGTGCCAACGCAGGCAATGCCCAGCAGTTGCCAGGACAAGATTACGCAACCCGGCGCGGCGAGGTGGCCTCTTGAGAAATGCGAAACGATCAGCGACGGCTGAGGCCTACGCGGATCGCACGAAGCCCCGAGGCGTGGGTGTTGATCGCAACGCTTTGTCGGGACTTCGACACATTGACGTGCATCGTCCCAGGGATGGTCCCGGACAGCCGCAAGGAGATGCGGTTATCGCTTGCTTGCCCGGATGCCGTGCCACTCGCGTTGAAGCTCCGCTCCTCCCACGCACCCGCTACCCGGCCGTTATTGTAATTGAGCCGTCCACGAACCTCGATCCTGTTGGAAGGGCTGGCGCAACGAATGGCCAGACCCAGCGTGTTGCCTCCGCCGCTCGTTGTGTAATAGGCGGTACAGCGCAGGCGCTCGGATTGGCCGTTTTCGAACTCAATGCGCCCGCTGCCCGACCATGTACCGTGGAGCAGGGTGAACGGGCTCGCCGCCTCAGCAGCCCCTCCGAAGAGGAACGCTGCTAGTCCAGCCGCAGCCGCTACGTAAGAGTGCCGCTTCAAGCATTCGGTCCGCATCTTGCAAGCCTCCTGGAGTGAAGAGAACGCCGACGCGAACGTTCGATCCGCGGACTGCGTTCCTGTCCCGCCGCAAAACGAACGCGTCAGGGATAAGGCACTTACTTACGAAAAGTGGGCTGCGGGCAGAGACCATTTACTATTCCGGCCAATCGGGGCGGCGACTAGCTCGCGCGATTACGCTTCGACAAAGAAAGCCCCACCCCGATCAAAATGGCAGCGGGTACAACAGCAATGAGCGCATAAAGGATAACGTGATTCCGAACGGCGGCGTCATAAACGGACCGAACGGACGGATCGTTGGCCGGCATATCAAGCGGAAAGACGGGCCATGTCCAGCCAGCGATATAGGCAACCCCTGCAAGCCAGAGGCAGGCGATTATGATCAGGGTGGTGCGTGCGTTCATGAAATCAGACCGTTCTTGCCGTCGACAGCCTTAGGGGATCGCAACGACTTTTCGTAAGAAGCGATGAGCTCGAAAAAGGCGCGCGTCCGTTCGCTATCGTGATACTCGTCGAACCTGACAATCTTCTTATCCTTTACACGCCAGACGTGGCGCAACCGGCCGCTGTAGGTCAGACCGGTTTTCTTATGCCGATACTGAAACGCGATCTGCCCTCTGATCAGGTCGCCTGATGGGGCAATCCTCACCGGCCGGTATTCGAGAACTTCGAAGTCTTCCAAAAGTTTGACGAGCAGGCGCCTGAACGCTGCCTTGCCATGAACTGTCCCGGCGAAGGGGACATGTTCCGGCGACATGTGATTGGTGAACACGATGTCGTCGGCGAGGCAATTCAAAAAACCATCGACGTCCCCTGCAGCCCAGCATGCATACGCAGCTTCGAGGACTAACGGCAAACTCACTCGCATCAGTTCCCTCCCAACCGCGCGAGTGAGCATAAGCCGTCCGCATGCGTCGTTCTACTGTCCTGGCCGACCAGTCTTTCTTGGTCGCCTGCGACCGCGCTTGCGCTCCGTTTCGTCGGGCACGTCTATGACTTTGCTGGGCTTGGGGAGAGGCAATCCGCGCTCCGCATGGGGGCCCATTTCGTCGAGAGTTGGCTTGTGCGGGCCTCGGATCGCCTCGCCAAAAGCGCCAGCGCGCACGCGAGGATCCACCTTTGGGCCGCGGGCCGGGATAGGCCGATCCGTTCCTGGCCCCATGTCGTCGAGCGAGGGCTTGTGAGGCCGCGACGTAGACTGCGCGAAGGTCGGCTGCACGGGGTCATACTCCCGCGAAATCCGTGATCCCGACGCGCTGCCTTTGTCTTTCGCTGCGCGGCCGTTCTTGCGGTCTCCTTCGGCGTTCCCGATGCGCGCCTCAAGCTCCGATTGGCGCGCCAGGGGATCATCGGCAATGGCGAGCTCCATCTCGCGCAGCCGCTTGATCTCGTCGCGCAGTCGTGCCGCTTCCTCGAATTCGAGATTAGCTGCGGCTTCACGCATACGCTTCTCGAGGTCCGCGATGACGGCCTCCAGATTGTGCCCAACGTAGGTCTGGGCCTCCTCGGCGAGCCCAAGGTCGACGGTTACGTGATCGCGCTCATAGATGGAGGCCATCACGTCGGCAATATTCTTCCGCACGCTCTCAGGCGTGATGCCGTTGGCTTCGTTCCATGCCTTCTGCTTCTCGCGGCGCCGGTTGGTCTCGGCGATGGCGCGCTCCAGGGAGCCCGTCATCTGGTCGGCGTAAAGGATCACGCGGCCGTCCACGTTTCGCGCCGCGCGGCCGATGGTCTGGATCAGTGAGGTCTCGGATCGCAGGAACCCTTCCTTATCCGCATCCAGAATGGCCACCAGCGC
>PKEY01000116.1 GCA_002919265.1 Hyphomicrobiaceae bacterium | reverse complement strand
TTCGCGCCGCGCGGCCGATGGTCTGGATCAGTGAGGTCTCGGATCGCAGGAACCCTTCCTTATCCGCATCCAGAATGGCCACCAGCGCGCACTCGGGAATATCGAGTCCCTCGCGCAGCAGGTTGATGCCGACGAGAACATCGAACGCGCCAAGTCTCAGATCGCGAATGATCTCGATGCGCTCCAGGGTATCGATATCCGAGTGCATGTACCGCACGCGCATGCCTTGCTCGTGCAGGTACTCCGTCAGGTCCTCCGCCATCCGCTTGGTGAGCACGGTCACGAGCGTCCGGTAGCCCGCGCGGGTGGTGCGCCGGATTTCATCCAGCAAATCGTCCACCTGGTTTTTCGCAGGCCGGACGATGACCTCGGGATCTGTGAGGCCCGTCGGGCGGATAACCTGCTCGACGAACACGCCACCTGTCTGCTGCAGCTCCCAGGATCCCGGTGTCGCCGACACGTAGATGGTCTGGGGTCGCATGGCATCCCACTCCTCAAAGCGGAGCGGGCGGTTGTCCATGCAGGAGGGCAGGCGAAAGCCGTACTCGGCCAGCGTGGCCTTGCGGCGATAGTCGCCGCGGAACATGCCGCCGATCTGCGGAACGGTCACGTGACTTTCGTCCACGAAAACAAGCGCGTTGTCGGGCAGATACTCGAACAGCGTCGGCGGCGGCTCGCCGGGTTTGCGGCCGGTCAGATAGCGCGAGTAGTTCTCAATGCCGGCGCACGATCCCGTCGCCTCCAGCATCTCCATGTCGAACAGGGTGCGCTGCTCCAGGCGCTGGGCCTCGAGTAGCTTGCCTGCGGCATACAACTCGTCCAGCCGCTGCTTCAGCTCTTCCTTGATGGCCTTGATGGCCTGCTGCAGCGTCGGCTTCGGCGTGACGTAGTGGGAGTTGGCGTAGACCTTGACCAGCTTGAACTCGTCGGTCTTCTGACCGGTGAGCGGATCGAACTCGGTGATACTTTCGATCTCGTCCCCGAAGAACGAGAACCGCCAGGCGCGGTCCTCCAAGTGGGCCGGGAAAAGCTCGACCGTATCGCCGCGCACGCGGAACGTGCCGCGGATGAAGTTCTGGTCGCTGCGCCGGTACTGGAGGGCGACAAGGTCCGCCAGGAACTGGCGCTGATCCAAACGCTCGCCGACCCGCACCGTGAACGTCATAGCGGTATAGGTCTCGACCGAGCCGATACCGTAGATGCACGACACGGACGCGACGATGATGACGTCGTCACGCTCGAGCAGGGCGCGCGTCGCGGCGTGCCGCATCCGGTCGATCTGCTCGTTGATCGAGCTTTCCTTCTCTATGTATGTGTCCGTCCGGGGGACGTAGGCCTCCGGCTGGTAGTAATCGTAGTAGCTGACGAAGTACTCGACCGCGTTCTCCGGGAAAAAACTCTTGAACTCCCCGTAGAGTTGGGCCGCCAACGTCTTGTTCGGCGCCAGGATCAGTGCCGGGCGCTGGGTCCGGGCGATGACGTTCGCCATAGTGAAGGTTTTGCCCGAGCCGGTGACGCCGAGCAGCACCTGGTCCCGCTCATGCCGATTGATGCCGGCCACCAGCTCCTCGATGGCCTGAGGTTGGTCACCCTTGGGCTCGAAGTCCGAAACGAGGCGGAAGGGAATGCCGCCTTCGGATTTCTCGGGCCGGGGCGGGCGGTGCGGCCGGAATACCGGCATGGTGCCGGAGACGAGCGGATGATTGGCCATCATCGGCTCGCGCGAGAGAAGCTCCCAGCCCTTTTTCGTGCGTTGCTCGGGGCGCGCGAGCAGGGCCTCCAGGACGGCGGTCATGCTATCGCCGCTCTCCGAGCGACTGCTGGAGTAGCGGAGGGCGGGCAAAACGCGGTTCTTGCCCCCGTTCGTGACACCGGCGTCCGAGCGAGTGGACTCCGACACTTCAAACGCGGCCTGTGGAGCCTCGTCGAAACCGCCGGTGGCGGGCGTGCCGGCTGGTGTCTCTGGTGGCGGTGGCACAGGCTTGCCTGATCGCCCGCGCGACGGGCGCGGCCGGGGCATGGCTTCTTTCTTTGGGGAGCGTGTCATCAGCCGCAATATGGCGCCTTCAATACAGTCCCTCAAGGACGCGGTTTACCATCTTCATGTGGTCCCTGACGTCAGGCTGTCATCCCCGAGGAGCGAGCCTCATTGGCGACGAGCTCTCTACTTCTGACAGAGTCAAGTCGGCTAATCAGCAGGACCAGTGAGCAACCATTGGTTGCTGAGCGTCCGCCGATTCGGCTTAGGAACCGTCAAAACCGTCTTCGGCGAGCCCTCGAGAGGAGCTGAAATGCTCGCCTGATGGCTATTAACTGGGACGAAATCGATGCAATCTGGCGTTGCAGAGCCGCAATTCGTGGCACAAACGCAACGACTTCCAATCAATCATGTCAACAACCTAAGCGCGCGTTTGCTCACAGCTTGCAACTGAACTAAGCAAGTATGCGAACAACCTAGACGGGTGTTCGAGGGCGATGCGCAACTAGTGTGGTCGCCATGTGAGTTCGTGCGGCGGAACCTCTTCGAGGATCCACCCAGAGCCGGCAGCAGGTCTCGGAGGAGGCTTCGAACCGCGCTCTGCAGAAAGCAAGCCCGGCGGGCTGGTCAAGCCGCACTTCCCGTAACGCGTCGCGTCTTTCAGTTGCGTTCCCGAGTACCGCGTCCAGTCGGAGTGGCCTGCGCACACGCGCGTGCGAGCCCCTCGGACCGGGCGTGAAAGCTGTCGCCGGGCAGCGCGTGCTGCTTTCTGCGCAACGGAACAATTTCAGTGGAGATGGATATGATTGGGGGACTGATGAAGACGACCAGTCGCTTCGCCATCGCCGCTGCGGCGAGCGTCCTCGCGACGAGTGCCATGGCGGCTGATCTCGGTGGTAATTGCTGCGCCGATCTTGAGGAGCGCGTGGCGGAGCTGGAGGCGACGGCGGCCCGCAAGGGC
>PKEY01000027.1 GCA_002919265.1 Hyphomicrobiaceae bacterium | reverse complement strand
CGCCGGTGAGATACGGCGCCAGCACGCGGTTCACGAGGAAACCCGGTACGCTCTTCACGATCAGCGGGAGCTTGTCGATGGCCGTGACAAACGCCGCGCCCTTCTTCAGCTCTTCCTCGCGGCTCGCCTCGCCGCGCACCACTTCGACCAGCGGCATGCGCGACACCGGATTGAAGAAGTGCAGGCCGATCAGCCGGCCGGGATCGCTCAGTGGTCGCGCAATGTCCTCGATCATGATTGAGGAGGTGTTCGTGGCGAGCACGGCGCCCGGCTTGAGCTTGAGCTCGATGGATTTGAAGACCTCCTGCTTTACATCGAGCTTTTCGACGACAGCCTCGATCACCACGTCCGCCCGGCTGATGTTGCGCCCCTGCGGGTCCGCGATGAGGCGCGCTTTGGCAGCGTCGCGCTGCGCTTTCGTCTTGAACTTGCGGACGAACAGCTTCTCCTGGGCTTCGATGCCCTTCCTGATCTGTTCAGGCGAAATGTCCTGCAGCGACACCTCCATGCCGGAAGCCACGCACCATCCCGCGATATCTGCGCCCATGGTGCCGGCGCCGATCACGTGCACGCGCAGCGGCTTCCAGCCGAGATCCTTCGGCGCCTGATCTTTCAGCATCTCCATCAGCCGGAACACGCGGCACAAATTGCGCGCGGTCGGGCTGACCATCAGCGGCGCAAACGCGCGCGTTTCGGCATGCTTCAGCGCTTCGAGGTTGCCGCCGTGCGTCTCGAACAGGTCGATCAGGCGGAATGGCGCGGGATAATGGTCCTCGCGCACTTTCTTGGCCGTCTCGGTGCGGAGCCTTTTCGCGAGCAATCCGCGGATGGGCCATTTGGCGAGAACGGACTTAAAGAGTCCCGCAGGCTTCGATTTCCGGCGTTGCAGCACCGCCTTGCGCGCCGCCCAGCGGAGCTGATGGCGGTTGTTCACCAGCTCGTCGATGTACCCGAGGGCGCGGGCGACGGGTGCGCGAAGCAGCGAGCCCGTCAGCATGTTCTGCATGGCGGTGAGCGGCCCGACCTGCCGGATGGAGCGTGCGGTGCCGTTGAAGCCGGGGAACAGCCCGAGCTTCACCTCGGGAAAGCCGACTCGCGTCGTGTCATCCCGCGTGGCGATCCGGTAATGGCAGGCCAAGGCCAGCTCTAATCCGCCGCCGACGCAGGCGCCGTGAATGGCGCAAACGACCGGCACCGGCATACGCTCGATCCGGTCGAGCATGGCGTTCACCGGACGGATGGCGTCGATCACCTTGCTTTCGGTGTCGAGCGCATCGAACTCGCGGATGTCGGCGCCGACGATGAAGTTCTTCGCCTTGCCGGACATGAAGACGAGCCCCTTGATCTCGCCCGTCCGCGCACGGCTCTCCACGTACTCGACAATGGTGCCCAGTTCCTCGAGCGGCCGCCGGCCCAGCGCGTTGGCGCTTTCACCCTCGCGGTCGAATATGGCCCAGGCGATGCCTTCCCGGTCGACGGAAAAGCGCCAGTCCTTCAGTTGCGTCATATCCTGCGCCACGCCTGCCTCCTTGCGGCTTATTCCGCCGCGGCTTTGCCGTTTGCGGCCTGAATGCTGTGACTGGTGCTCATGTAATGGGGTTTGACCTCGGCGGGGTCAAAGTGATCGACGGCGATGACCTTTTCCCTCAGCGCCTCGACGTCGCGCAGAAGTTGGGCCTCCGTCTCGCTAATAACGTGCTGACGCACGGCATCTCCGATCCAATCGATGCCATGGAATCGGCGCACCTGACCTGCCCGAATGGCGCGTTCCAGCTTCTTTTCCGTCTCTTCTGCAGCGACGGCTTTTTCCAGGGCCACCTCGAGCAAGCCGGTTGGATCGTTCGGGTCACGCGTAACGTAGATGTATCGCGTCAGACGGTCGCGAACGGTCCCCGGCTGGATCGCGAGCTTCACCGCCTCCCTCGCGAGACGATCAGGTGCCGGCCGGAAACGGCGCCCGAGCGGAAACACGAGCAACCGCATGAGAACGCGCGCCCAGGCGACGGGGAAATTGTCGATGGCACCCGCAAGCGCATTCTGGAACCGGTAAAGACCGTTTCGCGCGACAAGATCGACGATCGGTTGGTCCACCTCGGGCCGGCCATCGTCCTCGAAGCGCTTCAGGGCGCAGGCGAGGAGATAAAGCTCCGAAAGGGCGTCAGCGAGACGGCCCGTGATCTTCTGCTTCGTCTTCAGGCCGCCGCCTAGCAGCGCCACGCTCAAATCGGCCACAACAGCGAAGTTATGGCTCGCCCGCCAGAGCTGCCGATACCAGCCCTCGACGCCGAATGCTTTCGGTGGCGCAGCACCGAACAGCCCGCCAGTGAGGTTGTGAAACAAAGCCCCGAACGCATTGGCGACGCTGAACGACACGTGGTCGAGAAAAATGGGCTCAAAAAGCTCAAGCCCCCGTTTGGGATCGGGGTTCTGGACCGCCTGCAGCTCGCGATAGAGATACGGATGCGACCGCAGCGCGCCCTGGGCGAAGGTGATGAGCGTCCGCGTGAGAATGTTGGCGCCTTCGACGGTGATCGCGATCGGCACCATTTGATAGGCAGACTGAAGATAGTTCGTTGGCCCATCGCAGATGCCGCGGCCACCGTGCACATCCATGGCGTCGTTGACGGCCTGGCGCATCCGCTCCGTGGACTGATATTTCATCAGCGCGCCGAGCACTGCCGGCTTCTCGCCACGGCTGACCATTGCCGCTGTTACCGCGCGTCCGGCCTCGACGAGGTAGGCGTTTTCAACCAGCCGGGCTAGCGGCTCCTCGACGCCTTCCATTCTGGCAATTGGCAGGCCGAATTGGCGGCGGATGCGGCCGTAAGCTGTCGCGAAGCGGAGCATCGTCTTGATGCCGGCCGCGGCTGACGAGGGCAGCGAGATCGAGCGGCCAGCCGACAGGCATTCCATCAGCATGCGCCAGCCCTGACCGGCCATGGCCTGCCCGCCGATGATC
>PKEY01000014.1 GCA_002919265.1 Hyphomicrobiaceae bacterium | reverse complement strand
GCGCGGGCCCACAGGTCGTGGACGTCTCGGAAAGGCCGGCCTTGGCGCGCATCAACGATCTTCTGTGCTTCCTCCTGAGCCAGACCATCGACCTGGCGCAGGCCAAGCCGCAGCGCGACAACGGTGTTTTCGCCACTCCCTGAAATGGGCTCCAGCGTGCAGTCCCAATCCGAATGGTTGATGTCTACGGGGCGCACCTCGACGCCGTGCTCACGGGCATCACGGACGATCTGGGCCGGTGCGTAGAAGCCCATCGGCTGCGAGTTGAGCAGGGCGGCCGCAAACGCCGCCGGGAAATGGCATTTGATCCAGGCGGAAACATAAACGAGATGGGCGAAGCTGGCGGCGTGGCTTTCCGGGAAGCCGTATTCGCCAAAGCCCTTGATCTGGCTGAAGCAGCGCGCCGCGAACTCGGGATCGTACCCGCGGGCCACCATGCGGCTCACCATCTTGTGCTCGAGCTTGCCGATGGTGCCAGCGCGGCGGAAGGTGGCCATGGCTTTGCGGAGCTCGTTCACCTCCGCGTCCGAGAACTTCGCCGCCACCATGGCAATGCGCATGGCCTGCTCCTGGAACAGCGGCACGCCTTTGGTCTTGCTGAGGATTTGGCGCAGCTCGTCAGGAGGTCCATGCTCCGGGGCAGGTGAAGGATAGGTCTCAGGCTCAAGACCCGCCCGGCGCCTGAGATAAGGGTGCACCATGTCGCCCTGGATCGGCCCGGGACGGACGATCGCCACCTCGATGACGAGGTCGTAAAAAGTGCGCGGCTTAAGGCGCGGCAGCATGTTCATTTGCGCGCGGCTTTCCACCTGGAACACGCCGATGGAATCCGCGCGGCAGAGCATGTCGTAGACCTTTGGGTCCTCGCGCGGGATGTTCGCCAGCGTCAGGCGCTTGCCGTAGTGCGTCTCGATGAGATCGAAGGCGCGGTGGATGCAGGTCAGCATGCCGAGGGCAAGCACGTCCACCTTGAGCAGGCCGAGGGCGGTGAGATCGTCCTTGTCCCATTCGATAACCGTGCGGTTCTCCATCGCCGCATTGCCGATGGGCACGACCTCGCACAGAGGCGAACGGGTGAGCACGAAGCCGCCGACGTGTTGGGAAAGGTGCCGCGGGAAGCCGATTAGCTCGTCGGCGAGCGCCAGGACCTGAGCCAGCAGCGGATCGCGAGGATCGAGCCCCGCCTCCCGCACATGTTTTTCCGGCACCGTCCCACCGGAGACACCCCAGACCATGCCGGCGAGTGCCGCGACCGTATCCTCCGACAGCCCCATGGCCTTACCGACCTCGCGTACGGCGGAGCGCGCGCGGTAGGAGATGACGGTCGCGGCAAGCCCGGCCCGATCGCGGCCGTAGCGGGCGTAGATGTACTGGATCACCTCCTCGCGCCGCTCGTGCTCGAAATCGACGTCGATATCCGGCGGCTCCTTGCGCTCGGGCGAGACGAAGCGCTCGAACAGCACGTCGATCTCGGTCGGGTTCACCGCCGTGATGCCGAGGCAGTAGCAGACGGCCGAGTTCGCGGCGGAGCCCCGGCCTTGGGCCAGGATGTTTTGGGAACGGGCGAATTTGACGATGTCGTAGACGGTCAGGAAGTAGGGCGCGTAGTTGAGCTGGGCGATAAGGTTCAGCTCCCGCCGGAGGAGCTGCGCGACTTTTTCAGGAATGTCTTCCGGATAACGCCAGCGGGCGCCCTCCCACGTCAGTTCTTCCAGATAGGATTGAGGCGTTTTTCCCGGCGGCACCGGCTCGTCGGGATATTCGTAGACAAGCTCGTCGAGCGAGAAGCGGCAGGCCTCGGCGATCTCGATGGTGCGGGCGAGCGCAGCCTCGTAACCGGCGAACAGGCGCGCCATTTCGGATGGACTTTTCAGATGGCGCTCGGCGTTGGGCGCGAGCTTCAGGCCCGCCTCGTGGATCGTCACCCCTTCGCGGATGCAGGTGAGCACATCCTGCAGTGCCCGGCGCTGGGGGACGTGGTAGAGCACGTCATTGGTCGCAACGAGGGGTGTGCCCACGCGCTCCGTCAGCTGAGCAAGAGCCGCAATGCGTGCGCGGTCGTCGCCTTGGTAGCGATACGAGGCGGCAAGATAGACGGGGGCTGGTGCGAGCGCCGTTTTGATGCGCTTCAACTCGGTTTCGAAGCTCTTTGCATTTCCCTCGGAAGGAGGCGGGTCTGTGGGGGATCGATCTTCCGTCGAAGCCTCTCCATCCGACGAATTAGTTCGAGCCCGAAACGGAATAATCGTAGCACCGCTGGGATTAAGCTCCTCTCGTGCCTCCCTCAATGCTTCGCGCCAACTCCAGTCCTCCGGCGGCAGGGCGATGAAGATCTGACCCTCATTGTGAGCCGCTACGTCCTCCAGAAATAATGTGCACTGCCCTTTTTCCGCCCGCCGCTGACCGAGAGTGAGGAGACGGCAGAGGCGGCCGTAGGCGGCGCGGTCCGTGGGCAGGCAAAGCAGGCTCGGCGCATCCTGCAGGTCGAGGCGGGCTCCCACGATCAACTTCAGCCCGGCTTCCTTCGCAGCCGTGTGCGCCCGCACTACACCGGCGAGCGTATTGCGATCCGTTACAGCGAGCGCGGAAAGGCCAAGCGCCTTGGCCTGGGCGACCAGCTCGTGCGGATGTGAGCCGCCGCGCAGAAACGAGAAGTTCGTCGTGACCTGCAGCTCGGCGTAGGCGGGAGCGGAGAACATGAGATGCTCCTCACCCGAACAATCCGTGCATGTACCAGACCGGCGGCCCGGCTTCGGGATCGCGGTCATAAAGGCCTTCGCGAAACACCCAGTATCGGCCGCCGCGATCATCCTCGATGCGGTAATAGTCCCGCGGACCCGGCGGTCTGGCGAGGGGGCCGAGCATGCGCCACCATTCGGGCTCGATGCGTTCCGGCCCTTCGGCCTTGACCACGGTGTGGGTGACGCGGCGCCACGTGAAACGCGCCGGCGCGCCTTCCGGGACTTCGGCGAGCACCGTGATCGGCTCCGGGATGGCGAGAAGGAGCGGTGGGCGGAGCAAAGCAGCCGAAAGACGCGAGACTTTGGAGCGCTCCGCCCCTCGCTTTTCGAGCGGGTCTTTCGCCATCAGGGCGGGGATGCGCACCTCGGCCCGCTCGGGGATATGGCTCTCATAAGGAACAAGCCGGAGCACGCGCTCCGCCCCGAGCCGGTTGGAAACCCTGTCGATGAGCTGGGCGGTGTCGGCTTCCGTCCATTCCTCCAGCCCGGCGCTCAAT
>PKEY01000059.1 GCA_002919265.1 Hyphomicrobiaceae bacterium | reverse complement strand
GCCTTCTGGACCAAGCGGGGCTACCGCAAAGTGGATGGCATGATCGGCAAGCTGTCCTGGAAGGACATCGATCAGCCGGACGAAACCGAGAAGCCCATGCAGTTCTGGATCAGACGTCTCTCATGATGCGGGATCGCCTTAAAGTGGCTGCCGCGCAATATCCCGTTGGTGAGCCGGCGACCATGGCCGAATGGCGCGAGAAGGCTGCGGACTGGGTCGCCCGCGGCGCTGCCACGGGCGCCGACCTGCTGGTGTTTCCGGAGTACGGCGCGATCGAGGTGGCGGCGACCTTCGGCTCCGCAATCGCTTCGGACCTGCAGCAGACGCTCTCCGCTGTGGCCAGCGTCGCCGACGAGATGGATGCCTTCTACGCCGAGCTTGCGCGGCGCCATGGTGTGCACATTCTCGCGCCTTCAGGCCCCGTGCGCCGCACCGACGGCCGGTTCGTCAACGCCGCCCGGCTGCTGACGCCCACAGGACGGATGGGCACGCAGGAGAAGCTGATCATGACCCCGTTCGAGCGCGACTGGGGAATCGCGCCCGGCCAGCCTCTCCGCGTCTTCGATACCGCCTTGGGCCGCATCGGCATCGCCATCTGCTACGACAGCGAATTTCCGCTTCTTGTCCGCGCCCAGGCCGAGGCGGGCGCCGAGCTCGTGCTCATTCCTTCGTGCACGGAGTTCGTGTCGGGCTATCGCCGCGTCCGCACGGCGGCGCGAGCGCGGGCGCTGGAGAACCAGATCGCGACCGTACAGTCACCTACCGTGGGTGAAGCGCTTTGGTCCCCGGCCGTGGACCAAAACGCCGGTGCGGCCGGCGTCTTTGTACCGCCAGACGCGAAGCTGTCCATGACCGGTACCCTCGCCGAAGGACAGCTCAACGAGCCGGGCTGGGTCTCAGCCGAAATCGACTTCTCGGCTCTACGGGAGCTCCGAAACAGCGGCGAGATGCGCAACGCGGCCGACTGGGCTCTTCAGCCAGGAGCGCAGCCGTTGGCGCAAGAGGTCGAGGTGGTCGATCTCACGTCGTGAGTGGGATACAGCGGTCGCTCAGGCGACCGCCTTCACTCCAGTTCCCACGTCACCCTGACTGTCGCCTCTAAAGTTTCCGTGCCCCGTTCAATCGGGACCGCCTCCGCCTTCATAAGGCGCGGCATCGGCCGTGACCCCTCTTCGCCAACCTCCTCGATCTGCAGGACACGACCGAGCTTGACGCCTGCGGCCGATGCGAACAGCTCGGCTCGCCGGCGAGCATTGGCGATGGCCTCGCGCCGTGCATCATCCCTCAACTTTTCCGCCTGGCTTACCCTGAACTCGATCCCGCCGACCTGATTGGCGCCGAGCGTTACCGCGCGGTCCAGGACCTCCCCGAGGCGATCGATGTTCCGCGCCGTAATGCGCACCTGGTTCTGCACGCGGTACGCCACGATGGTCGGACGCTGCGGCCGGGGGCTGGGGGCGTTGCTGGTATCCGTGCTATAGACAGGGTGGACGTCGAACGAGGCGGTCTGAATATCCCCCGCTTCGATTCCAGCAGCCTTCAGCCCTTCGATGAGACGTCGCATAGCGGCCGTGTTGGCCTCCAGCGCCGCGCGGGCGGTTTCGGCCTCGCTCACCACACCTGCGGATATCAGCGCGATGTCCGGCACGGCCGTTACGGTTCCGGACGCGGCAACCGTGATGCGTTTCTGCATCTCCCTCTCCGCAGCCTTGGCGGGTAAAACACCCCAAAGCAGAAGCAAAAGCGCAACCACCCCCGCCAAGCCGGCGCCAGGGGCCGTCGACAACCTGCCTAAAGCCATGAAACTCCTCCCGCATTGTCGCGGCGGGCGATAATTATGTGAAATTGCGACCAAACCACGCCACTTGCGGTATTTCCCCTGCTCCGTGCTCATCCTGAGCATTGGCTGCTCACTTGCTACAACCTTCTAAATTGTATGAAACGTCGGCCGACAGCGTGCAGGGCTAGCTTGCCGGCGCTGTCGCGCATCGCTGGTCAGACGCACTACAAGCTCTCAGAATAATTAGGCTAGCCTAAACTTTAGGCAGTGTGTCTGGTCACTCTTTCCCACAGATTCCCTGCCACCTCTGCTTGTCTGCGAACAAACAATAGCTTGACGAATCATCAGCTGACTACCCAACCTTTGGTTGGTTCAACTATTCATTCTCTAAATAAAGTTGTCGGCGGAGGGGGATATGAAATCGAAGACTATTCTTCTTAGTTGTTGTGCGGGCTTGCTTCATGTCAGTTGCTCCGACGTAGCACTTGCCCAAATATTCGTGCAAGGCCCAGGGGCACAAGCCAGCGCGTGGGGCATTGCAATCGGATCGCAAGCTGACGCTACTGGCAACGCTGCCATCGCTATAGGTAATGCCGCTGTGTCAACGGCAAACCGAACTATCGCGATTGGAATCGAGGCACAAGCAACTGGCAACCAATCCGTCGCCTATGGCAACGCCAGTAATGCGTTGGCCACCAATGGCATCGCCATCGGTTACCGCAGTAAGGTAGATGTAGACGGCGAAGGAAGCGTGGCCGTAGGCACTAACGCATACGCCAATGGCCGTCATAGCTCTGCGTACGGCCCCAATAGCAGAGCCACTGGCGATCAGTCGGCAGCGTTTGGCAGCGGAAGCCAGGCGCAGGGAGCAGAAAGCACTGCAATCGGATACAACGCCGTTGCGAGCCATGGTAACAGCGTTGCACTCGGCACCAGATCCCAAACTACTCGCGGCGCTGCAAATAATTATGATGCCCCCTACCTCAACACGCCGCAATCCTCCGCGGGCGAGGTCTCTGTTGGCAGAAGGGGCGCTGAGCGGCAAATCACCAACGTCGCGGCAGGCGTTGAGGACACGGACGCCGTTAATGTAGCCCAGCTCCGTGGAGCCGTAGATTACATCACCCAAGATATCGACCGCGTCTTCGGTGACATACATCGACTGGGCATTGAAATCGATGCTGCGAAAGACCTAGCGAGAGCGGCCGGAGCGATCGGGTTGGCAGCCTCTCAAATCCGTTATGACGATCGGCCGGGCAAGTTGTCGCTCGGCGTCGGCGTGGGTAGTTTTTCCGGTCAGAATGCCCTTACTGTCGGTCTGGGCTACACATCGCAGGATTTGACGTGGCGAGCAAACGTTTCCGGGGGCGTCGCTGGTTCTGAAACTGGTATTGGCGCTGGGATCAGCTTCACTCTCAACTGACGCTCTCGTTCGGCCTGGCTGTAGCGAACAACACATTTCGATCAGGCCCGGCCGTATCGCTCATCAGCCGCCTCCCGCTGTGCGCGCAAGTTGTTTGGGAGTCAGTGTTTCCTACACGGGCTCGCACTCTCTGATACTTGAGATGAACCGCGACCAAGGCTCCTCTCAAGTTCATCTCCAAGATGCACTTCGACTGCGGCCGAAGCCAATCCTGTGAACGGTAGGAGACAGCAATGGCTAGATCAGTTGCGCACTAGCCCAACAAGAAGTAAGGACAATAGTTGCGTTCCAGATCCCGAACCGCATTGTATCACTGCGGCTCAAGCAGGGTCTTCCTCCAGGATGGCTTATGCATCGATGAAGGGCCTTCTCTCTAACGGATGGTAGACGTACGCGAATGGCCCGCTGTAGATAAGATGTTGGAGTCGTAGAGGAAATTCACTTTGGGCCCGTAGCTCAATGGTTAGAGCCGACGGCTCATAACCGTCTGGTTGCAGGTTCGAGTCCTGCCGGGCCCACCAGTTGAATATAGGCC
>PKEY01000083.1 GCA_002919265.1 Hyphomicrobiaceae bacterium | reverse complement strand
CTGGAGCTGGCCGCGCCGCTGGTGAAGCCGGGCGGCCGGCTCGTTTACGTGACGTGCTCCGTGCTGCCGGAAGAGAACAAAGATCAGGTTACCGCCTTTCTCGAGCGGCAGCCTGAGTTCTCGCTGCAGCCCTATGCCGAAAGCTGGACTGCCTACATCGGCGACACGCCGCCCGCTTCCGCGGATGGCAGCAGCGACACCCTGCTTCTGACGCCGGCTACGCACGGCACGGACGGTTTTTTCATCGCCATCCTCGAGCGCAGCAAGTAGCGGCCTCGGTAATTTTCTTGGGAATAGCTTTTTTGTTTCCGCCCACGCCGAGGAGCCGCGGGCGCTTTCACGCCCGCGGTGGGAGGAGGGGAGTTGAGGGGCGCGGGGCGATGAGGCTCCGCGATTTTGTTTTTTCTGGCGGCTCCTCACCGCCCCGCTTGCGATCCGCTGTCCCCTAGCGCCGCCAATTATGATTTTTCCGTACTCGAGGGGCGGAATTGAACCGCCGGTCGGCGTTGGACCACCGGGTACCGGCCGCGTCCGCCGGTGAGCGTAACGGGAGTCCTCCCGCTGCCTGCATCACGACAGACGTTACCGCCTGCCGCTAGCACCCGTGAGACCGCATCCGCCCCCGTTTCAGGACGCCTCCGGAAACGTCCCCTCGCGGGCGGACGAGGGGAACATAATGCAAGAGGGAAAAGCGGGGATAAGTTCCGCCGCAAGGACAGAAGAGGTTTCCTTATCCCGCTAGCCTGCGTCCAGTCGATCCAGCCGCTGCCCTAGCACTGATTAGTGACTTATGTCGCCCATAGATGAGTGCGAGAGCGTCAGCTCTGCTCCTACCTGCTTTCCCAACGAACGATTTAGCAAGCTTTTTAGTATCCGGAGCCTTCAGCCGTGCATCTGCCCGAAGCTGTTCGTAGACTTCTTCGAAGCCCTGTTCATCCCCTAATGCTTCTTCCAACTTCTTAAGATAACTACGCAGGACTTCTTCACTCGCTGCGGACGTAGTAGAGCGCGACGGCCTTTGAGACAACGCTTCGGTAGCTCGTTGGACAAATTCGTCCAAGGAATATTCTCTCTTTTCTCCAATGACAGCAGCAAACTGTCTCAGATCTTTGGCGTCATCGGCCTTTGCAAATATGCATGCCGTTTCCGTCATTGCGGAAAGTAAGTCGGCAAGTGGGCCAATTGAGGGCTCCTCAACGCCACTTGGCTTCACAGTGCGGAGTATCCTACACACGTCTGAAACAGTTGCGTTACCCCGAACCGTTAACAAGTCAGCCAATCTGCGCACTGCAGGTGCGTGCTGAAAATTGCACACTGTCTCCAGCAGATCAGCTTGCTTAAACAGCCATTCTCGCAGCGCTGCAGCCTTCATCCAAAGGGTCCTTCTGTAGGCTTAGTGGAAGATTCATTTCGCGAGCAACGTGGTGGGCTAAAACTTGAATGGCAGACTTCACCCGAGCAGTCCGCTGCGAATCTCCCATGAGAAAATAGGCAATTCCCTTCCCGCCCGCGTCTCGGAAAATGACGTTCTCATGAATGTCCGTAGCGGGGCCAAGGCATCGCGTTTTGCCGTCTACACCGCCGAGATTGAAGGGTAAAGCTAACTTGTCGTCTAGCTCTATTCGCAGATTTTCCACGTTGGCGACCGGATTAACCATGGTCGCAACAACGCCGATATGCTTGAGTTTCTTCCAGCATATTCCCGCAGAACGGAGCAGTTCTAATTGTCGAGCAAATGTTACAACTGCTTCCCTGGAGGCATAATCCAGTTTAGTTGGAATGAGCACGTGGGTTGCTGCGGCGAATGCTTGAATTGCGCCGGTTGTGAATCTGGGCGGGCAATCAATAATTACCGCGCTGAAACTCGACGCAACGTGATCTGACCAAAGTAGATTGCGAAGTCTGAAACGAATATCTTCTTGTCTGTCACTGATTAGCCATTCGACCATTACGCGGCTTTCCGCTTGCGCTAGATCGTAATGTGATGTGATCAATCGAAGCCATTTTTGTGCGCGCACATCAAGTGCCAAGAGATTTTGTGATAGACGAACATAACTCGCATACTTTTCGGTTCGAGCAATGCGCTCCGGGGTGAAGTCGCCACTTATAAGATAGGTTGCGTCTGAATCTGGATCGTCTTCAGATGGGGCAGGCGGCTCTCCATGAATTGCCATCGCTGACAAAGTCCCTTGGAAGTCCAGATCGATCAATAGTATCGGCTTCTCCCGGGACTTCATTGCAAGGTCCGCAAGCCTGGCAGCGATATTTGCAGCTACCGTTGTCTTTCCCACACCACCCTTCGCGTTGGCCACAACTAATACTTTTGGTGAGTGGCCTGGCTTCATCTTTATCTGGGGAGGATGGATCGGTTCCGCTAGCCACAGGCCTTTGCCTTCTTTGGGCCATTCCTCGCGATATTCGCGGCCTACATCGCGTCGTACGCGGTTTAGCCGCTTGTGGTAATCTATCAACCAACGGGCGAAGTTTATCAGTCGCTTGCAGACGATACCAATGAGACCCAGTATCATTGCTGCAAATATGGCTCCTAATTCTTTGCCGACGAAGCCGGCGAGCCATTGCCAAATCTTTTGCAGCCAATCCAACGAATGCATGAACGCCTACCACAAACCGTGTACGGATGAAGCGATCATAGTGGTTTGATGGTACGGGGCAAGATAGAAGTACGTCGGCAGGTGATACGCGCCGGGGGCGATGATCTTGTTCTCTGTCAGCCGGAACTGTAGCCACTGTCCCTCCGTTCACCTTTCATGAGCCACCTTCTTTCCCTCCTCCTCTTCCTCGCCGCCGTCACTCTGGTCGGCGCGTTTGGCGCGATGTTCGAGCCGGGGCCGTGGTATGCGGCGCTGAATAAGCCTGCCTGGACGCCGCCCGGATGGGTGTTCGGGCCGGTCTGGACGGTGCTCTACGTGCTCATCGCCGTGGCGGGATGGCTGGTCTGGCGCGCGGAGGGGATGGGCGCGGCGCTCGCGGCGTGGATTGTGCAGCTCGTGTTCAACGGCGCGTGGTCGTTCGCCATGTTCGGCGCGCATCAGATCGGCCTCGCGATGATCATCAGCCTGATGCTCTGGCTGGCCATCGTCGCGTTCATGGTGCTCGCTCTGCCGGCGAGCCGCACCGCGGTTCTGCTTTTCCTGCCCTATCTGGCTTGGGTCAGCTACGCCACGCTGCTCAACATTCGTATCTGGCAGCTGAACTAAACCATCCGTTCCGACCGTTGCTGCTGGGACGAAACGGTCCGTTCACGGCGCAAAAGGCTGTGAAATTGCGACATCTGCCGCCAGCAGGGCGGCCGGCGGCACGCTGCTTGAATGCTCTCATCCAATTCGATGAAGCGGGCGCCGAGGCCATCGGCGCAATTGCGGCGCCCGCTCTTCGGTGATCAGCCGCGCAAGCATTCGCGATAGCGGCGCCACCAGTAGCGGCTGCCGGTATCCCGAGCGCGTTCTCTCAGCCAGCCGCACCCGCTCCGGAACCTGAGCGTGGGGCCTTCACGGAAGCGTGGGCCGCGATAGCCGCGCGGTCGCCGCCTCTCTTCCAATATGATGCCACCGCCGCCGCCTCTCCGACGTTCCATGGTTCCGCCGCCTCTACCGCGCCGGCCCTCCCAGGTTCCGCCGCCGCCTCTTTTTTCAATGGTGCCTCCGCCACCACCCCGGGGCTGAGACATTCCACCTCCGCCACCCCTGTTCTCCATGGTGCCTCCACCACCGCCCTTGGGCTCG
>PKEY01000016.1 GCA_002919265.1 Hyphomicrobiaceae bacterium | reverse complement strand
AAGCAGCGGCGGGTACCCACGCCGGGCAAGGTGCTGAGGGTCGTCGGCGCGCGGGCCAACAACCTCAAGAACATCACCGCCGAGATCCCGCTCGGCCTCTTTACCTGCGTGACCGGCGTCTCGGGCGGCGGCAAGTCCACGTTCCTGATCGACACCGTCTACAAGGCGGTCGCGCGCAAGCTCAACGGCTTGCGCGAGCATCCCGGAGAGCACGACCGCATCGAGGGGCTGGAGCACCTGGACAAGGTCATCGACATCGACCAGTCGCCCATCGGGCGCACGCCGCGCTCAAACCCGGCCACCTACACAGGTGCCTTCACGCCGATCCGCGAGTGGTTCGCCAACCTGCCCGAGGCCAAGGCGCGCGGCTATCAGCCGGGCCGCTTCTCGTTCAACGTCAAGGGCGGCCGCTGCGAGGCGTGCCAGGGCGACGGCGTCATCAAGATCGAGATGCATTTCCTGCCCGACGTTTACGTCACCTGCGACGTGTGCAAGGGCAAGCGCTACAATCGCGAGACGCTGGAGGTTACCTACCGCGACAAGTCCATCGCCGACGTGCTCGACATGACGGTCGAGGAAGGCGCGGCGTTCTTCCAGGCGGTGCCGGCGATCCGCGACAAGCTCGAAACGCTGGCGCGCGTCGGCCTCGGCTACATCAAGATCGGCCAGCAGGCGACGACGCTCTCGGGCGGCGAGGCGCAACGCGTGAAGCTCGCCAAGGAGCTGTCGCGCCGCGCGACGGGCCGCACGCTCTACATCCTCGACGAGCCGACCACGGGCCTGCACTTCCACGACGTCGCCAAGCTGCTCGAGGTGCTGCATGAGCTGGTGGATGCCGGCAATACGGTGGTGGTGATCGAGCACAACCTGGAGGTCATCAAGACCGCCGACTGGATCATCGACCTCGGCCCCGAAGGCGGCGACGCCGGCGGCCGTATCGTTGCAGTCGGGACACCGGAGGACGTGGCCGCGAACCCGGAGAGCTACACGGGCCAATATCTCAAGGAGCTGCTGGGACGGCGCGCGAAAACAAGCAGCAGAAATGGAAGGAAAAGGGAGGCGGCGGAATAACTTGCGCTTTTCCCTTTCTGACCCGCGCCGTTTGCCGCTCGACTATTGGTAATTGGGATCACGTCTGATCCTGCACGAAACTGAAACGCGCTTATTGCCTTTCGGCCGGACGGCTTCCGGGCCAGGCGGGGGAACCAATGGACTGTCCGCCTGTTTCTCCAAGGAACATGCGAGGTCCGGGCCCATCCCGCAGGCGTAAATTCTCTCATCACGTTGGGCATCTCGATGGGACCCGGCGAATAGCAGCCGGCTCCGCGCGGGAGGAGTCGGCCTTGCACACTCAAAACAGTGGAGTACGAGCCCAATGGCCAATGGTCCCAATCGATACGGCGAAGAAACAGTCGAACAAGTAAGGCAAAGACTGGAGCGCGAAGCACAAGCTGCGCGGGAGGCCGCCGGCAATATCGCTGAAAACGTCAAGCAACAGGCCCAGGACGTCGCTTCAGGCGTGCAGGCTCAGGCGCAGGAAATTCTTTCGGAGCAAAAAGAAAAGGCCAAATCCAGCATCACGGATCTTTGCTCCGCAATCCGCAGGGCAGCTGATGATCTCGAAAGCCGCGATCAGCCACAAATCGCGAATCTTGCGCGCAGCCTGGCAAGTGGCATCGAGGATTTTTCCCAGGCGCTCGGGCGGCGGAATCTCCAGGACATGGTAGGCGACGTTCAGAAGTTCGTCCGTGAACACCCGACGGCCGTCTTTGGCGGCGCGGTTCTCGCGGGCCTCGCCATCGCGCGATTTGCGAAAAGCTCCAGTCACCATAGCGCTTCCCACCGTGCCTCTGAGCGGATGGGAGCTCATCAGACAGGCCACGGCCATCATCCCGGACAGGAAACGCACTTCGGGCAATACCCTCGCGAGGAGTGGGAGCAGAAGCGCCCCGGTGTCGAGGGCAGCGTAACCAGGTGAGCACAATGGCGGAGGTCCGACACACGGAAATGCACGCAGACCGGCCGGCGAAAGCGGCACTCTCCGTGCCTGAGCTGGTCGCCGATCTGGGGCGCCAGGTCTCGAATCTGGTCGGCAAGGAAGCTGGCCTTCTTCGGGCAGAAATCGACGAGAAATTCGCGAACCTGCAGATGGCTGGCGGGATGCTCGCGGCCGCGGGCATGTGTCTGCTCGCAGCCCTGCTGATCCTGCTCCAGGCGCTCATCGTTGCCTTGACAAATATGGGTCTCGGACCCGGTTGGGCCTCTCTGCTCGTCGGCGTCGTGGTCGGTGTGATCGGGTTGATCCTGCTGATGCGAGGTCGTTCCGCAATGTCTGGCGGCCTCTTGCCAAAAC
Organism: Hyphomicrobiaceae bacterium; assembly: GCA_002919265.1. Lineage (GTDB taxonomy): Bacteria > Pseudomonadota > Alphaproteobacteria > Rhizobiales > Hyphomicrobiaceae > ZC4RG25. The sequence goes on along the minus strand of PKEY01000016.1, from coordinate 1,405 downwards.
GTGTGCAGCGGCAGGTCCAACGCGATGCCGAAATGTTGAAGGAGCAGGTGAAGTGACCGAGAACCCCACACAAGCAGAGCGAGAGGTTCAGCGGGCTCGCGCAGATCTGAGCGAAACGCTGGAAGCTTTGAAGGGAAAGCTATCGTTCGGCGAGCTGTTCGAGGAAGTCAGCGGACGGTTCATGGCTGGCGATGCCGGTGAGTTCGTCAGGAACCTTGCGCGTCAGGCACGCGAAAATCCAATGCCAGCGGTGCTGGCCGGCGCAAGCCTCCTCTGGATGATGCTCGGCAAACAGCGGGACCATCGACCAGCGCACGAACACCAACCCACCTCCGGGCACCAACCCACCTACGCCATGGGCAACGGGTCGGGCATGCGCACGGCCATGGAATCCGCGCAGGAAACGGGAGAAGGCGTGCTGGAGCGTGCCCGGTCTGCGGTTTCGAGCGCGAGGAGCACAGTACGCTCAGTTGCCGAAACCGTAGGCGAAGTGGCGGAAACGGTGGGCCACACGGTTGGCCAGACGGTCTCATCTGCGAAAGAAGCAGCGCACTCGGCCGGCGGGTCCGCTGCAGGCCTCATGCATACTGTGAAGGAAACAGCGCACAGCGCGGCAGAAGGAGCCCGGCATATGCAGCAGCGCACCACCCGCTCATTTAGCGAAATCATCGAACAACAGCCGCTCGTTCTTGGCGCGATAGGCCTTGCAGTCGGAGCTTTGGTCGGCGCCATGCTGCCGAGGACGCGCATGGAAGACGAGTATCTGGGTGAAGCTCGCGACCAGATCCGGGAAACGATCTCGGAGCAATCGGCTCAACTCTATGAGCGCGGCAGGGTGACCGCCACCGAAGTCTACCGAGCGGCGGCAGAAGAAGCGCGTGCCCAAGGACTGTTGCCTGAAGGCGGCAGCGGCCAGACCCTGGTGGAAAAAGCTGAGGAAGTGATTGCCAAAGCTGGGGAAAAGGCTCGCGAAGTGGCGGAACGGGAGATGGGCGTCGAGGAATCGAAGCACATGGCCTCGCCGCAAACCGGCCCTCAAAATCCAGGAACGATGGGGCCGGGCCAGCCGATCATACCCGAGCGCGGACGATAATTTTCGAATTACTGCGAAAAAAGAAATGGCTGCCCGAAGCGGGTAGCCATTTTGCTTTTGGAGCGGCGAATGTCAGAGCGATTCCAGGTGGCTGAAATTGATGGCATTGGCGTAAGCCATCTTTTCTTCCATCGAGGCGGAGCCATCGACCGTCACGAGGAAGCGGTTGTTGACAACGACGATGATCTGACCGTCCTTCGTCTGCAGGGCGCGCTGCTTCCCGATCTTCGCCATTTTGCCCATGGCTGCTGCGACGGCGGAATTGCTGATCATCGGCATCCAGGTGGCCAACAATGGCGAATCTGCCATGAT
>PKEY01000053.1 GCA_002919265.1 Hyphomicrobiaceae bacterium | reverse complement strand
GGGCCGGGTCTTTAGAACGGGTCGCCTTCCTCCGCAGCGTTCGCCGTCTCGTTGCTGCCGGCGTCGAAGCTGAAGTCGGACGCATCCTGCTCGACGACGATCGTGCGGCCGGCGAGCATCCGCCGGATCTCCATGACGGACTTGAGCTCCTCGGGCGTCAGCGGCCGGCCCATGGCGACGTCGAACACGAAGTAGGTGCCCTTCGCGTTCTTCTCGGCCCTGGTCGTCAGCTTGTACGTCACCGGCTTTCCAGCCCGTAGGAAGTAGTTGAGCTTCCGGGCCGTCTTCATCGACGTGCGGGCGAGGATCAGCGCGATCGGAAGGCCGTCGGCGCTGCCGGGCAGAAGGCAGACGTACTGGATGCCGAGGTCGCACTCGGGCGGTTCCTGCGGGTTCTGGGCGCCCCGCTCCCTGCCCCACTTGGCGAAGGGGCACTTCGCACAGTCGCCGCCGGGATCCCCGATGCCGGTCTTGCCGTCCGGCGAGAAGCATACGCGCGAGCGCTCGACGAAACGGGCCCGGTTGCGGCTGACATGCACCGGAACGAATTCGAGCGGCTGTTCGAACAGCTCCCCGGTGAGGCTGTGGCGCAGCTCTCCGGGTTTGGCGTCGCCGGCCACGACGTCGTCGCTGATCGCCTGGGTCAACCGGATGTACGGGACGATGAAGTCCTCGGGCGCAAGGGTGTCGAGGCCCTCGACCAGCACGTCCTCGGGCAGGGCCACCTGCGCCTCGTCCCTCGTTGCGATCTCGTTGGCCATCAGTTCCCACCTCCGATCAGAGCGAGCCGCTCCGTGGTGAGTCGCGCCCGGGCGCGCACCGCAGAAAAGCGGTTGACAAGGTAGTCCAGGTCGAACTGGGCGCCGTCGAGCGCCTCCTGCGCTTCGGCGAGCTTCTTGGAGGCGGCTTGATACGCCTCATCCGCGCTCTTGCGCCGGGCGAGCTCGGCCTTGCGGGCCGTGTCGTTGCTGAACGCCGGCTTGCCGGTGCGGGGATCGAGCTCAGTGTTGATCACCGCCATCAGCGCCGCCTCGATGTTCTCAACGTCGGCCCGCGCCTCGTCGACGGCCTGGCGGGCCGCCCGCACCGCCTCCTGCTGGCGGCGGATCGCGTCGGGGAGCTCGGCGAGCTCCCGGAGGATCTGATCGACGCCAAGATCGGCCTCGATCTGCCGGGCGGCGCTGCGGGCCTGTTCGATCGCCGCGCGGGCTGCGTCGACGATCGCCTCGGTCTGAGCCTGAGCCTGGCTGGTCTGGACATCCTCCACTCGAACAGCCAATGTGGTGCCTCCTTTCCGTCTTGCCCTCGCCGCCCTTGTGACGACGTCTCGAGGGCGGCGAAGATGCGTGGCTTTCTACGCTCCTCGTACCGCTGCTTGAGCCCCGGTCTTGCGCCGGTACTCCTCGATGATCCGCTCCCTCCGCTCCGCCGACTGCTTCAGCTCCCAGACCTCCTCGATCGCCGCGTGTGCGACCTCGTCCGCCAGGAGCCGGATCAGCTCGTCGTCGTAGTGCTCTGTGAGGCCGGCCTCGTCGTGGAGCTGGTCCACGAGGACTCGCCAGCCCGGGGCCCGGCGGAGGTCGATGCGGACTGTGCGGGAGAGGATGTCAGGAGCCACGGTGCTTCCTCCCCATCTCCAGCCGCCGACGGTGCCTCCAGTCCCGGAGCCGGCGAAGCCAGAAGCGCTTACCCCGCTCCATTCCGTGCACGAGGTTGAGCAGGCCGATTTCGTGCGCTCTCACGCGACGCCACCCCCGTCCCGGCCGCGCTGTCCTGCCGTCAGGATCTGCCAGCGCAGCGATGCCATTTCCGCCCGGCGCAGGTATCGCTGGAAGCGCCTGCGCTCGCGATCATCGCAGAGCAACGCGCCGCGGCTGGTGGCCTCGGTTGCCATGCGGTGCTTCAGGAGCGCACGGCGAAACTCAGCGACGGTTCCCTGGTAGCGAAGCACCCTTCCTGTGATCATGCCGACTCACGCCTCCTTTCCTCATCTCTCCGGGTCCGGCCGATCTCATCGGCATCGGCCCGAGCCCGCTCTTCCTCTTGCATCTCCCTCCAGATCCGCAGTGCCAGGGGGACCAGGGCCTGGACCTGCATCCTGTGGAGCTGTTCGAGTTCCTTGGGTGTGTAGCGCCGGGGCTCCATGCGCTCATCCTCCTACGCCGCACTACGCTGCAGCCGACAGGCGGTGCGTCCTCATGAGCTCGTCCGGATCGATCCCGGCCGCAGCGCAGAGGGCGTCGTACACCCACTGCGTTGCAGTGATCGCGTCGAGAAGCTCCCGCGCGGCCCTTTCGGCAGCCTCGCGCTGGTCCGGCCCGAGCCGCCAGAAGCACAGCGACTCGAGCGCGCCCATCGCCTCGCGCTTCTCCCGAATGGCAAGGTCCCGTAGCGCCGCCGCATGACGGTCGATGCCGTCAGGGATCGGGCGGCCGGCCGCCGGCACACCCACCTCGATCTCGATCACCTGGCGCAGCAGCTCCATGTCGTCCAGCGCACGGGCCAGCCGGCAGGCGTAGGCGAACTGTTCCGCAGTCCGCTCGTCGCGCTCGAAGTTGGAGATCGTGCGGCGGGCGAAGTGCGTCATCGCGGCGACCTGCTCCTGGCTGAGACGTCGCCTCTCCCTGGCCTCTCGGCAGAGCTGGCCGATGGTCTTTGCCATGGGTGTACCTCCTTTCTGGGTGCGGTTTGCGCCGCCAGAAACCGAGACATGGAAGTTTCTGGCGGATAGTATCCAAATGAACGTGACCGAAGATCACGCCGTTCTTGACTGCCTCGCAGGTCCTGGAGGCTCCGTTACCGATTGGGAATGGCCATCCAAAAAAATAACACCATTATTCCACGTCTCGGGGTACGCGGCAGTCAGCTTGCCGATAAACTCAGTTCCAGCTCCCCTGACTCGCCGAAGCACCCGGCTCACCGCGGCCCTCGAGACGCCCATCTCGCGGGCGAGTTTGGCCGGGGAGATGTTCTGATGTTCCATGAACCGCACCAGCTTGTCGACGTCGACCGCAAGCTTTGCCACGATCAACCCCCCTTTCGATACCGTTCGGTAACACCATACCACAGATCGTTACCGTTCGTCAATGCTTTCTCGAATCGAATTGCGCTCGCGTGTTCCCTCGCAGTAACCGAGGTGTTACCATGAGGTTACGGACGGTGGTGCCCATGGACAATACGCACATCGAGATCGGAGACTATATCCGTTCGTTGCGGGAAGCCCGCGGATGGGGCGTCAACAAGCTAGCGCTCATGTCCGGGGTAAGCAACGCGGAGATCTCCCGGATAGAGAACAAGGAGCGTAAGCGACCCCACCCTGACACGCTGATAAAGATTGCCCGCGCGCTAAATCACCCGGTTGAGGAGTTCTACCGCATCCTCGGATACCTCGACGCTTCTGGGGTCGCGGAGAAATCAGCCGAATACTCGCCAAGTCGTGCCCGGCCCGACACCTTCGCCGCCTGGAGGCCGACCGGGTATGATCAACTCACACCTGAGCAGCAGCGAGAGGTGGATGAGTTCATTGCTTACGTCCGCCACAAGTACGGAAAAGGAGGGCAGCACGACCGTGGCGGGGATAAGGACTGAAGCAATTTACGCAATTGCCGAGAGCGAAAACATTGCAGTGGAGTTTGTTGACCTCCCCTGCGATTGGCTCGGGGTCTACATTAACCTGTGGGACCTCAAGCGGCCCTACATAGGACTTTCCAGGAGGTTAGTTGGCGATGAGCGCCGCGAGCGGTGCGTCCTGGCCCACGAGCTTGGGCATCATTTCACGACCAGCGGCTGGGTGGTGGCGGCGAGTT
>PKEY01000003.1 GCA_002919265.1 Hyphomicrobiaceae bacterium | reverse complement strand
CTTGATGCCGTTCTCGATTTGCTGAGCGAACGCTGAGAACTCCTGGCCGAGCGTCAGCGGCGTCGCGTCCTGCGTATGCGTGCGGCCAATCTTTACGATGTGCGACCAGGCCTTCGCCTTCTCATCGAGCGCCCGATGCAGGTGGTGCAATGCCGGCAGCAGATCGTGATGGATCTGCTCAGCGGCCGCGATGTGCATGGCCGTCGGATACGTGTCGTTCGACGACTGGCTCATGTTGACGTGGTCGTTGGGGTGCACGGGCTTCTTCGAGCCCTTCTCGCCGCCGAGGATTTCGATCGCGCGGTTTGCGATCACCTCATTGGCGTTCATATTCGTCTGGGTGCCTGACCCCGTCTGCCAGACGACGAGCGGGAAATGGTCGTCGAGCTTGCCATCGATAACCTCCTGGGCCGCCTTGACTATCGCCTCTCCGATCTTCCGATCGAGACGGCCGAGCTCCATGTTGGTCTCAGCGGCCGCACGTTTGACGATCCCGAGGGCACGGATTATCGGCTTTGGCTGCTTCTCCCAGCCGATCTTGAAGTTGGCAAGGCTCCGCTGGGACTGCGCGCCCCAGTACTTATCGGCAGGAACTTCGATAGGGCCGAAGGTATCCGTCTCGATACGCACGTTAGGAGAGGTCATGTCAGGTGAGCTCATCTCTTGGCCGAAAATGAAAGCTATGGGTCACTAGCACAAGGCGATGGGCTGGTTCCAGCGCCACACCGTCCGATCGTCGTGCAGCTCAGCCTTGGCCCGACCGCTTCAGCAAGCTCCCGCTTCTCCCAATTCAAGCGAAATGAATGAACTTCCCACAATTTTCGTGGGCCCAGTCTAAACCGCTCACGTTCCTGCCATTTTTCTGATGCTTCTTGCCGACGGTTGAAGTCATGGAGTCGCGCCTGAAGGGTGTTGGGGTACCCACAGGCGAGAAAAGGCCGGCGCCAAGTTCGGGCGCTGCGTCCGGGGCAACACGTACGAGTGCTTGCGTCAGCGTGAGCAACATTCGCCCGTTGGTTCCGAAACTCAGATTGAGGACGCGCCCCGTGACCCCCATCGTCGTCATGATCGTTATGCTAGCTATGCCGAACGGCGATAGCGGCGTGCACGTAAAGCCTTTCGCGACGGCCGAAAGCTGCATCGAGGCCGCCAATATCGAAGCCAGCGATCCATTTGTAAGATCCGTGGAGTGTGCGGAGCTTCACGATGGAATGCTCACGCTGCGCTTCGATCGCAGCGCGGCGCCGGAGGAGACGCCTCTCACGACAGGTGCTCTGCAAGACTGAGGGCTTGCGTTCGGTCAATGCGAACACCTTCGAGCGATCAGCTCTGCGGGGGCGTGATAATGCCCTCCTAGCCGCCGCGCCTGGCACCGTTTCAGGAGAAGCGTTTGCCGTAGATGCCGCGTCCGCGACCGTCAGAAGGACGCAGGAAACTTGGGAAGGAAATTGCGGGAGGCCCGTTATTTCTTCCGGAATGCATCGAGCCGGACGATCTCGGCCCCCTGGTGAGGTTTGGGCGGCGTAGGTTCGTCGCTGGTTTCGCGCGGTGAAGTTTCGCTCGTTGCAGGAGATGCAGCTGGAGCTTGCGCAGCAGATTCTTGCGACTCAGTGGTTTCGGCCGTCCGCTCGGCACGGGTCTTACGAGGTGCACGCGGCGTCAGCTTGCGTTCCGCGGAAGCTCGCGCGGTCGCACGCAGGGGACTCGGTTGCGGCCGTTCGGAAACGATCTCTTCGTCTCCACTCGTTTGCGCATGCTCCGCGGTTTCAGACGTTTCCGAGCTGAAGTCGGGCGACTCGAACTGCAGTCCGTAGCGTACGCTGGGATCGAAGAAGATCTTCACCGCAGCAAAGGGCACGACCAGACGCTCGGGGATTCCGTCGAACGTCAGCTTTACCTCGAAGCGGTCCTCGGTAACGTTGAGGTCCCAGAAGCGGTGCTGGAGAACGATCGTCATCTCCTCGGGATACTTCTCCCGAAGGCGCTTCGAGAGCACAACGCCCGGATGCTGTGTGTCGAACGAGATGTAGAAGTGGTGATCCCCCGGCAGACCGCTCTTGGCGGTACGCGCCAATACGGTGCGCACGACGCCACGCATAGCGTCTTGCGCCAGAGCCTCGTAATCGATAATGCGCCCGCTGCTCATGAGGGACCGGATTTCATACAGTTGCGCGACCCGAGACGCGGGCCGCAAGAGAGTGGAGGGCTTCTGTTGCCCGGTGCCCTCCGAACCGCGCCTGACCGGTGCTAGAGGCCAGGACTTGGATTCAGGCACTCACGCCGCGTTACGCAGCGAGAGCAACCTCAGCAGGATAGTTGTCGTTGGCAACTATTCTGTTTGGCCCGATAACGGCGGTACCATGCCGGGCGAAAGCACGTCCTTTACACCCTCGTCGATCCTATTTCGCCCCCATCAGAGACCGCCGCAACTTCAGCGGCCTTTGGTGGAGGCGCCGGGTACTGCCCCCGGGTCCGATGGGCTTATTCCGACGGCCATTTATCGCCATAGCCGGACGAATCCGGCAGGCCTAATATAGGTTGTCCGTGGCGCGAAAAAAAGAACTCATGAAAGGGTGTGACCGCACTTGCTCATTTCTTCTATCCGCGAGCTGCTGACGGGTAATCCAACCTACCACGCTCGCTCTCCCTGGCGCCCGGTCCCAGCCGTGGTGGCCACGGTTATTATCATCGTCGTCGCTGGGTTCTTGGCCACGGCTCTGATCGGCTCGCTGGAATTCAGCCCATCGCTCCCGGTTACTTATCCGGACATTCTCCCATTGGACCGGGAGCGGATCTGGAGGATGGCCGTCTGGCTGCTCGCTATGCAGACGATCATCGTCCTGCTTGTCCTCGCAGCATCCAGCATGTTTGGCGGTCGGGTTGCAGAGGTCCTCGTCCTCGACACCAGGGTTCCGGGCCGCCTGTTTCTCGCTGCCGTCGTCATCATGTTTCTGGCGCAGGCGGTCTACAACGCCATTGTGCTCCCGTTCGCGCACGAGACGGTCGTGGACGACGTGCGCCCGCTGGTCGAGCCTCTGGAGTCGGATGCCTTCTGGGTGTTCGCGCTCGCCCTCGTCGTCGGCGCGCCGGTATCAGAAGAGATCCTCTTCCGCGGATTTTTGCTGAGCGCGCTTGCCCAGTCGCGACTCGGCTTCTTCGGCGCGGCGATGGTCACCACGCTTGCCTGGACGATCCTTCATGCCGGCTACTCCGGCATTGGCCTCATCGAGGTGTTCCTGGCCGGCCTGCTGTTCTCCTGGCTTCTGTGGAGAACCGGAAGCCTGTGGGTGCCCCTCGTTTGCCACGGCATCTACAACGGCGTGGTCACGATCGCCATTCTCGTTCTGCCGTTGTGAGTGGCCACGGAGAATCGGGCTAAGCTTGCACCATGAACCAGTATCTCGACCTCATGCGCCGGGTGCGCACCGAAGGTGTCCGCAAGACGGACCGCACCGGCACTGGCACGCTGAGCATCTTCGGCCACCAGATGCGGTTCAACCTCGCCGACGGCTTCCCGTTGGTGACCACCAAGAAGCTTCATGTAAAATCGATCATCCATGAGCTGATCTGGTTTCTGAGGGGCGAAACGAATATCGGCTATCTCAAAGCCAACGGGGTCACGATCTGGGACGAGTGGGCAGACGAGAACGGTGACCTCGGCCCCATTTACGGCAAGCAGTGGCGCTCATGGGCCGCTCCCGATGGGCGAACCATCGACCAGATCGCCGAAGCGGTCGAAACCATCAAGACCAACCCCGACAGTCGACGGATCATCGTCTCGGCCTGGAACCCTGCCGATCTGCCACAGATGGCGCTCGCGCCTTGCCACTGCCTGTTCCAGTTCTACGTGGCCGAGGGCCGGCTCTCATGCCAGCTCTACCAACGCTCGGCAGACGTTTTCCTCGGCGTGCCGTTCAACATCGCGAGCTATGCCTTGCTCACCATGATGATGGCGCAGGTGACGGGGCTGCAGCCGGGCGAGTTCATCCACACGTTCGGGGA
>PKEY01000031.1 GCA_002919265.1 Hyphomicrobiaceae bacterium | reverse complement strand
ACGACGGCCGCCGCAGCAGGGTCAGGGTCTTTCGGAAGCGGCATCTCAACCTGGAGGCGATCGATCCTTAGAAACATGCGCGTACTCCTTACGACCTGTACCTGAACTGGCCGGCACCGGAACGAAGACGCCGGCCCTGCTACTAAACGGAGTGGTGCAGGGAGAGATCCACTTTGGAGGGAGGAAGCGGCAAGGTTCTCTGCAGCTGCGCAAACGTGCAGCATCACTCGCTCTCGCGCGGCCGATCTGCTAATGCTCGCGGCAGGCGACCAATCCAAAAGCGCTGAAGGAAATACGTCCCGATGACCTACCTGTTTGATCCGCCGCCCGTGCCGGCCCTTCCCATTTCAGGCTCCGACAAGCTCTTCCCGGTGCACCGCATTTACTGTGTCGGCCGAAACTACGCCGAGCACACCCGCGAGATGGGCTTCGACCCCGACAAGGAACCGCCGTTCTTCTTCATGAAAACGCCGGACGCGCTGGTGACGGATGGAAAGTTCCCATACCCGTCAGCCACGCAGGACGTGCATTGGGAAATCGAGCTGGTTGTCGCGCTGAAGTCCGGCGGCGTGAACATCCCGCGCGCGGAAGCCATGAAGCATGTCTACGGTTACGCTGTGGGCTTGGACATGACGCGTCGCGATCTTCAGGGCGTCGCCAAGAAGATGGGTCGGCCGTGGGAAGTCGGTAAGTCGTTCGAGAAGGCAGCGCCCTGCTCGCCCATCGTGCCGGCTGAAAAAATCGGGCATCCCACCACCGGTGCCATCTGGCTTGATGTCAATGGCGAGCGGCGGCAGACAGGCGACCTCTCCCAGATGATCTGGGATATCTCGAGCCAGATTGAATATCTGTCAGGGCTTTGGGAGCTGCGCGCTGGCGATTTGATCTTCACTGGCACGCCGGCGGGTGTGGGAGCTGTCAAGAAAGGCGACAAGCTCCATGGCCACGTCGACGGAGTTGGCGACCTCGAGGTTGAGGTCATCTGAGGACGGCTGTCGTGACGCACGAGCTTCATCTGTTGCCGGCATCCATCTCACTGGCCGTGGCCGAGCGCATCGTGGATGCCGCCCTCGCGGCTGCGACCCGCATCGGTACCGCGCCGATGGCCGTTGCCGTGCTGGACGTGGGCGGCCACCTCGTCGCGTTCAAGCGGCAGGATGGTTTGGCGTTTCTGCGCTGTGAGATTGCTCAGAGCAAAGCGTGGACGGCGCTCGCCATGGGAACATCAAGCCGTGGCAGTCGCGACAGGCTTGCGGAGCGGCCGACGTTTCAGGCCGCTCTATCTTCACTCTCGCAGGGCCGGTTCATCCCGGTGCCTGGCGGCGTCCTCATCCTCGACGGCGAAAAACGCGTACTCGGCGCCGTCGGCATGAGCGGCGACGCATCCGATAAGGACGAGGCCTGCTGTATCGAGGCCATCCGCGCGGTGGGTCTCCAATCCTATCCGGCGGAACCGGCCCCCGGTTGGGAGAATGCGCGGCCTTAGGCCGACGCAGGCTGCTCGAGAAGCTCCATCAGCGCCGCGTTGAAGGCTTCCGGCGCCTCGTACATCACCCAATGACCGGCGCCCGCAATGGTGCGCGTGATGAGCTCCGGGTGGTAGATGCGAAGGACATCGTAGACGGCGTCAACGCTGGGCTTGGCGAGGGCATCCCGCTCGCCCCAGATGGCGCGCAGCGGCGCCTTCACGCGGGCAAGTGTGGTTCGGATTTCGTCCGTTGACGCAAATTCGCGCGACCGGAACCGCGCTTTTGCGATGTTGGATGCCTGAATTTCGATGGCCAAGTTATCGATCTGATCGGGATCCGCAAACATCAGGATCGCGAGCGTCTGCCTGTGAACCTCCCGACGCTCCGTATGGGTCATGTTGGAGCGCTCCTTCGGGAACTGCAGCGTAGGGAATGGAAGCCCGAGAGCCGCGCTCCCGATGATCGTCAGGTCTGCCAAGCGGCTACCGAGATTGGCCGCTGCGAGCGTGGCTACGTGTGACCCGAATGAAAAGCCAACGAGATGAATAGGCCGCTCTTCACTGATGAGCGTCCGAATCCCCGCGGCCAACACCTCAGCTGATGATGCCGGCGTAAAGGGCGGCGGCGGCATGGCACTGTCGCCGAGGCCAGGCAGATCGGGTGCCCAAACTTCGTAACGACGTGCGAGCACCGGGATCGTCTTGATCCAGTGCATCCATGATCCCGAACCACCGTGGCAAAGCACGACCGGTGCGCCAGCGCCCCATTTCCGCCAGACCAGATGTCCGTCGCCGCACGGCGTGCGAAAGATTTCAGCTTCGTTATTGAGCTGTTCGATCATCACTTTGCCTTGGGGGCGGCTGCGGTTGTTGCTGGGGCTGTCGCATAGCTCACTGTAGAGCGGTTCTCAACGTGCAGCGGCGTTGGGCAGCCTTGCGCTGGGCGGCGGAGACATGCGCGATCAAGGCGCTAGCGGAAAGTGTTCTTGCCGTTGCATGCTTAGCCGAAGGTCTCGGCTCGACCTGAGCCGGGTGGTGGAGGCAAACACAGAGTGGGGCAAAATGGTGGATACGATCGCTTTCGTCGGCCTTGGAGCTATGGGGCTCCCGATGGCCCGCAATCTCGTGCAGAAGCAATTTCGGGTCGTTGGCTACGATGTCAGACCGCAGGCCGTCGAAGCGTTGGCTGAGGCTGGCGGGCACGGCGCCAAGAGTGCGCGCGAAGCGGCTGAGGGGGCGAATTACCTTGTCCTGATGGTAGTCAATGCGGATCAGGCCGAGGAGGTGCTGATCACCAACGACGCGCTCGGAGCATTGGCGCCGGATGCCACAGTAATCCTCATGGCCACCTGCCCGCCGGAGCGTGTACGCGACATCGCGAAACGGGTGGAGGCCACGGGTCGTACCTTCGTCGATGCGCCGGTTTCGGGCGGCATCGCCGGCGCGACGGCAGGCACGCTCACCATAATGGTTGGCGCGGCCAGTGCGGTTTTCTCGAAATCAAAGCCCGTGCTCGAAGCGATGGGCAGCAAGATCTATCACCTTGGCGAGGAGCCGGGGCAGGGGGCGGTGATGAAAACCATCAACCAGCTCCTTTGCGGCGTGCACATCGCAACGGCGGCGGAAGCGCTGGCGCTGGCCGAGCGCGCCGGAGTCGATCCAACGCTCGCGCACCAAATTCTGTCAGGCTCCGCAGCGTCGAGCTGGATGCTTCAGAACCGCGGACCGCGGATGATAGCCGACGACGGGCAAGTCACGAGCGCACTCGACATCTTCGTCAAGGACTTGGGTATCGTGCTGGAAGCCGGCAAATCGCTGAGGATGGGATTGCCGCTGGCGGCTGCCGCTCATCAGCTGTTTATCGCGGCCTCCGGAATGGGGCTCGGCGGGAAAGATGATAGCCAGGTCATCGAGATCTATCGTGCTCTCCGAGGGAAGAAGTCGTAAAAAAGCCTGAAAAAGGCAATCGGTCATTTCCGATTGCGCCGAGTGGCAATCGCGGAGGAAATGAATGAGCTCGGATGGGGGCGCTGAGACGTTCGACTATGTCATCATCGGCGCGGGATCTGCGGGCTGCGTTCTCGCAAACCGATTGACTGCGGATCCATCCGTGACAGTCGCGCTGCTCGAAGCAGGTGGGCCGGACCGGAATCCCTGGCTGCACATTCCGGCCGGCTATTTCCGCACGATGTTCAACCCGGACCTGACGTGGCAGTTCGATTGCGGGCCGGAGCCACATCTGGACGGGCGCATCGTGCCCTGGCCGCGCGGCCGCGTGTTGGGCGGCACAAGCGCGGTGAACGGACTGCTTTATGTACGCGGCCAGGCGCAGGACTTCGACATGTGGCGTCAGCTCGGCAATGCCGGGTGGTCGTACCAGGATGTTCTGCCGTATTTCAAACGGGCGGAGGACCAAGAGCGCGGCGCGGATGAATATCACGGTGCCGGTGGCCCCCTCGGCGTATCCGACGTGCACATGGATAATCCGCTCTGCGAGGCCTACATCGCGGCGTGCGTCGCGGCGGGCATTCCCCGTAACAACGATTTCAACGGTCCGAACCAGGAGGGTGTCGGCTATTACCAGCTCACCACCCGGAATGGCCGGCGCTGTTCGACTGCGGTCGGCTACCTCAAACCAGCCCGCTCGCGGCCGAACCTCAAGATCATCACCGAAGCGCAGGTGAAGCGGATCGCCCTCGACGGGCGCCGCGCCACCGGCGTCGTTTACAAGCTCGGCGGTGAG
>PKEY01000050.1 GCA_002919265.1 Hyphomicrobiaceae bacterium | reverse complement strand
GGGCGCCCCGCGCGCGCCGCTTCCTCCATCACCGTCAGCGCCAACTCGTCGAAGAGGCCGAGAATGGCGGTCGGGCGCTCCGGACGCTGGAGAAGGCCATTGATGGCGGCCACGATCGCACCCCGGTCGAAGCGGGGCGCGGCGGCAACCTCCAGCCTAACGGACGGATCGCCGCGTTTTTCGATGGCCTCCCGCAGGCCGCGCTCGCGCAGGTGGCGGAAGGTCATGGGGTCCGTGATGCTTATGAGCCCGAAACGGCGGTGGCCGAGCTCGTAGAGCATGTCGAAGGCTTCGGCGAAGGCGGCGCCGCCATCCGAATCCAGCCAGTTGTGCGCCGACTTACCGTTGAGCAGCCGACCATGGCCGATGAAGGGAATATTGCGCTCCATGAGGTAGCGGAGGCGTTCGTCGTCTTCCGCCACGCGCGGCACCACGACGCCGTCCACCCGGCCGGACTCCACCGCGTGCTTGAGCACGTCGAGCTCGGACTGACCGGGCTGCGCCGTGGCGATCAGGAGATCGTAGCCGTGCTCCACAAGACCTTCGCCCAGCCCGGTGATGAAGTCGCCAAGATAGGAGTCCACGAAATTGGGGCCGCGGATCGGCAGAACGAAGCCCACGAAACCGCTGCGGCCCGACACAAGCTGCCGGGCGGCGACATTGGGCACATAGCCGCGTGCCCGGGCCGCCTCAAGCACTCGCTGACGCGTCTTGAGAGCGATGGCCTCGTGGCCTGCCAGCGCACGCGACACCGTCGTTACCGAAATGTCGAGCGCTTTGGCCAGTTCCTTGAGAGTCACTCCGCGTGGCGCCAAACGTTCCTCCCAACTTTCCTGAAGGGAACTGTAGAGCGTTTAATCGACTTTTGCAAACGTTTTAAATTGCACCTTCGGACATCGCCAATGGCTTGGCGCGGGTGCCTATCACACAAAGTCCCGGGCCCGGTTGGTCAGAAGCTTTCAACGAGAACGGGCGGCTCAGGAGTGACAAGCATCGAGACGATAGTCCGCAGCGATCCGTCCGCCTTCCGCACAGGATCGGCGCTTGACAAGAAAACTCAAGGCTGACCAAATACGAAACCAATAGAAAAAATGGTTTGAACCGCGCCGGGATTGCCGGAGGCTCCCCCTCTTGAGAGTAAGGAGCCATCATGACGAAACGGAACGGCAATACCTATTCACCTGAAGTGCGCGAGCGCGCGGTTCGAATGGTTCTGGAACATCGAGGCGAGTATGCTTCGGAATGGGAAGCGATCAATTCGATCGCCTCGAAGATCGGCTGCACCGGCGAGACGCTTCGCGGTTGGGTGCGCCGTGCTGAGCGCGATGCAGGCATGCGCCCTGGGCCGACGAGCGCGGAGCTGTCGCGGATCAAGGAGCTTGAACGGGAGGTTCGCGAGCTTCGTCAGGCCAATGAGATCCTGCGCAAGGCGTCGGCTTATTTTGCGATGGCGGAGCTCGACCGCCCACTGAAGCGATGATCGCCTTTATCGACGCTCACCGCGATGCGTACGGGGTCGAGCCGATCTGCCGTGTGCTGCCGATCGCCCCGTCGACCTGGCACGAGCATGCCGCCCGGCGCGCCGATCCTTCCCGATTGCCAGCCCGTGCAAAGCGGGATGAGGTCCTGAAGGAGGAGGTGCGGCGCGTGTTCGACGAGAACTTCGGCGTCTACGGCGTACGCAAGGTCTGGCGACAGATGAAGCGGGAGGGCTTCGACATTGCCCGTTGTACTGTCGCCCGGCTGATGAGGAGCATGGGCTTGCAGGGCGTGATCCGCGGCAAGCCGGTGAAGACCACCATCAGCGACAAGGCGGCACCTTGTCCACTCGACAAGGTCAACCGGCAATTCCAGTCGCCGGCGCCGAACCGGCTGTGGGTAAGCGACTTCACCTATGTGTCGACCTGGAGAGGCTTTGTCTACGTGGCCTTCGTCATCGATGCCTATGCCCGCCGGATCGTCGGCTGGCGGGTGAGCAGAACGGCGCATGCGAGCTTCGTTCTCGATGCGCTCGAACAGGCGCTGCATGATCGCCGCCCGATCCATGGAGGCGGTCTGGTGCATCATTCGGACAGAGGCGTCCAATATGTGTCGATCAAGTATACCGAGCGCCTGGCCGAAGCGGGCATCGAGCCCTCCGTCGGCAGCGTCGGCGACTCTTACGACAACGCTCTCGCCGAGACGATCAACGGCCTGTACAAGACCGAAGTGATCCATCGACGCGGGCCATGGCGCTCGTTCGAGGCCGTCGAGTTCGCGACGCTGGAATGGGTCGACTGGTTCAACAATCGCCGGCTGCTGGAGCCCATCGGCAATATCCCGCCGGCCGAAGCCGAGGAGCGCTACTACGCTATGCTCGAAGAGCCGGCCATGGCAGCGTGACTCAAACCAAAATGCCTCCGGCAATCCCGGCGCGGTTCAGTTCCCCTTCAGGGGCGGAACAGGGCCGGCAGTTTGAGCTCGAAATCCAATTCGTCCATCGCGTTGGGAAAGCTGCGCGTGCTCGTGCAGCAGCACCGCGACGACGCGGAATGGCAGCTTCCCCCTGAGCGCGAGCTGGCGCTTTCCATGGGGCTTGGCCGCCGCGCCGTCCGCAGGGCGTTGGAGGTACTCGAGGCCGAAGGCCTTATCTGGCGGCAGCAAGGGAAGGGGACCTTTATAGGACGTCGTCCCGCTATTCAGCCGCATGCTTTCGGCAAGCTCGTCGAGCGCATCAGCCCGTCGGAGGTTATGGAGGCACGCCTCCAAATGGAACCGGCGATGGCACGCATGGCCGCATTCCGCAGTTCCAGCGAGGATATCGCAGCGCTCGACAGGCTTGCGAAGAAGATACAGGCAGCTTCCGACGACGACGGCTGGGAGCTTTGGGACAGCGCCTTTCACCGGCGCATCGCCGAATGTGCGGGCAACGGGCTGATGCTCGCGCTGTTCGACGTGGTGCAGCAGGCTCGCCAGGAGCCAAACTGGCGACGGCTCAGATCAAAGGCGCGTACGCCTGAGCAGCGCGACCGCGCTTACCGGGATCATGAGGAGATCGTACAGGCCATCGCGAACCGGGACGGCGCCGCCGCGGAGCGGGCGATGCGGCGGCATCTGAGCACGCTCAACGCCGACCTTCTGTCCATTCTGCTGGGCAGCGACGATGCGGAGGACGCGGTCGAAGGGATCGGGCCAGGGCGGCGACCAGAGGAGCTGCAGCCGCATGAGTGAATCCGTCGGCTCCGTGCCTTCGCTCGGGCGCAGGCAGGGGCGGCTTGCCACCATCAAGGGCGCCACGCCTGACACCCAGGCGAGGACAGCGCTCTACGAGGAGGCGCAGAAAATCCTGCAGGACGAGCTGCCCATCATCTACATCTACCACCAGCCCTGGCCTTTCGTGCTCTCCGGCGACGGCCTGTGTGATGCGCTCGACCCTCGCGACAACTGATAACGAATAGACGGAGCAAATAGTCCATGTTCACCACACGGCCGGAGATCCTCGGCACATTCGGCGTCGTCACCACCACCCATTGGCTCGCCTCCGCCTCCGGCATGGCAATACTGGAACGCGGCGGCAACGCCTTCGACGCCGCAGTTGCCGCTGGCTTCGTGCTGCAGGTGGTGGAGCCGCACCTTGTCGGCCCCGGCGGCGAGGTGCCGATCATCTTCCACTCCGCACGTACCGGCAAAACGCAGGTTCTCTGCGGGCAGGGAACGGCGCCCAAGGCGGCAACGATCGAATACTACACACGCGAAGGGCTGAAGCTCATCCCGGGCAATGGCCTGCTCGCTACCGTCGTTCCGGGCGCTTTCGACGCCTGGATGCAGCTGCTCCGCGATTTCGGCACCTTGCCCCTCTCCGATGTGCTCGCCCCGGCGATCTACTATGCCGAAAAGGGCCATCCGCTTTTGCCGCGCGTGGCAAACACAATCGCCGGCCTGAAGGAGTTCTTCGAGCGCGAGTGGCCCACCTCCGCCGCTTTCTATACACCGGGCGGACGGGTGCCGCAGGCACGCCAGCTTTTCCGCAATGAGGCGCTGGCGGGCACATGGCGGCGTATCATCCGCGAGGCCGAAAGCGGCGGCAGCAGCCGCGAGAAGCAGATCGAGAGGGCGAGGGATGCCTTCTACCGCGGCTTCGTCGCCGAGGAGATCGAGCGCTTCGCCCGCAGCAACGAGGTGATGGATGAAAGCGGCGAGCGCCACCGCGGCGTAATTACGGCCGACGACATGGCCGGCTGGCAGGCCACCTACGAGGAGCCGCTCACATATGACTACCACGGCTACACGATCCACAAGATCGGCCCGTGGGGCCAGGGCCCGGTGTTCCTGCAAACGCTGGCGCTGCTCAAGGGCTTCGATCTTTCGGCAATGGACGCGCGGGGGGCTGAATTCGTCCACACGCTTACCGAGGCGA
>PKEY01000001.1 GCA_002919265.1 Hyphomicrobiaceae bacterium | reverse complement strand
ATCGCGAGAGCAGCCGCGGCAATAATAGGAGGCCAGCGATCGCGGAAGAGAGAATTGCGGATCATAGGCTACTCAAATCTCTGGATGCGTTCGCCAAGGAGACCGCGCGGCCGTAGCAGGAGAACCAGGGCCATAAGGAGGTACATGGAGGCCTCACCGGCTGGCGGGTAGAAATAGATCGTCACGCCCTTCACCACGCCGACAAGCAACGCCGCGAGGATAACGCCCCAAAACGAGCCGAGGCCGCCAATAACAACAACGACGAATGCGGCGACGAGCATTTCCGCGCCCATTGCCGGATGGACGCCTGTGATGGGGGCAAGCATCACGCCGGCAAGGCCAGCCAGCCCAAAACCAAGCGCCGCGATTGCTGTCATGTAGGGCTGCAGCGGAATGCCGAGCGCGCCGACCATATCGGGGTTCTGCACGCCTGCCCGCACGACCCGCCCAAACGTCGTTCTGTAGACGATGAACCAGGTTGCCAAGACTGCAGCAAGGGCGACGCCGAATATGATGAGGCGGTAACGCGGATAGAGGAAATCGCCGAGAAAGACCTGCCCACGCAGGAAAGTCGGAATGGAAAAAGGAATTGGCGCGGCGCCGTAAATCATGCGAAGCGACTGCTCGATAATCATCGCCAGCCCAAACGTGAGCAGCAGGCTGAGAATTGGATCCTGGCGATAGAAGCGGCGGAAGAACAATCGCTCAACGATAATACCGATGATCGCGACCAAGACCGGAGAAGCGACAAAAGCTCCGCCAAATCCGATATGCGGCGCGAGCGTGACGGCGAGATAGGCCCCGATCGCGTAGAAACCGCCATGGGCAAGGTTCACGATGCCGCCGAGCGAGAAAATGAGGGACAAGCCCAATGCAATAAGCAGGTAATAGGCGGCAACGAGAAGCCCGTTCAGTACCTGCTCGAGAAGAAAGATAATCGCCACGTTTCTACCAGCCGCCAATCATTCGTGCTGTAGCCGAGCGCAAAAAAGTGCTGTGGGAGGGCGCGCACTGATCAGTTCGAGTGGTGCCAGGGCGCTATGGCGCCCCGGCCAATAGTTCGAGCGATCAGGCGCTCATCTTGCAGGTGCCATCTTTCGGCGGAGCAAGGATTTCGAGATCCTCCCCAGACCCAGGAACGGTGCCGAGCGGGTCGTAGATGTCCCACTTGTCGGCCATCTTCGACGGATCCTTGGCGCGGACTGCGTACATTTCCTGCACCATCTGATTGTCGTAGGCGCGGAAATAGCCCTCACGGGATTTCAGGACGTCGAACTTTGCGCCCTTGCGCAAATGCTCGGCGAGCTTCTGCGGGTCCGTTGATTTCAGCTCCTCGAACGACTGGGCAACGATTTTCAGGGCGTTGTAATCGCCCCAGGCCTGGTTCTCGGGCAGCTTGCCGAACTTCGCCTTGAAGCCCTCGACGAATTTCTTCGATGCCGGCGTGTCGACCAGGTGGTGCCAGATGAGCGGCCAGATGCCGGAGAAATTGCCTTCGCCGGCGCCCCAGGCCACGGCCGTGTCAAAGCCGAAACCGCAGATGGGGAAATCCAGCCCGTATTCGGCATATTGCTTGATGAAATTGGTGATTTGATTACCAGCCAAATTGGAGGCCACAACATCCGGCCGGGCCTGGCGGATCTTCAGGAGGTACGGGCTAAAGTCGGTGGCGTCGGTCGGCACCAGCTCCTCGCCCACGAATTCGCCGCCATTCTCGCTGACGAACTGCTTCGCCACCCGGAACAGGTCATGGCCGAAAGCGTAGTCGGCTGTGAGCGAATACCACTTCTTGCCCTGAATCATGTTCTCGGACTTGAGGTACTGCCCGACGGCGCGAACCATCATCGAGTTGGCGGCCTCGATGTGGAACATGAACGGATTGCAGTTTTCGCCGCGCAGAGCGTCCGAGTTGGCGCCCGTGTTGATGAAGACGGTCTTCGTGCGATTGGCGATCTGACCGATGGCCAAAGCCGTGGCAGACGAGATTTCGCCGATAATCATCGCGACCTTGTCGCGCTCGATCAGGCGTTCAGCCTTGGCAGAGCCGGTCTGCGGGTTGACCGAGTCTTCCATCACCAGCTCGATCTTGCGGCCGAGCACGCCGCCGGCGGCGTTGATTTCTTCGGCAGCGAGTTGGATGCCCATCTGGGCGAATTCGCCGAGCGGGCCAAGGAAGCCGGTCACGGGCGTGAGGTGGCCGATGCGGATGACGTCGCTCTGGGCTTTCGAAATGGCAGGCATCCCTATTCCGGCGAGTGCTGCCGCGCCAGCCGCGCCCTTCAAGAGCTTCCGGCGAGTGAGCTGAATCTTGGGCTTCATGTTTCCTCCTTCTCCCAACGTCGCGGCTTAAAGCACTTTGGCTTGCCGTGATCTGATCGCCCTGAGGCTGGTTCAAAATCAGGGGTTTGTCGAGTCATTCCGAGAATGGATTCACCCCCTTCGGTAACCCACGGGGGCAGTTCGGTTTGATGTTACCAGAGGTGGTGCGGTCTTGGATTTGCACCATATCTCGCGAAGTCGGTCCACGATGCCGGAATGTAGAAAAGACGCGGGCGCGGAAATCAGAGCGTTAGTTGCAAGCGACTTGCCCGCCGCGGCAGATGTTCTGGCGCAGGGTATGCGCGACAATTCCCTGCATGTGCAAGTTTTTGGTCTCGAGCCGGCTCTCCGGGAGGGGCGTCTATTGCGGTTCCTTGGCCCCGCGGTCGCCTACGTGCACGCGAATGGCGTGGTGCTTGGCGCGTATGTCGGAGGCGAGCTTGCCGGTGTACTCGGCATGACGGAGCCGGGGCGTTGCCGACCGCCGCTCAAGGATGCGATCCAGTTTGCCCGTTCAATTGCCAGCAGTTTTCCGCCGGTAGTTATTTTGCGAATCGCTCGGTGGCTAGCCGCGTGGAGACGGAACGATCCGACGGAGCCCCATTGGCACATCGGTCCGCTCGCTGTGTTACCCACCTACCGGCGAAAGGGCATTGGGCAGCATTTGATGCTGAAGTGTTGCGAGCGACTGGATGAGCTTTCGGCTATCGGCTATTTGGAGACGGACACACCGGAAAACGTTTTCTTTTACGAAAGGCTCGGATTTACCGTGACCGGCCAGGAAGCTGTTCTCGGTGTGCCGAACTGGTTCATGAAACGGGCGCCAACCAGGCCAAAGGCCGGATAACCGAACACTTGCTCCGTGTAGAGACGGGTTGATCGTTGGCCCATTCGGGACCACATCTCGTCAACGCTTGGCCCTCATTTTGCCGGTAATTGGTGGTGTCTACACATCATCGGGGAGTGAAAGGCCTAGGCACCGGCAAGTTTTGCGTCGGGGGCAACAATGAGAGCTACTGCTCGGCAGTCTGCTGAACAGCCCGACTATTACAATTACGAGGACTCGGATCTTTTCCGCTGGCAGCTGACACCCGGGGAGAGAGTGTGTCCGCCTCCCTATCGTCCCAGCCGCAAAGCCAGATTGCTGAAGCTGCTCCTTTTGCTGCTGGCGCTTGGCGCCGGCTGGGTGGCTTTTCGCGACAGGGTGGATTGGCACCAGTTACCTGATCAGATGGCGTTCTTGCTCACTAGTTTGCTCGAGGAGCCGCTCTCGCAGCCTGAGCCGCAGGTTGAAGCGGCCGAACCCCCTGCGGATACTGCTGCCGTCGAGACTACTCCGCAGACGGAACAGACGGAGCAGAGCGTTGAATTGGCAGCCGTGGCCCCCGATCAGCCGGCGACTGATGAAGGCGCCACAACCGAGGACCCATCGGCCCAAGAGAACGAGGGGCTCGAGAAGGCGGCGGAGCCGATAACAAGCATCAATTCGGTTCCGGAAAGTGAAAAGACGGAAGAAGAGGAGGGGCAGGCCAGAAAAGTGAGTGAGAGGCCCGTCGAGCCGTTGCCTCCACCCGAACCTGACCCGTCCGATCCCTATCAGATGCGCGCCGCCGCTGTCGGCCTGCATCCCGGCCTGTCGCGCGTTCTGCTGGAGCGGCTGACGCCCGCGGATTATCGCAACGCCGAGATCGCCATTAAGACCGCGCTGGCCAAAACGCCAAATGGTGGCCAATACGTCTGGCCACGGCAGCGCAGGCCTGACCTTGCGCTCTTTAAGGTGCATTTCGTACAAGGCGCGGCGCCAGGATGCCGGCGTTACGTCGTGACCATCATCAAGGATGGCTGGTCGACGACGGCCTTGCCCATGGAAAACTGCGAGGCCCGTGGCCCAAGACCCGAGCGGAGGGTATCGTCCCTCCCGCACCGGTAACGTTTTCCTGGACCCTGTGCAGGCTCCCAACGGATCAACGATAGATCCAATTCGGAACGGCCAGCGTGATCCAGGGGAATACCGTGACCAGGATCAGGACGATCAACAGTGGGCCGAGGAAAGGCAGAACGGCGCGCACCGTGCGGTCGAACGAGATGTTGGCCACCCGGCTCAGTATGAACAGCAC
>PKEY01000034.1 GCA_002919265.1 Hyphomicrobiaceae bacterium | reverse complement strand
CGGTCCAGCGGGCAGTAGAATGGCCCGACCTGCGCTGCGCCTAGTCCACAATCCGTTTCCACGGCGCCCGAGTAGAGGACAAGCTTTGGCTCCTCGTACTTGAGGCCAGCGCGCGCGAAGACAGCAGACCAGACATCTTCCGTATCGGCGAGGACGCGGCTTACAAATCGCTTGATCTCGTCGTCATTCCGGTTCGCGGCCTGTTGGCCTCGGCCGGGTAGTTCGATACCCTGACGATCCCCAGGCTGGCTTGGCTGTCCGCCGCGGGGCAACTGGATCTCACGCCCGAGATCCGGAACGCCGCCCGGTCCCAAGAACAGGTCGAACGGGTTGATTCCGAACATCAGCATCAGCGCGCCGATGATGATCAATGTCGTGAGGCTCATGCCTCCACCACGGCGCCCGACCGGAATACGGATCTGAGGGCCACCGCCTCCAGGGAACGGAAATCCCCGCGCGGGCTGTCGCCGACGGTCCTCGACGTTTCTGCTCTCGCGATCGTTTTCTCCGTAGCGCATTGCGCCCTCCGCATATTCCGCCCCGGTGGGCACTCGATGTTGAGCACGACGCCTTATCGTAAACAAGCGTTCCCTCAACGGGCCTTAAGCAACCATACTTAAGTGGCAAATGCTGACTTTGCTACCTAAGGCTTTGACAGCGGCTTAACGCAATTGCACAATTGAGGAGCACGGTTGTTGCTCGTGCCGGTTGACAGGCTTGCCGCAAGAAAACCCGAGGAGGCTAAACGATGGCGGATCAATGGGTAGACGATGTGAAGGCCTATGTGCCCAACGCCGATGAGAAGGCGATTGCCGGGATCGTTAGGTATTGCGGCATTGCCCTGCAGAACAGGGATTCCTCACTTGTCTCATTCACTGACAAGGAAGAGCTGGCACGGGTTCGTGAGAACTTCCTGAAAAAGAAGCTTGGCTGCACTGAAGACGACGCTACCCTCGATAAAGCCATCGCGGCCGTCGGTGAAAAAATGAAGGGTACGCGCAACCGTAACAGGGTGACGGTGTACTATCTTCTGGCTGAGCAATTCGGCAAGCTCGACCTGTTCAAGTGAATCGAAAACGGCCGAGTGCCAAAGTTAAAAGGAGCCGCAATGGCTGCGGCTCCTTTTTGTTGAACGGGCTCAACGAGGTTTTCTACCCGGCGACGGCCGGTTCAGCATAACGGCGGCGCAACTCCTCGAACCGCTGGACCTGATCCGGCAGCAGGTTCCGTTCCTTATCGCGCCGCACGAACACCTTGAACATGGCGCCGCCCTGGCCATTGAAGAATTGGATAGAGCAGGAGGGCCGGCCATTGAATGGCCGCGCAACGAAGGCGATTTCGGTGCAGTTCTCGTAACGGATATGTCCGCCGATTGGGCTATCGCCGTGGATGTTGTAGTAGCCGCGTCCAATACTTCCCGGAGGAACGCGCCCCACGCATTCGAGCACGATGTCCGGCGTATGGACGATAACGAGCACTTCGCCCCAGGTCTCGAGGTCCGCCATGATTTCCTGAAAGCGAGTGCCGGGAACAATGGTGCGATGTTCCGCGGGGAGCGCTTTCACCACGTCCAGCGTGCTCACGCCACATTCGGCAGCGATGCGCTCGAGCACACCATCCGGGTTCGCGGCGAGCTTTTCAGCCAGCAGTTGCTGCTTTGACATTGATGTCATTCCGCTCTAATGACGGCCTGATTATGCAGCAGCCTTTTCGGCTGGAGGCTTCACTTCCTGAATAACGTGGAAGCCTTCGAATTCCGGATGGCCGAGATAAAGCGGGCGAACCGAGCTCCCTGCCCTGGCGTGAGATTTGTGAAACTGTTCCGATTTCGTCCAGTTCTCAAAGTCGGCATAGGAGCGCCAGACCGTGTGCGAAGAGTACAGCGTGTGATCCTCGCGCTCGGGGCCTCTCAGCAAATGAAAGACAATGAAGCCCGGCATCTCATGCAAATAGCTTTCGCGGCTCAGCCAGTGTTTTTCGAACGCTTCTTCAGAGCCTTTCGCGACCTTGAAGCGGTTCATCGCGATGTACATGACTTAATCCCTCTCATGTTGTCGTCACTCAAGCCAACGCCGGCTCGGCAATTCTGTGCCGGGACCAGCTTTTGTTTCTGTTATTCGCAGCCGTCACTGAACGCCTAGCCGCATAGTCAGCCCGACGCGGGCGCTGAAGCCGGGGCTGTTTTCGAGGTCCAGATATTGGCGGTATTCCTTGTCGAACAGGTTGTCGATGTTCACGTTGATGGTCGCGTTCTCGTTCAGCTGATACTCGCCGAATAAATCAACAACGGTGTAGCCGGCAGTGGCCAGCCAGGGGATGTCCGGAGAAGTGGGTGGAGGTACTGGGACGCGTTCCTGAGCGGCAACGAAGCGCACTCGCGTTCCAGCTACCAGTTTCTCATCGAAGGCACGCATACCTAGCGTTAACGTAACTTGATCGGCTGGGATTGTCGCGAGTGGAGCCCCAGTATCATCGTTCTTACCCCGAATTCGGTGAGCTCCGAGGCCAACAAACCATAACCGGGTATCGTAAAAGGCTTCCAGCTCGATTCCTTCGATCGTTGCTTTCTGAATGTTCTCATATTTGAGCGCAAAACCGAAAGGCGGGTAGGCACCGAATTCGTAAACTGCGTCTATGTAGTCATCTACTTTGTTTTGAAATGCGACGAGTTTGGCTCTAAACATGTCATTTGATGACAGTACATTGTCGCGCTTTATGTTTATTCCACCCTCTAGATTATGGGCCACCTCAGGTTTAAGATCGGGATTCGGTAATAGGGGAAAGGTGGCCGGCGGGGAGTGTGTTCCCTCTATGAGAGTTTCGGTAATTGCAGGAGCGCGGTAGCCCTCCGCATATGTTGCAAAGATAGTCACTCCGTTGAATGGAGTGATTCCGGCAGTGATCTTGGGAGAAACGCGTTCACCTTCCGAATGGACATCACCGCCCTTGAGCTCATAGTGGTCGTAGCGGAGGGCTGCGATGATGTCGAGCGTGTCAAAAAACGTTACTTTGCCTTGTGCGAAAGCGCCCGACGCCGTCCGTCTGCCACTGGGCGTGAGCTCCGTGCCATATCCTGAAGTGACGACCTGGTCCTCGAAGGCATCACCACCATAAGTGAACGCCACCTTCGTGTTCCCGAAATCAAAACGCGAGGTGTTGAAAACATCAAAGCCGGTCGTCTCAACTTCAAAGCTTCGGCGTGATCCCGCTGGGTCGTACTGAGAGCCGTTAAGCCTGATTTGTTTTAGGTTCGTAGTGTTCTTATAGGCTTTTGCGCTGAAATCGACGAGAGGTATATCCGGCCGAGAAAAGGTGTAGCCTAAAGTATACTGCTGGTTTTCTAGAGTCGTGTCACGCTTAGCGCCATCAACGTTGTCGACAAACTCAGAATGATAATCGATAAACGTGCCCGCCAATTTGTGACCCGGCACCAATTCCCAGCGCGCCTTAAGAAGCCCGGACTTTGTCGTGTCGCCTGTATCGGGTATCGTAACACCCGCGCCGTCGTCATAGTCATCGGACCAGCGGCCATTCAATTGGCCGAGGACATCAAAGTTACCAACGCGCACCGCGCCTGTAGCGCTGCCCAACTTCGAATTGCCGTTCGTGCCATATCTGGTGCGTGTACGAACAGCAGCGTACTCACCCGGCATTAGAATATCATCAGCATCGAGCAATTCGAATGCCACGACGCCACCGATCGCACCTGAACCATAGATCGTAGATGTCGGCCCGCGCGTTACGTCGACCCTCTTGAGCATTTCAGGCTCAAAATAGAATGCTCCGTTCGCGCCGTGTCCGCTGCGCGCAAAGTTCTGACGTGCGCCTTCGACCAGCACGTTGACCCGGCCAAAATCCTGCAAACCGCGAATGTTGATGGACTGAGCCGGATCTGATGCGCCGGATTGCGTGGAAGACACCCCGGGGATCGTATTTATAAACTGCGACACACTATCCGGCTGGAACTGCTGATCCAGCTGATCCTTGTCGATGGCGCTGGAGCCGGACAGGGCCTCGATGGCGCTTTCGGCCATCTTGGAGAACGTCAGAACGATACCGTCGAGCTGAACCGTCTGCGCAGATGCACTCGCGCTGGCGATGGCCAGCGCCGATGCTGAAATGGACAGACGCAGCGCCCAAGACTTTGTAACGCGCCCCCGCAGCTGCAACATGCTCTCCCCCTAACCACGTCCGAGATCGATGCCGATGCGAACATTGGCTGGCTGGCGGCGGCTGCGCGCTGGCTTGCTGGTGTCGCGAAAATGGGAAGCCACTCCGGCGCCCGATGGCATCCTTGTGACTTCCTTGACAGGGACTTATGCAATATTGACTTCTGTAGTCAAGAATGAACATGTAAGGGCGCAAGTGGGGTAGGCGGGGGCGGTGCATCCTTGCCACATAGCGAGGTGATTGGGCATCGGCAGCAGTCATGGACGGCGCAAGTCA
>PKEY01000068.1 GCA_002919265.1 Hyphomicrobiaceae bacterium | reverse complement strand
GGACGCAGCAGCGCGGGGTCGAGGACGTCCGGCCTGTTGGTGGCCGCGATGAGGATGATGCCCTCATTGGCCTCGAAGCCATCCATCTCCACGAGCAGCTGGTTCAGCGTCTGCTCGCGCTCATCGTTGCCGCCACCGAGGCCCGCGCCACGGTGCCGGCCGACGGCGTCGATCTCGTCGATGAAGATGATGCAGGGCGCGTTCTTCTTGGCCTGCTCGAACATGTCGCGGACGCGGCTGGCACCGACGCCAACGAACATCTCGACGAAGTCCGAACCGGAGATGGTGAAGAACGGCACGTTCGCCTCGCCAGCAATCGCGCGGGCGAGCAGCGTCTTACCGGTGCCCGGAGGGCCAACCAGCAGCGCGCCACGCGGAATGCGGCCGCCAAGGCGTTGGAACTTTTGCGGGTCGCGCAGGAACTCGACGATCTCCTGGAGGTCGGCCTTGGCCTCGTCGACGCCAGCGACGTCATCGAACGTCACGCGACCGTGGCGCTCGGTCAGCAGCTTGGCCTTCGACTTGCCGAAGCCCATAGCGCGCCCGGAGCCCGACTGCATCTGGCGCATGAAGAACACCCAGACCGCAATCAGGAGCAGCATCGGGAACCAGGAGACGAGGACGCTCAGGAACGACGGCACATCTTCATCGGAGGGGCGCGCGGCGATCTTCACGTCCTGCCGGCGCAGCCGCTCGACCAGACCGGGGTCCTCCGGCGCGTAGGTGCTGAAAGACAGGCCGGTGTCGCTGAACTTGCCGGAAATCCGATTGCCCTGGATGACGACCTCGGAGACCGACCGCGAGTCGACGGCGTTCAGGAAGTCCGAATAAGGAATTTCGTTGCCGCGGCGGCTCTGGGCCGGGTTCTGGAAGAGGTTGAAGAGCGCGATCAGCAGCAGGCCGATAATGACCCAGATAGCGAAATTCCGGAAATGAGGATTCATCGTTGTCCCTTCTGGAGGAGGCTCGCGGGAGCCACCGCCGCGCGCCGCCCGGACTGCGCAGCGCCCATGTCACCCGATGCGCTAGAAATAGGTACCCACAGAATGCTTGCCAAGTTGCTGCCGAGCAACCCGCAAAACGCGGACACCCACCCAAGCGAGTTCAAGTTTCTATCATGAAATATGGCAGAAAGCCTAACGGGGTGGGTTCATATGTCTCCCCGCCTGCCCGGCGCTTGCTCACCTGTCACGCGCCGTAAATCGCGTGCACGTGGCGGGTGGCGAAGCGGATCGAGATGAGCGGCTCGTTTCCCGCTCCGATGGGGCCTCTCAAGGCTGTCTCGGCGTAGGACAGGTAGGGTACGGCGAGCAACCGATCTTCCGACCAGACGGATGGCAGGCCCACCGCCGCACCGGCAGGAATGGAAATTTTGCGGAGGGCTGGATACTCGCGCTTCAGTTGAGCAAACCCTCCCTGACCGAGAGGCGCCACCCGTACTGAGCTACGCAATTCCGGAGACGCACTGACGTAGAACCGTCTATCCCAGAAGACACCTTCCCCAGGCGAAAGCTGGCACATCGGCAGGGGTCGGCGCCCCGGCTCGCGGTAGACTGCAACGGCCGGGCGGGCTTTATCCTTCAACCCAGGATCCTTCGACCCAGGACGAATGACGGCTCCGCCAAGCGTCACGGCTTTTTGATTGCCGACAGTCAGTTGTTCCAGCAACGTCTCCACTTGCGAGCGATCAGGCCCCGTCGGTTGGCCCCCGAATGCTCCGATGACGGCCTGTAGCAACCGCATGGCAACCTCGGGCGGGGCCGCAACCAGTTTCTCCGCGTCAATGCTTGCCCAAGCGCCCTCGTGCAAATCGACGGCCTCATGCGCCAACTCACGCTGGACCCGTTCCAACGCATCGCGGGCAGACGCCAGGCGGCGGGCTGCGAGTGCCAATTTGTCAGACGTGAGCCCTAAAGCTGCTCTTGCATCCCCGGCAGCGCGCAAACGAACGCGCTCGAACCGAACATCCCTGTTGCTCGGGTCCTGCAGGTACTCCGCGCCTAAGGCCTCCAGGGTGGCGATCAGACGGCTCTTGGGAATGGAAAGGAGCGGACGAAGTAACTCGACCTTCCGCTCTTGAACAGGATGCCCGAGGTGCAACCACAGCCGTACCTCCCGCTCGCGCATTCCAGAGAGGCCGTCAACGCCGCTGCCGCGTGCAAGCCGCATGAGCACCGTTTCGGCCTGGTCATCCAGATGATGAGCGAGCAGCACTTGCCTGGGCTGAGGCAACGGCTCACTGCCGACATGCTCCAGGATGAGCCGATAGCGGGCCTCGCGGGCCGCTTCCTGAATGCCTGTACGCGGTTTCGGGTCCGTCCAGCGCAAGGTCACATGCTTGAAGCCCAGGCGCACAGCCTGGCCCGAAACCCACTCTGCTTCGGCAGCCGCCTCCGATCTCAAGCCGTGATCGACGGTGATGACAAGAACTGGAGCAGCGTCTGCCGGCACACCGCCGCGCCGTTCACCCGCCTTGGCCCAGATGGCGATAAGTTGCATCAGCGCCGTGCTGTCGGGACCGCCGGAAACGGCTAACGCTACAGGAAGACGGACGTCCTTGAATAAGACCTCGCACTCCGCAGCGGTGATCGGCTGGTCGTCCGCAGGCACGGCACCCTAGCAGCCCACACGCTGCCGCTCAGTCGCGGCGCGGGTCTTCACATGGGAAGGCGCATTCGGGAACTTGGCGCTGAGCTCGTTGAAGGACGAGCACGCGGCCTCCTTCTGCCCCAGCCGGTCGAGCGACATGGCGAGCTTCAACAGGCTGTCCGGAGCCTTGGCGCTATTCCCGTAGTTCTGATAGCCCTTCAGGAAGGCGCTGGCGGCCGCTTTGTATTGCCCGCGCACGTAGAACGCCTCGCCTAGCCAATACTGCGCGTTACCCGCAAGCGGATGGTCCGGGTAACGGGTCAGGAAATCCTCGAACGCCTTCTCCGCAGCTGCATAGTTCTGCTGCAGCAGATAGCCGTAAGCGGTCTCGTACTCCTGCTTCGGATCACCGCCAGCCAAGCCGGGTGCGGCTAGAGCGATCGTCGAGCCGCCCGATTGCGGCAGATCTTCCCGAAGGATCTGGCCGATGGGATCAGAGGAGCTCTCACCCGATGGAATAACGGTCGCGCTAAAATCCAGATTGGGCTCGTTGTTCGCACCGGGAGCACCCGAAAGGCTTGATGACGATCGCGCTTGAGGCTCCACGGAACGCGTTACCGGCGCCGCGCCAAGGGCGCGAATCTGCTCGGAAAGTTGCTCAATCTGGGCCGTCAGCGCCCGAACCTGCGTTTCGAGCGCATCGATACGCGCCGTATCCGCGCCTGATCCCACCGGCGCGGAGCGCATGGACGGCGACGCGCCACCCGCGTTCCGTGCGAGGGACTCCAGCGTCCCGAGTTGAACCTGAATATCGAGGAACTGCTCTTCCAGCTGGCGGACACGCTGGCCGAGGTCCGAGCTCGCCGAAGCGGCTTTGGATTCCCCTCCAGACTTCGACGTTCCCTTCGCCTGGGCGATCTGCCAGCCTGATGCTCTCGATGAGCCAAGCTGCTGAGACGACGCCTCTACGGCCGAAAAGAATACTGCGCCAGCCGCAATTCCCAGCAGAAGTGGTTCCCAACGCCTCATCGAATGCTTTCCTGCCCCTTGAACTGGCCTCTAACGCACCGCCCCGAATGACATCTTCTGAGGCTATTACGCTAGCCGGCAGTATCAACTGCCAATTTTCTGCCGCAGCCTGCCATTTGGCGCGACGGTTCTAGTCCAAACATGGAAGCGAACAAAGATGGCAGAAGTCGTTGCGGACTTCTGCCATCACTAAGGCAAAACTTTGAAGCCGCCGCGATGTGGCCCTCAGGTCCCCACGCGGTTGTTCAGCACCGTTTGGGCACGACGATTCTGCGACCAGCAGGAAATGTCATTGCATACCGCGACAGGCCGCTCCTTCCCGTAGGAAATCGTCCGGATTCGGTGCGGGCTCACGCCATGCTCGACCAAGAAGTTCCGAACCGCCGTCGCGCGCCGGGCGCCGAGCGCAATGTTGTATTCACGGGTACCGCGCTCGTCGGCGTGTCCCTCGATTGTCACCGTGTACTGAGGATACTGCTGCAGCCAGCGGGCCTGCCCCCTGAGCGTCTGTTGCGCTTCCGGCGTCAGCTCCGAACTGTCGGTTGAGAAGTACACGAGGTCGCCGACGTTCTGGACGAAGTCGCGCTGCGAGCCAGGCGTTGCAGGTCCGCGCCCATAACCCAAGGTTTCGTCCTGGAATTCTTTGTTGGCACAGGCTGCAGCCGACAGCGCGAGCAGCAACACAGCTCCCACGCGTGCGAACCGCATCAAAATCTGCATTTGCCTGGTCCCTTCCGTTGTTCCGCCAGCGGAGATCATTCGGCGGCGAAGACTAGCGCCCCTTCCAAGGCGCAGGGTTAGCGCCGTCATCGTGCAAAAATGTGGCTGGCCTAGGCGTTTTTGGATCAAACTCGTGCTGCTTTGCAACACAGCTTCATCCGTTCGCCCACAACTATCGGGTTCTATGAGTTATGTCGGCAACGCATGTCACAAATCGGCGACAGTTATTCGTTGAGAGCACACAACTGAAGGCAACTCTAAGCTCGCGCTGCCGAACCTTGATTCGCTGGTCAGCTCGTTCTGGCGATCGCCGAAAGCGCCGGCAATCGTTTGATGGCGGAAATTTGGGTGCCATTCTTTGCGATGCGG
>PKEY01000090.1 GCA_002919265.1 Hyphomicrobiaceae bacterium | reverse complement strand
GCCTTCAGAATTTCGCGCTTCAGGCGCCGGCAACGGTCGGAGAGCTCCTCGTCGCGAGCCTTGAGCAGATAAGCGTCCAACCCGCCGCGGTGCTCGACTGACTTCAGCGCATGGGCACTGATCCGAAGCCGCACTTTCCGCTTCAGCGTATCGCTGATCAGCGAAACCGTGCACAGGTTCGGCCGGAACGTGCGCTTCGTCTTGTTCTCAGCATGGCTGCGGAGCTGGCCCGACATCGGGAGCTTTCCAGTCAGCTCACAGCGTCTCGTCATGACACGACATCCTCTTGTGGCGCACCCTGGCGGGGACGCATGCAATTTGTTCGTTTCGGAATCCGGAAACGTCCCGTCAGATCGCGGCCGGGAGTTTGGGCCCCTCTATAATGGCGCCGCCCGGTCAGCGTCAAGCGTAAGAGCTTGCAGAGCAAGCCTCGCCAGCTTACGGAACAGAACACAGAATCGACCAAAAATCCCCGTACTTCGATGGGTGATGTTGTCTCACGAGGCAATGCGCCATGCAGACCCGAACTGCTGCTTCTTTTGTGTCTTTCTTTAAGTCCTTTATTCGACCTGCTTCTGTCTTAGCTGTCCTGACAGCAACGCTCTCGGCGCCGGGCCTCGCTGCGGAAGAGTGGCCCGACAAGGTGGCCGCCAAGTATAAGATCACTTTCAACGGGATCGATATCGGAGATTTCCGCTTTCAGTCGAGCGCGGACGCACACAGCTACGACCTGGCGGGAAAGGCCAGCCTTTCTCTTATGCTAGGGGCCCTCAAGTGGAAGGCCGAGACGGCGAGCAAGGGAGTCCTTGCCAAGGGAGATCCCAGGCCAGCGGAATTCTCGTTCACGACCAAGGAAAATAAAAAGAACAGATCGGTCTTCATGAGCTTCAAGAACGACAAGGTTGCAGACCGCGTTCTGAAGCCACCGAGCTCACCGTCGAAGAACACGGTCCCGCTTACCGAGGAGCACCTGAAAGGCGTGCTCGATCCTCTGAGTGCCATCATGGCCATGACGCGGGGAGTCCGGTCCAACCCCTGCGAGCAGAAGGTCGCCATTTTCGATGGCAAATACCGGTTCGACCTGGTTCTCTCTTACCTGCGCAAGGAACGCATCAAGGAAGCCAAACCGAGCGGTGAGCCGGAATTCGGTTATGTCTGTAGGGTTCGCTATGTCCCGATCGCCGGGCACAAGAGTGATAGCAAGACTGTCCGCAGCTTGGCCCAGAATGATGGGATAGAGGTTGTCTTGCGCCCGATCCCCAGCGCCAATATCTTCATCCCGTACCAGATCACGGTGCCGGTGTTCGCAGGCTGGGCCGTGCTGAAATCGGAGCGTGTTGATATTACAACTCCTGTGAGGCAGATCGCCCTTGTTCATTGACCGCGCACCTGCCAATGACACTTGAATGGAGCTTCTTTGGCAGGGAAGGATTGGGCACACGCACCCGGGTTGAGAGCAGCCATTGGGGCAGGTCATTTCCCCGAACGACCGGATACGCATTTGAGCGGTGGCATTAATTTTGCGGAACGGTATTGATTGCGTCCGTAGCGCCTGCGTCTCGCACGAGACCAAGGCTGGAGGCTGAAGTCATCATGGGCATGGATTACGAAACGCGGACCCGCAATGTCACCGCGGTTCTGGGGCCAACGAACACAGGCAAGACGCACCTGGCCATAGAACGCATGCTCGGTCACGAGACCGGCATGATTGGCCTGCCGCTACGGCTGCTGGCCCGCGAGGTCTACGACAAGATCGTTGCCCGTGTTGGCAAGGAGCGTGTGGCGCTTGTTACCGGCGAAGAGAAGATCAAGCCGGACAATCCGCGGTACTGGGTGTGCACCGTCGAAGCCATGCCGCGGGAGATCGATGTCGATTTTCTCGCCATCGATGAGATTCAGCTCGCGGCCGATCCTGAGCGTGGACACGTTTTCACCGACCGCCTCCTGCACGCGCGGGGCAAGCTCGAAACGTTGCTGCTGGGCGCAGCGACGATGCGGGAGGCGATTGCCGACCTCATCCCTGGCGCCAACTTCATTTCGCGCCCGCGTTTGTCGAAGCTCACCTACGCCGGGCAGAAGAAGATCACGCGCCTGCCGCCGCGCACTGCCGTGGTCGCCTTTTCGGCCAACGATGTTTACGCCATCGCCGAGCTGATCCGCCGTCAGCGTGGTGGGGCTGCGGTAGTGCTCGGTGCTTTGTCACCGCGGACGCGCAATGCGCAAGTGGCGCTTTATCAGTCAGGCGACGTCGATTTTCTGGTCGCGACGGACGCGATCGGCATGGGCCTCAATCTCACCGTCGATCACGTCGCGTTCGCGTCGATCCGCAAATTCGATGGTCAGACATTCCGTGATCTGACGCCGGCCGAGCTGGCACAGATCGCCGGCCGTGCGGGCCGCCACCTGAACGACGGCACCTTCGGCGTGACGGGCGACGTCGAGCCCTTCGACAGCGATCTCATCGAGCGGCTGGAAACGCACACCTTCGACACAGTGAAGGTGCTGCAGTGGCGTAACCGCAAGCTCGACTTTTCGTCGATTGATGCTCTCCGTGAAAGCCTTCGGGCCTACCCAACGGAACCTCGCCTGACGCGGGCACGCATGGCTGAAGACGTCATTGCCCTCGAAAACGTCAGCAATGACCGCGAAATTCTCGACATGGTGCGCGGCCCGGCTGCGACGGCCATGCTGTGGGACGTCTGCCAAGTCCCCGATTATCGGAAGATCTCATCCCAGAGCCATGCGGAGCTGGTGGCGACCCTCTTCAAGTTCCTGATGACGGGCGAGGAGAGAATCCCGGAAGATTGGTTCGCCAAACAGGTGGAGATGGCAGCCCGCACGGATGGCGACATCGACACCCTCGCCAATCGCATCGCGCATATTCGCACCTGGACGTTCGTTTCGAATCGGCCGAACTGGCTTAGAGACCCCGAGCATTGGAGAGGGCGGACTCGCGAGATCGAGGACAGCCTTTCCGATGCTCTCCACGAACAGTTGACCCTGCGCTTCGTCGATCAGCGCACCAGTGCACTTATGCGCGGCATGCGAGACAAGGAAGAATTGACCGCTGAAATCTCCGAAGACGGCTCGATCCACGTCGAGAACCACTACGTTGGTCGCTTGAAAGGGTTCATCTTCACGCCGGACGCTCAGGCAGAGGGCATCCACGGCAAGGCCGCGCGGACGGCCGCGGCGCAGGTTCTTTCACGCGAGCTCGCCATGCGCGTGCGCCGCATCACGGCCGCGAAAAACGACGCCTTCAAGCTCAGCCGCAATGGCCGTATCCTTTGGCGCGGCGAGGAAGTGGCCCGGCTGGAGCCCGGTGACCATCCGCTGAAGCCGCAACTCGTGTTGCTGGCCGA
This sequence comes from Hyphomicrobiaceae bacterium, assembly GCA_002919265.1. GTDB lineage: Bacteria > Pseudomonadota > Alphaproteobacteria > Rhizobiales > Hyphomicrobiaceae > ZC4RG25. Next base: position 1,513 of record PKEY01000090.1, on the reverse strand, counting down.
TGAACACTTGCAGGCGCCGGATCGCGAAAAGGTTCAGGAGCGTCTTACGACATGGCTCAACGACACGATCCGTGAACGGTTGAAGCCGCTGGTCGAGCTTTCGGAAGCGCAGGACGTTACCGGACTGGCTCGCGGCATCGCCTTCCAGCTCACCGAGAATTTCGGCGTTCTCAAGCGCGAGACCGTTGCCGAGGAAATGAAATCCCTCGACCAGAACGGCCGCGCACAGCTGCGCCGTTACGGCGTCCGTTTCGGTGCCTTCAACATCTATTTCCCACTTCTCCTGAAGCCGGCGCCGGCGGAGCTGACGTTGGTGCTGTGGGCCCTCAAGCATGCGGGCGAGCACAATCTCTCCATCGACGCATTGCCGGAGCCGCCGCGCGCCGGGCTGACCTCGGCGCGTGCTGAACCCGGTGTTCCGGAGGCCTTCTATCGCGCCTGCGGATATCACGTCTGCGGCCCCCGCGCCGTGCGCATCGATATTCTGGAGCGACTGGCCGATCTTATCCGCCCGCTGCTCGCGTGGCGTCCGGACCCGGAAAATCCGTCTGCCCAACCGCCGAAGGGCTCAACTGGCGACGGTGGTTTCGTAGTCATTCCGGAGATGATGTCCATTCTCGGGTGCTCTCCGGAAGAGCTCGGGGCCGTGCTGACCAGCCTAGGCTTCCGCTCCGAGAAGCGTCCGGTGAAACGTCAGCCAACCGTGGCGCAAGCGGGTGCCGAGGCGACTGCAGCTGCGCCTGCTGAGCAAGGGACCGAGTCTGATACGCCTGACGAGCCACCAGCTTCAGACGAAGCCTCAGTCCAGAAATCTGCAGCCGATCAAGAGTCTATCGGCGAACTCGCTGCGGAACCCGACGCGACGCCGGCAGAAGGCGAAAGCGAAATCTCCACGGAGGAAGTTCGCGCCGAGTCCAACGCAGTAACCGAGACCGAACCGCCAGCGGCTGCGCAAGAAGACTCCGGCACAGAGCAGCAAGCGGAAGTCACTGCAGTCGATGCCCCGGCGGAAACATCGTCGGAAACGATCGCCGCCGAAACGGATAGCGCCCCGCAAACGAGCGCTGAGGCGGTCGAGGAGATCAAGTACGAAGAAGTCTGGCGTCCGCGTCGAAAGCACGAGGGGAGCCGGGAGGATCGGCACCGCAAACGTCATCGGCATGATGGCGGACGCCGCGAGGCGCGGCAGGATCGCCGCCCACATCAGCATCGGGACAAGAAGCCTGGAGCAGCCGCAGCTTCCGCGTCCACACCTCAACAGTCCGGTCCGGCCAACCAACAGCAGCAGCGCGACCGCAAGGACGACCGGCGCGATGGCAAGCGCCGCGACGATCGCCGCAGACACCACGAACGGCGTCCGATCCAAATGCACGCCTCTCCGCCGCCCAAGCGCGGCGAGGTCGATCCCGACTCACCTTTTGCGGCTCTCAGCGCCCTTAAGAAGGTGCTGGAGAAGCAAGCAGCGGAGGATTCAGGTTCCTCATGAGCCGCAGCCCTGGCCCCGCACCGGATC
>PKEY01000110.1 GCA_002919265.1 Hyphomicrobiaceae bacterium | reverse complement strand
TGATCGCGATGTGGGCGAGATCGGTCCGGCACAAGAGCCGCTCGGTCACCGTGCCGGTTTGAGATAGGACACGCGGATGTTTCTGGTTCCGGACTTCAAAGGCATCACCATTTTTCCGTACGACACGCGGTTCCCCTTCATGCGTTACAAGGGGATCTGTCTCGTGGCGTCGCTCATCGCCATGGTGCTGTCGGTTATCCTGATTGCGACCGTCGGCTTCAATTTCGGCGTGGATTTCAAGGGCGGCTCGATGATCGAGGTCCAGCACAAGTCGGGACCGGTCGATCTGGCGAGCCTGCGCCAGAAGCTGGGTTCGCTTGGGCTTGGTGAAGTCCAGATCCAGGAATTTGGATCGCCGGATGATGTTTTGATCCGCGTGGAGCAGCAGCCTGGCGGCGAAGAGGCACAGCAAGAGGCTGTCAAGAAAGTCCTCGAAGCTTTAGGCGACGATTATGTCCAGCGTCGTGTCGAGGTCGTTGGCCCGGCCGTTTCAAGCGAGCTGCGGACAACCGGCATGATCGCGGTTCTCGTGTCGCTGGTCGGAATTTGCGTCTATATCTGGTTCCGTTTCGAATGGCAGTTTGCCATTGGCGCAGTGCTGGCCCTGGCGCATGACGTGTTGTTGGTCGCCGGACTTTTCGCACTCTTCCAGTGGGATTTCGATCTGTCGATCGTGGCGGCTCTGCTGACCATTCTCGGCTACTCGGTCAACGACACCGTGGTCGTGTCCGACCGCATCCGCGAGAACCTGCGCAAATACAAGCGCATGGACCTCGACGAGCTTCTCAATCTGTCCATCAACGAGACGCTTTCGCGGACGATCCTCACGGGTTTGACCACGCTGGTCGTGCTCGTGGTGCTATTCCTGATTGGTGGCGAGGTGATCCGCTACTTCTCGCTGGCGATGCTGCTCGGAGTCATCATCGGCACGTACTCGTCGATCTTCATCTCAGCTCCGGTGCTTGGGTACACAGGCATCAAGCGCGATTGGGGCGCGGAGAAAGCCAAGAAGCCGTCCGCTGTCGCGAGCAAGGCTTGAAGCCGTCAGGGCCGCTTGCCTTCAAGGGAGGCAAAGATGGCTGAACGACCAGCATACTATCCTTATCAGGCCCCCATCGACGCCTATGGCGATGGGGGCTTCCGGTTTGCTGATATGAGCCATCGGGGCTCGATCCTGTGCCTGCCCAGCGGCATCTATGCATGGCACATCAGCAGTCCGGACCAGCTTGACGTTTCGGCTTTCACGCAGGTGTTTGCCGACAAGGATCGCATCGAGTTCCTGCTGCTTGGCACCGGACGCAGGCAGATTTTTCCCTCGCCTGAGCTTCGCAACGCATTTGCCGAAGCTGGGCTTGGCCTTGAGCCGATGGACACGGGCGCAGCTTGCCGCACATACAATGTCCTGCTAGCGGAGCAGAGGCGGGTTGCGGCGGCATTGATCGCAGTCGATTGAGCCTGCCGCGTTGCGTTGAGTTCTGAGAGCGTCGCGGGCGCTCGAAGGAGCGTGGTCGTCGTGCCGGCGTCCTCGCAAGCGGCAATCAACTGTTGAGGAAGCGCCATGCGCCCCACCAATCCGAGCAGCTGCGCCTTCGCGGCTGAATTGACGTGAGCGAGACGGATACAAGCGCGACCGTTGCGCCGAATGAGGATGTCATTCGTGCATCCGCTCGCGCGTGGGAGTTTGACCGCTATTTGTCCGCGCTCCTTTCCCCCCGAGATGTGCGGCAGGACCTGATCAATCTCGCGGCTTTTGCCGGAGAGATCGAGCGCATCCCCACAATCGTCACCGAACCGATGATGGGCGAGATCCGCCTGCAGTGGTGGCGCGATGCGCTTGAAAATACCGATCTTTCCCTACGAAGCGGCCACCCGATTGCCGATGCCATACGGGACACCGCGGCCCGCCATGTCCTGCCCCTCGGCCTTTTGATGGGCTTCATCGATGCGCAGACGACAAAGTTGCACGATGAAACACTGGCGGACGATCAGGCCCTCGGGTCTCATTTTGCCAAAACCGAAAGCGCTCTGTTCGAGCTCGCTCTCCGGGTCGTGGGGTGCACGGACGAAATCGCTCACACGGTCGCCCTTTCTGCTGGGCAAGCCTATGGAATCGCCCGTCTTCTGATCGAGCTTCCCGCGCTCTGGGCGCAGGGCCATATACTCATTCCGGCCAATCGTCTGGCCGCCGCCAAACTAACAGTTGCTCAGGTTCGGGCCGGTGTGGACCGGGATCGCATTTTGCCCGTGCTCAACGCTTTGGTCGCTGAAGCACGCCGGCATTTGCTGGCAGCGCGCCGCGTCATGACACAATTGAGCCGTGCACAGCGTGACGCACTTCTACCCCTTGCCGTCGTGGAGCCCTATTTGCGCGCTTTTGAAAGAGTGCGGCGCGATCCGCTCCGTGAGCCACTCGAAATCGCACCGCTGCGCCGGGTCTGGGCCTTGTGGCTGACGCATTTGCGTGGACGCTTCTAGGCTTCCTAGCTGCGAACGGCAGCTCATCCGGTGGTACCAAGTTGCGGTAATGGGGGACGGCATGCTGCGCATGGGTGCGAGGGCGGGACTGCTGGTTCTGTCGATCTTCGCCGGCAGCGCGCACGCCCAGACGTTCGAGACGACAACAGTTATCCACCCGGAAATCGAATGGCGGGTGCAGAATCCGTTCCGCTTCTTCGTCGATCCGACGGACACGGAAATGCACCGCAACACCTTCCTGTCGCTATCCGACGAGGAGCATGACGAGCCTGTTCTGTCAGCTGAGCGAGAGTTGTCCCGTCAGCATCAGGATGGATGGGCATCAATCATCCTTGGACGGACGTGCTGGGATAACAAGAGAAACCTTCACATCTGTCCAGGCGGCGTCGACTACATCAATCCCAAGTCCCACACGATCATCGCCGAGCTCAAGGGCATCCCCGATGCTGCCTTCGTCAATTGTGAGTGGCTGACGGCGCCGAAGGGCCGTAATGCGCCGCGTGGGCAGGCGCTGCTGCGGCCGTGCAATGAACCCGTGGAGCTTGAAATACCCTATCCGGACGGCGCACGCATTACGGTGGAGATCGGCGGGCGTGAGGTCGCGGCAACGGATGCCCGTGTGAAAGACCTGTTCATCGTCGGGATGGGCGACAGCTTCGCGTCCGGCGAAGGCAATCCGGACCTGCCGGTGCGGTTCTCCCGCGAAAGGTCGGTGAACTACGGTGTGGGGTTTGGCACCGATCTCGTCGGCTATCCCGCGCGGATCGGCCAGTGGCGTGAGATTGGGGACGAGCGATTCGTCCAGGAAAATGCCCGCTGGCTCGATCAGGCCTGCCACCGCTCTCTCTACTCGCATCAGTTGCGTGCCGCGCTGCAGCTTTCACTGGAGGACCCACACCGGGCCGTGACGTTCGTCGGGTTTGCCTGCTCCGGCGCCGAGATCACGTCGGGCCTGTTCCTCCGGTACAAGGGTAACGAATGGGTTCCCAATCCGCCGCGGCTCTCGCAGATTTCTGCGGCGGCGGAAGCGCAGTGCGGACGAAACCGGCCGAGGCGCGTCCAGGTGCCGGAGGCCTACCACATGAACGGGCGTGTGCCGGAGCTGCGTGGCCTCGAGCTGCTCAAGTGTGACGAGGAGTACGCCCGCAAGATCGATCTTCTGATGGTTTCGATCGGCGGCAACGACGTGGGCTTCTCGCGCCTTGTCGCCAATGCGGTGCTGCACGACAAGTCGATGCTGAAATGGCTCGGCGGCTGGCTCGGCCAGATCGAGGAGGCGGCAGCAGCGAAGGACCATCTGGGCACGCTGTGGATGCGCTACGCCGCTCTTGCACGGGCGCTGCGGAACATCCTGCATATTCCCCCTGACGAGAGCGACCGGATCATCCTGACCGCCTATCCGGGTCTCGCACTGCTTGATGACGGCGCGGCGGTCTGTCCGAGCGGCCGGGCGGGCATGGATGTCGTCAAGGATTTCCGGCTGGACGAGCGCAAGGTTCGCGAAGGCCACGTGTTGGCCGAGCAGCTAAACGAGCTGATGCGCAAGGCGGCCCGCGAGCACGGTTGGTCGTTCGTCGAGAGCCACCGGAAGAAGTTTCTGGGGCGCGGGATTTGCGCGGGTTGGAGCGACGTCGCATTCTCAATGGCGGACGATCTCAGGCTACCGCGCAAGATCAACGGCGTATGGCAGCCCTACAACCCGGCAGACTATCGGCCTTATGCGTCCCGCCAGCGCTGGTTCCGCACGCCCAACGATGCCTTCATGACCGGCAATTTCCATGTGCCTGCAACACTGATGCAGAAGGTACTGCAGATGCACACTTCGTGGTTCCAGCTCGTGCTGGCCTCCACGTACTCCGGCTCGTTCCATCCGACGGCCGAGGGTCATGCCGCGATGGCGGACGCGGTGGTGGAGAAGGCGCGCGCGGTGCTGGCCAAGTATGATCCGGATCGCCGCGATCCGCTTATGTCGTTCGAGGACGTGCGGCTCAATCCCTGAAGCGGATCGAGCCGCATCGCTCTGAGGATGGTCCAGGAGGATCGACGGCTACTCTGCGGCAGCTCGCAACTCGACCTGCGCGAGCCACGCATCCAGGTCGCGCAGCGCACGCTCGGCAATGGCCCGCTTCTTGGCGCGGCCGCGCTCCTTGCCTTTGAGGCCAGCGCCTTCATCGCCAGACTCGAGCGGCGGGAAAAGCCCGAAATTGATGTTCATGGGCTGGAACGAGCGCGGGCCGGACTCGATGCGATCCTCCGACAAGTGCCCGCCCGTAATGTGGTTGAGCAGGGCACCGAACGCCGTGGTCGCAGGCGGCGGGACCGGCTGGCGGCCCAGCCGCTCGGCCGCAGCGAAACGCCCCGCCAAGAGTCCGATAGCCGCGCTTTCGACGTAGCCTTCGACGCCCG
>PKEY01000011.1 GCA_002919265.1 Hyphomicrobiaceae bacterium | reverse complement strand
ATGGAGGAGCGTCAGCGCTTTGCGATCCGCGAAGGCGGGCGCACGGTTGGCGCCGGCGTCGTGACGAAGATCATCGAGTAACAGGCAAGGGCCAGAGATACGGGCGGCTGACGACTGCTCGGGTGGCTTGTCAAGAAAAAAATGTGACAAACGCCATTCGATCGGTTATGTAGAGCCTTTGCGAGAGGCCGCACTCTGGCAGCTCTAGGGGTGTAGCTCAATTGGCAGAGCGTCGGTCTCCAAAACCGAAGGCTGGGGGTTCGAGACCCTCCACCCCTGCCATTGAATTCTGAATCATCAGCCCTGTGGCACGGGTTGCCGGCCACGGGGTATCGTCAATCATGGGGCGCTCTCGGTGGGGCGCGGGTCGCAAGACCCGGAGAAGCAGCGGGAATGGCAAAGTACAATCCGTTCGAGTTCATTCAGGAGGTTCGCCAGGAGGTCTCCAAGGTCACATGGCCTGGGCGCAAGGAAGTTTGGGTCACCACCGTGGCTGTTCTCGTCATGGTGGCGTTGGCGTCCATCTTCTTCCTGGTCACGGATCAGATTCTGGGCTGGCTCGTAAGTCTGGTCCTTGGCTTTGGCCGCTGATCTACTGCCGCGAGGTCAGCCCGGTGGTGCGCGAGAGCAGCTCGGTAATCGCAGGATCGAAGTCGAATGGCTAAGCGTTGGTACATCGTGCACGCTTATACTAATTTCGAGCGCAAGGTGGCCGACGCCATCCGTGAGCGTGCGCGGCAGGCTGGCCTGGAGCATCTGATCGAGGACATTGTCGTTCCCACCGAGGAGGTGACGGAAGTTCGGCGCGGGCGCAAGGTTCTGGCCGAGCGCAAGTTTCTTCCCGGCTACGTGCTCGTGAAGATGGAGCTGACGGATCAGGTATTCCACCTCATCCGCAACACGCCGAAAGTGACGGGCTTCCTTGGCGCCGAGAACAAGCCCATGCCGATCTCGGACGATGAGGCGGCGCGTATCCTCCATCAGGTCAGGGAGGGTGTGGAGCGGCCAAAGCCCTCAGTCACATTCGAGGTTGGCGAGCAAGTTCGGGTGGCGGATGGGCCCTTCGCGTCCTTCTCCGGTTCCGTCGAGGAGGTCGACGAGGAGCGGGCGCGGCTCAAGGTGGCCGTCTCCATTTTTGGCCGTCCAACGCCTGTGGAGCTCGAGTTCGGACAAGTGGAGAAGATCGGCTAGCGCCGATGTCCTGACGGGATCCGGCTTTCGGGCCGGTAAGTTTGCGGCATCGGGGGAGACCCCATGTCGCTCAGTTGCGGGAGGGCCGGCCAGGCCCGTTCACCGCTAACCCACGAGGGGGATGTCCCCTTCGCTGTGGCTAAGAGGAAAGCGTATGGCAAAAAAGATCGAAGGTTACATCAACCTGCAAGTTCCGGCGGGTAAGGCGAATCCGTCTCCGCCTATTGGCCCCGCGCTTGGTCAGCGCGGCGTCAACATCATGGAGTTCTGCAAGGCGTTCAACGCCAAGACGAAGGACATTGAGCCGGAGACGCCGATCCCGGTGAAGATCACGGTTTACTCCGACCGGTCCTTCACGTTCGAAATGCGCTCGCCGCCGGCCAGCTGGTTCCTGAAGAAGGCGGCGAAGATCACATCGGGTTCCAAAGAGCCTGGCCGCAACATCGTCGGCACCGTTACGATGGCGCAGGTTCGGGAAATTGCCAAGGAGAAGCTCAAGGATCTCAACACCGACGATCTCGAGCAGGCAGCCAAGATCATCGCTGGCTCAGCCCGGTCCATGGGCTTGCAGGTGGTGGAGGGGTAAGCCATGGCGAAGGTCGGTAAGAGAATCCGCGATGCTCGGGCCAAGGTCGATCGCAACAAGGCCTATCCGCTCGATGAGGCGATCAAGCTGGTCAAGGAAACGGCGTCGGTGAAGTTCGACGAGACCGTCGACATCGCGGTGAACCTTGGCGTCGATCCCAAGCACGCCGATCAGGTGGTCCGTGGCGTCTGCCAGCTGCCGAATGGCTCGGGCCGGACTGTTCGGGTGGCCGTTTTTGCTCGCGGCGCGAAGGCTGATGAGGCGAAGGCGGCCGGTGCCGATATCGTCGGGGCGGAGGATCTCTTCGAGCAGGTTCAGCGCGGCGAGATCAACTTCGACCGCTGCATCGCGACGCCCGACATGATGGGGCTTGTCGGCCGGCTGGGTAAGGTTCTTGGCCCGCGTGGCCTGATGCCCAACCCGCGCGTCGGCACCGTGACCATGGACGTGGCGGGTGCGGTGAAGGCGGCCAAGGGTGGCGCGATCGAGTTCCGCGTCGAGAAGGCCGGCATCGTTCATGCTGGCGTTGGCAAGGTGAGCTTCTCCGAGCAGCAGCTGGCGGAGAACATCAGAGCCTTTATCGATGCGGTGAACAGAGCGAAGCCCTCGGGCGCCAAGGGCACATACCTGAAGAAGGTTGCGATCAGCTCCACCATGGGCCCGGGCATCAAGGTCGATCACAACACGATCCTGAGCGGTTCCGCCTGATCGCAGTTTTGAACCAAGCGAGGGAAGCCATCGGGCCTCAATCGCAAAGGAAACACGAAGAGCTTCCGGGCGTCCCAGCCCGGTAGACGAGCCGACATCACTTCGGTGGTTCGGCTCACAAACCTGTCCGAGACTGCAGGTGCCGGTGTGAACCGGCTTAATCCCCTGGGATGGGCCTGCATAGACGGGAGGAGAAGATGACCGGAACACAGGCAAATGCCCATTCCGGTTTGAGCCTCTTGGGTCGCACCGTGCCGTGTGCGCGGTTGGACAGGTCGAGCGCCGCAGGTGAGGGCAAGTCCCGAAGCCCGCGGCAGGGTGCAACCCGCAGATGATCCTCTCGTGGGGGTGATCTGCAACTTGGAGAGAGCAAGTGGACAGAGCTGCTAAACGCGAGCTCGTGGCTACGTTGCACAACGTGTTCAAGGACACGGGTGTCATCGTCGTCGCCCACTATGCCGGGTTGACGGTCGCTCAGATGACCGAGCTGCGCCGCCGCGTGAAGGAGGCGGGCGGTTCGGTGAAGGTGGCCAAGAACCGGCTGGCCAAGCTTGCACTCCGGGACACGGATGCCGAAGGCATCGCGGATCTGTTCAAGGGGCCGACATGCATCGCCTACTCGCCAGATCCCGTTGCAGCGGCAAAGGCAACCGTCACGTACGCCAAGGAGAACGACAAGCTCGTGATCCTGGGCGGCGCGATGGGCAAGACCGTGCTCGATGCTGCCGGAGTGAAAGCGCTCGCTGATCTGCCCTCGCTCGATGAACTCAGGGCGAAGCTCATCGGCCTCGTTCAGGCGCCGGCGACGAAGGTCGCTCGCGTTCTCACCGAGCCGGGTGCTCAGATTGCCCGTGTTCTTCAGGCGAAGGCCACGAAGGGCGAGGCGGCCTGAGGGCGTACGCGCTAAGCCGCTGAGGCGAAAGCACACACAGAAGCTTGAAACAGGTTCAAACCGGAAGGAAGTAACACAATGGCCGATCTTGCTAAGATTGTAGAGGATCTTTCCAACCTCACCGTTCTCGAGGCTGCCGAGCTCGCCAAGATGCTCGAGGACAAGTGGGGCGTTTCCGCCGCTGCTGCGGCTGTCGCCGTCGCTCCGGTGGCTGGCGCTGCCCCGGCTGCGGCCCCTGCTGAGGAGCAGACCGAGTTCACCGTCATCCTGAAGACGGCTGGCGACAAGAAGATCAACGTCATCAAGGAAGTCCGCGCCATCACGAACCTCGGTCTGAAGGAGGCCAAGGATCTCGTCGAGGCCGGCAACAAAGTCATCAAGGAAGGCGTGTCGAAGGAAGAGGCTGAGAAGATCAAGGCGCAGCTCGAGGCCGCTGGCGCGACCATCGAGATTAAGTAAGTCGCTCTATCCCTCCCCCGGCATGGTCCGGGGGAGGACCATCGCGGGACGGTTCCCCGGAGGTTCCGGCAGGGCGAAAGCTCTGGCCCGGGGCCTCCGGCGAGCCGTTTTAGGAAACGCAGGGGATGGCGGCCCCTGCGACGGGAAGCATGAAGAGCGCGGGAGTCGTCACCCGCAGCGAGAATCAAGGAGCGGACATGGCTGAGACGTTCAACGGCCGCAGGCGGTTCCGGAAGAATTTCGGGCGTATTCCCGAAGTGGCCGTGATGCCGAACCTCATCGAGGTTCAGAAGAGCTCTTATGATGACTTTTTGATGATCAAGGAACCGCCCGGCGGGCGCCCGGACGACCAGGGCCTGCAGGCTGTTTTCAAGTCCGTTTTCCCGATCTCCGACTTTTCTGGCCGGGCCACGCTCGAGTTCGTCCGTTACGACTTCGATCCGCCGAAGTACGATGTCGAAGAGTGCATGCAGCGGGATATGACATACTCTGCCCCGCTGAAGGTCAAGCTGCGCCTCATCGTATTCGACATCAATGAGGAGACCGGCTCGCGCTCCATCAAGGACGTGAAGGAGCAGGACGTTTACATGGGCGACATGCCGCTCATGACGCCCAATGGCACTTTCATCATCAACGGCACCGAGCGCGTGATCGTCTCCCAGATGCACCGGTCGCCGGGTGTGTTCTTCGACCACGACCGCGGCCGCACGCACTCGTCCGGCAAGCTGCTGTTTGCCGCGCGCATCATTCCGTATCGCGGCTCGTGGCTGGACTTCGAGTTCGACGCCAAGGACCTCGTGCACGTCCGCATCGACCGGCGCCGCAAGCTGCCGGTGACGACGATGTTGTACGCGCTGGGCCTCAACGACGAAGAGATCCTGGCGGCCTTCTACAATCATATTCCGATCAAGGAAGCGAAGCGTGGCTGGCGGATGCCATTCGCGCCGGAGAAGATGCGTGGTACTGCCCCCGCTGCAGACCTCATCGACGCGAAGACAGGCGAGGTCGTCGTCCGCGCCGGCGAGAAGATTACCGCAAGGCGCGCGCGTGAGCTGTCGCAGAGCGGCCTCAAGGAGGTGCTTGTTTCGGCCGAGGACCTGGCGGGCCGCTACCTTGCCGAGGACATCGTCGACATGGAGACCGGCCAGATCTATGGCGAGGCCGGCGACGAGATCGACGCCAAGCTGCTTGCCGAGCTCAAGGAGCGCGGCATCAAGCAGTTCTCGATCCTTGACATCGACCACGTCACGGTTGGTGCCTACATCCGCAATACGCTCAAGATCGACAAGAACGCCAACCGCGAAGAGGCGCTGATGGACATCTACCGGGTCATGCGGCCCGGTGAGCCGCCGACGGTCGA
>PKEY01000106.1 GCA_002919265.1 Hyphomicrobiaceae bacterium | reverse complement strand
AAGGTGGCCGAGGGCAAACTTTTTCTTTGAGCCGCTTTGACGCCGAGCAGCCATATACTATATGGACCGCCGAATGGAGGCACGGGCGCAGCTCTCCATTCATGAAGGTGCCGGAACGGGCTTGCGCGCCCGGGCTAAACACGGTAAGAGCGCCCCGTTCCGACGGTGTCGCGGAGCGGTTCGGGCGATAGCTGCAGAATGGCGGCGCCAAACAGGGCGGGTGATTAGCTCAGTTGGTAGAGCAGCTGACTCTTAATCAGCGGGTCGCAGGTTCGATCCCTGCATCACCCACCAATTTTTTCAAAGACTTAGCAGAATCCATTCTGACACGAAGGTAGTGTCATTCTGACATTCGTTGCTGCTTGGTTCGTGCCTCACGCCTGAGCCGCGCGGCATCGAGTCGTTGCTTCTGGGTCTTCTGAGCGTACCTGAGCAGCGCGGCAGAGGTGAGATGGCCGCTCAAGGCCCGCATCTGGGCATCGCTCAGTCCTGCGTCGGCGCCTTCGGTGATTCCCCCGTGACGCAGTCCACTGAACGTCACGTCTGGCGGCAGGCCTGCTTCCTCTCGGATCTTGACAAACTGGTGGCGGAAATAGTCCGGCTCCCAAGGGAGATGGGTCTTCCTCTTTCGATCCGGCGTCTCGCGAGTTGTTATCACAGGCCCGTAGCGTGGAGCCCGGTCCAGCCTCTCCATAAGTTCAGGCCACAAGGGGGTGCCATCTTCATCGTAAAGCGGAATGTCGACCAGCTCTCCGGTCTTGTGGTGTATTATCCTTACGACATCCGGCCGGTCCGCGGGACGGTAATGGTTCCAGGTCAGTCGCTTCAGGATGTCCTCCTCTCGCATCAGCCAGTAGTACGCAATCATCATCGCGGTCCCAATGCTGTATAGTCCGAACCTGTCCGCGACCTCGACCATGCGCATGAGTTCATGATGCCGGACGAGGCGGGTGGGCTTCGCCTTGTACTTCAGTTCCATCTTTGCGAAGGGATTCTGGAACGGAACAATATCCGACTCAGCCCGATGGACAGCATTCCATGCACGTCGGGCTATGACCATCGCCTTTACCGCGGTTCGGGTTCTTTCCTTCCCGCCAGGCTGTGTGGGCTTCTTGAGCGCTTCGTATAGGAGGTCGGCCACGCCCGGCGTAACCGAGTTCAGATGCACGTTCCCCAACCGACGACCATCCTTCAGCTGGTAGTTCGCGAGCCTTTCAAGCACATAGCTGTAGTCTGCCTGGGTTTTCTCAGCAATTCTCCGATACTGGGGGGTATCTTGGAACCTGATGACCAGCCAACCAAATGTTCCTTTCAAGTTGCGAAGAATCGGCTCTGGATCGGAGCCCTTACGCCACGCGTCGAACTGCGGGTTCAGGACATCGTCACAGCGCTTCTTTGCTGTTGCATAGTCCGATCCAAGAGCTTCGCGGGTGAGGGGGCATCCCTTCTGGTCGGCCCACGTGGGTAAGTTCCAGTAGTACGAAACCACGCCCTTCTTCGTGCGCTTCGCAATCATGTAACGGGGCCAACCTAGAGGTTTTGAACGAGGCATTAGATCAGCCTCCGGATGTCCTCCAGCGGAATCGGATACGGTGCTTCAAGCCCGTGGAGCCTGGCGATGTCGTTCTCAAGTTGGCTCCGATGCCACTTCGGATGGCTTCCAGGGATCTTGACCGGCGGGCTGTAATGGCCAAGCGCGACCTTACGCAGGAAGGAAGAAACGCTCGGCTCATCGCAAAATGCTGCTGCGGTTTCCGTGTCAATAACCACAGAATCGGGACCCTGTTTTTTCTTCCAAAAGGGACCCCCTCAATGTGATAGAGGCACGGCAGTGAGCACCCGATCAGGCGTAGCTGGTCGGGGTTGCACAGCCTGATCGGGTGCGACTGAGTTGTTTTTCGGCTTTAGCTTTGAGAGCGGCTCTTGAAGCGCCAAGACTCATTTCCAGTCTCGATGATTTCGCAGTGATGGGTGAGACGGTCAAGAAGGGCAGTTGTCATTTTGGCATCGCCAAAGACGCTTGGCCATTCGCCAAAGGCGAGGTTCGTCGTGATGATAACCGATGTTCGCTCGTAGAGCTTCGAGACGAGATGGAAGAGCAACTGCCCGCCAGCTTGAGCGAAGGGGAGATAGCCGAGTTCATCGAGCACGACGAAGTCGAGCCGGGTCAGGTGGTCGGCGATACGACCCTGGCGACCGGCGCGGCTCTCGATCTCGAGGTTGTTGACCAGATCAACGACATTGAAGAAGCGACCACGCGCACCGTTGCGGATGAGCGCACGAGCTATGGCGATGGCCAAATGAGACTTTCCCGTTCCGGTTCCACCGACCATAACGACGTTGCGCTGATCGGCGATGAACGCGCCACCCGTAAGGTCGCGGATCAGGTTTTCGTTGACGGGTGTACCGGTGAAGTCGAAGTCATCGATATCTTTTGCCAACGGCAGCTTGGCGACAGTGAGCTGGTATTTTATGGATCGGGCCTGCTTCTCCGATACCTCTGCCTGCAAGAGATCGCCGACGATCCTGGGCGGTTCATGCTGCCGCTTGATGGCAACGCCCATAATTTCGTCATAGGCTGACCGCATTCCGTAGAGCTTCAGCGTCCCCATCAAGTCCAGAACCTCGGTTCGTTCCATGGCTGCTTATCCTTCTTAGAGTGTCATAGCGGGCGCAATCGGCGATCGGCTCATGAGCCAGTTTCAGCGCCTGTGGAATGGAAAGGATCGGGTCCGGCGCAGGATCGCGGCTACGGGCCAGGATGTTGAGGATCACTGCAGCTGATGAGACGCCATGATCGAGAGCTTCCTGACAAGCCGCCTCGACAGCGTTCAACCCATCAGTCAGGACACAGGTAAGGATCGACACCATCTGCCGATCGCCATCAGCGACAGCTTTGAGCTTGCGGCGTACCTTCTCCATGGCAGATGGCAGAACCCAGCCATGGAATGGGGCTCCGTTGCGTAATCCACCGGGCTTGCGTGCCAGCACCGGAACATAGTGCCAGGGATCATAGATGACCTCGCCGCGGCCAAAGCAGCGGGCATGCTCGCCAACGACTGCGCCATCCTGACGGATGACGACACGGTCGGCATAGGCATGGATCTCGACGGGTCGGCCGACAGCGTTCGACATGACGGAGTATTTGTTGTTGTCGAAGCGCACGGTGCAGGTCTTCGATACCGAGGCAGGAATGCAGTGAAAGCCATCGAAGCGTCCGGCATAGGGGATGAAGCTGGCTCGCTCTTCCTCAAAGACCTCCCAAATCGTGCGCTCACCTTGCTCGGGATGCCGGTGGGCCCTTGCATAGGCAACGCATTTATCAGCCAGCCAACCGTTCAAATCATCAAGGGTCTTGAAGCGCAGCCTCGGCGTGAAGAAGCGCTCCCGCACTACGCCAACCTGGTTCTCTACTTGCCCTTTCTCCCAACCGGCTGCTGGCGTGCAAGCTTCCGGCTCGACAAGATAATGCCCGCACATCTGTAAAAAGCGGCGGTTGTAGCGCCGGTCTCTGCCGATGAAGATCGCGTCCACCGCTGTCTTCATATTATCGTAGATGCCACGCGTGCACGCCCCTCGAAAGAAAGCAAACGCTCGGTCATGCGCATCGAAGACCATCTCCTGGCTCTCGCGCGGATAGGCTCGCACGAAGAACATCCGGCTATGGCAAAGCCGCATGTGGGCGACCTTCACCGTGACTGTCACCCCGTCAAGAAGTACGACCTCGTGACTCCAATCAAATTGGTAGGCTTCGCCTGGCGCAAAGCGCAAAGGAATATAGGCTTCGGCAGCTGAGCTGCCGCGGTCCCGTTCCCATGCTTGTGCGTGCCGCCATACTGAACTGTAGCTACCTTCGTAACCAAGTTCACGAAGTTCCTCGAAGATCCGAATTAGAGTCAGCCGTTCACGTCGCGGCTTGGCGGCATTGGCAGACAACATCTGGCCAAGCTCTCCTTGCCAGGAACCCATCCGTGGATAGGGCTGATGCTTGCGCTCATAGCGGAACTCCGTCTCGCCTGAACGCAGAACCTTGCGAACAACCTTCCGCGATACCTTGAGCTCGCGGCAAATCGCCTTGATCGACTTCCCCTGAACCAGTGACAGTCGACGTATCTTTGCAATCGTCTCCACAACCAACATCCAAAAACAAATGCCTCCGATCGATCCGGAGGCATTTTGATGACCCCACGTTAAGGGGTCCCGTTTGGACGAAAATTACCCCTTAAACAGGGTCCTCTTTCCATGAAAAATCACATTGCTCGGCAAGTGACGGCGCCGGATTGCAGGCGTAGTTCGCCTGCTGCTTGCGCATCATATGCACCATCTCAATGCCGGCCAATATGACGGCGGCCGAGGAAAAGGACTTGAAGCCGAGCATTGACCGGACGCGCCGCTTGATCCGACGATGGTCTTGCTCGATCCGGTTGTTGAGGTATCGGTTCTGCCGGATGCGGATCGGCAGCAGTGGCCGTTGCGATTGGTCTCGAAGCCGGCTCTCGCCATCGCAGGCAACAATTGCTTGCCGGTTGGTCTGGCTGCCGTCGATGACGATGCGATCCGGCCGGCCATGACGTTTCAGCGCTTTGCGGATGAAGCGTTTCGCCGCCGGCAGGTCACGGTTCTCGCTGAAGAAGAACTCGACCGTGTCGCCGCCGCTATCGACCGCGCGGTAAAGATACATCCAGCGCCCGCGCACCCGGACATAAGTTTCATCAATGTGCCACTTGCCAGTAACCGGACGTTTTCTCCGGTTGAAGCGTTCAAGCAGCAACGGCGCGAAGTGAGCGACCCAGCGATGGACCGTGGAGTGGTCGACGTGAATGCCGCGCTCGGCCAGCATCTCTTCCACATCGCGCAGGCTGAGATTGTAAGCCAGATACCAGCGCACGCACAGCAGGATCACTGATCGATCGAAATGTCGGCCACGGAACATCGACGAACTCCCTGAAATGGAAGAGCCCTCATGCCCCAATCAATGTTACCGTGCGGTTTGCGACAGAGCCCCGATTTCTCCACCATCGCTGCGTAGACTTCGCCGGCCCTCAGCAGCGCCTCGCTCACGCCCTCGGCGTTGAGGCCCGACGCGCCGATGATCGCGGTGCGCACCTTGTAGCGGTCCATGGCGCGCAAGGTGTCCGGGCCCACCGTGATATGCTCCTGGGGCTCGAAGATTCCCGGCAGCATGATGATTTCGATCATCGGATTGGCGGCGAGCTCGACGGCTATGGGATAGGCCGGGGTTACGACGGTGATCCGCCGCGGCACCTCGCGGAGCGCGCGCGCGAACTGGATCATCGTTGCGCCGCCGCCCAGCAGCAGGGCTTCGTCCGCGACGTATCGCGAGACCGCCTCCACGGCGATGGCGCGCCGTTCCGCCACCTTCAGCGACAGCCGCTCGTTGAGCGCCGGCTCGAAACGGCTCGTGGTCTTGACCGCGCCGCCATAGGTGCGGCTGAGCCGCCCGGTGCTCTCGAGTTCGGTCAGGTCGCGCCGCACCGTCTCCGTGGAGACTCCCAGCTCCTCGGCGAGCTGAAACACGCGCAGCGCCGGGTTCCGTTCCAATGCCGCGAGAATGGCGTCCTGGCGGACGCTCTTGCGGGACCTCTGCGTGACCATCTGGCCGACTCCCCAATAGATGTCGCGCTACAGTTGCAGATTGCGCACCGGGAGGCAAAGCGGGAATATGCCCGACATACCGCAAAAAGTCGCAATCACATGTGCGAATTTAGGGCGACCAGAGGGACTTCATTCTCATATCGAGCGTCCAGGATGGATCGGGAAAGGGCTCATGAAGGGGCAGACGGCGGCGCTCGGCGAGGAGTTGCGCGGGTCGAAGGCGCGACTGGGCGTGCTGGCGACCCTGGAGA
>PKEY01000126.1 GCA_002919265.1 Hyphomicrobiaceae bacterium | reverse complement strand
GCGATCTCGGACATGCTCGACGTGCCCGTGAGACGGAAGCCATCGGGCCCATCGACCGTCAGATGCACCTTCATACGGCGCACGGCGTCGAGATCGAACGTACTGTCGAAGAAGCGGATAAACGGTCCGATGGCTGCACTCGCGTTGTTGTCCTTCGCTTTGGACAACAGGAGCGCCGAGCGGCCTTCGAAGTCACGCAGATTGACGTCGTTGCCGAGGGTAGCACCGACGATGCGCCCCGCGGATGAGACAACCAGCACAACCTCCGGCTCCGGATTGTTCCAGGTTGACCGCGGGTGCAGACCAGCTTCCATGCCGTGACCAACAGCCGACATCGGCTGGGCCTTGGTGAAGATCTCGGCATCCTCGCCGATGCCGACCTCCAGGTATTGCGACCAGGCGCCCTGCGCGATCAGCACCTCTTTCAACGCCAACGCCTCGCGCGACCCCGGCTTCAGCTGGCGGAGGTCTCCGCCAAGCGATTTTTCCACCTGGGCGCGGATCGCCTCGGCTTTTTCCGGCGCGCCCTTGCACTGCTCCTCGATGACGCGCTCCAAAAGAGAGCGTGCAAATGTGACGCCGGCAGCCTTGATGGCTTGCAGGTCGACGGGCGCAAGCAGCCAGGGTTTGCTGGCGTCGCGCGTTTCAGGCGGCGTGTTGGCAAGAATATCGGCCAGCGCGCCGATGCACTCGCCCTCGCCCGAGCGCACGATGGCGACCGGATCGTCGGCCTCGCACAAATCGCGCATGGTCGGTGCCAGACGGCTGATGTCGTAAACGCCGTCGCTGCGGATCGCCACGACCGACGGACCGCTGACATCCGGGCGCCATACGCGGCCCGCGAGCGCCCCTTTCGTTCGATCGCTCGGCAACGTCAGCTCTTCCGTCATGTGTGCGCGCATCGGCGTATTCCTCTCGTTGTATCCTGTGCCTTGCCAGGCACCCCATCGCTGCGCCTACCTTTACACCGTCGGCAGCAACAGCCAAGGTGGGTGCCCGCATTCCCCGGCGGTTTTGTCCACGCCGCCAACCGCTTACGAACCCATACGAGGAGTCCTCCATGCCGTCTGAAGCCTTGCGAATTGCCGTTTTCCCCGGTGACGGCATTGGTCCCGAGGTGATCGCGCCGGCGATCGAGATCCTGCGGCTTCTGGAGGCACGGCTCGGCGGTTTCCGTATGGTCTTCGAGGAATATCCGGCCGGCGCCGCCTATTACCGGGAGACGGGCAAGGACATCTCGGACGAGGCTTTCGAGGCAGCGCGCGCTGCCGACGCGATACTGCTCGGCGCCATGGGGCTGCCTGATGTGCGGCTGCCGGACGGAACGGAGATTCGGCCCCACCTTCGCATGCGTGACGAGTTCGGCCTTTATGCCGGCGTGCGCCCGGTCAAGGCTTTTCCCAACACGCCGCGGCGGCTGATTGATGAGCGTGCGGCCAACATCGATTTCGTCATTCTGCGGGAGTCCACGGAAGGGCTGTTCTTCTCGCAGGGACGTGGTGAGGTAAACGAACAGGAAGCCCGCGAAACGCTGCGTATCACGCGAGCCACAACGGAAAAGCTCAGCGACTTCGCGTTCAAGCTCGCGCGGCGGCGCAAGGCCCGCGGTGGAAAGGGGCGCGCCACCTGTGTCGACAAGTCGAACGTCTTCCGCGCCTACGCCTTCTTCCGGCAGATCTTCCTTGAGCGCGCGAAGCTCCACCCGGACGTCACGGCGGATTGCGCCTACGTTGACGCCATGGCGCTCGATCTCGTGCGCAAGCCGTGGGAGTACGACGTGCTCGTGATGGAGAATATGTTCGGCGACATCCTGTCGGATCTCGGCGGAGGGTTGGTCGGCGGCATGGGCATGGCGCCTTGCGCGGAGGTCGGCGACGAGCACGCGCTGTTCCAGCCGGCCCACGGCTCGGCGCCGGACATTGCCGGACAGGGCAAGGCCAATCCGACGGCAACGCTGCTCTCCGCAGCCATGATGCTCGACTGGCTGGGTGACCGTCACGGAATCGATCGCCTCGGCGAAGCGGCCGCTCTGCTCGAAGCAGCCATCGAGCGTGGCTTTGCGGAACGCCGGCTCCGCCCGATGGAGTTTGGCGGCGATCAGGGCTCCCGAGAGATAACCCAACAGCTGTTTGGGGTTCTGGAGGAGAAACTCGCCAGCGTCTGAGACCCCCCAACTGCCTTCCCACGGCCTGTCATGGTGCAGGGGCGAAGTCTCCGGGTTTACCGGCAGCTCTGCATCGGTCAGTATGTTGGAATTGCGCCCAATCGAGCAGACTGCGAGATAGCTATGCAGCGTTACAGGCTCGCTTACGCCAAAGAGCCTGACCGGAACGACGATTGCGCCGACGGCGGCCTGCACCGCCTGTCGCAAACCCAGCGCGCCTATCGCGAGCTGCGCCGGCGCATTCTCGATAATGAGATGCCGCCCAACGCGCACTATCTCGAGCAGGAACTGGCAGATGCGCTCGGCATGAGCCGCACGCCGGTCCGTGAAGCGCTCATTCGGCTTGCCGACGAACGGCTCGTCGAAATCCGCCCCCGCCATGGCGCGCGCATTCTCCCCGTGTCCGTCGATGACATGCGGGAGATCTACGAGATGATGACGGAGCTCGAGGCGATGGCCGTGCGCAAGCTTGCCGAGCGCGGCCTTTCCCGCAGCGAGTTGCGCCTCCTCGAGCAGGCCGTCGAGGAAATGGACGCTGCGTTGGCGCGGGACGACCTCAAGGCGTGGGCCCGTAGCGACGAGACTTTCCACGCCCTGCTGGTTGATCTCACCGGGAATTCACGGCTGAGCCAGGTGGTCGCCACGTTCCGTGACCAGGCGCACCGGGCCCGCATGCAGACGCTCAGACTACGGCCCAAGCCCGTCCATTCGAACCGTGATCACGCGGCGGTAGTAGAAGCCATCCGGCAACGCGATCCGGAAAAGGCCGCAGCCACGCATCGTCAGCACCGGGAGCGGGCGGGCGCCATGCTTCTGGCGTTGCTCGCGCGATGTGGCAGCGAAGGGTTGTAGGACGGAAACGTCTAGCCCCTTCCCTCGGACCCAGATACAGCGGAGCGCACCTCGCCTTCGTCTACAGCGTACGCCCTTCCGTTGGCCTCCAGGAACCGCGCCCGAAGATCGACCGTCGAGTGCCGGCCGATTGCTGCGCGGTGAGCTTGCAGCCATTTCTTCGCCTCCGCCCTTCCCGCACCGTGGAGGTAGGTCAATAGCCCCTTGTCCGGCCGAAGTTTCGTATCGGCTGAAAGTCCGGCGGTGTAAGGGCCCGCCTCGATGAGATGAAACCGGTGCCGTTTCAGACGGCCAGTGCGATTATTGCGGCTCGAAAACCAGCCTAGATCCTCCTCCTGCGCAGTGACGATGGCCTGAACGTCCCGCAACAAGGGCTGATTGAAGGTGATGGTGTTGACCCGATCGGCGATTTCGCCGGCCGAACGGGGCACTGCTGCGTGATACAAAGGATTGAGTTGCACCAGCAGCGTATCCTCTACGGGACTTTCGGCCGCTAGCGTTAGCAGATCCGGATTGGCCGAGAATCCGCCATCCCAATAAGCGCGACCGTCGATGATCACGGCGTGGTGCAGGTTGGGCAGGCAGGCAGATGCAAGCACAGCGTCTACCGTCAATTCGTGACGTCGGAAGAGCCGCGCCCGGCCTGTTGCCACATCGGTTGCGGCAATGAGGAGCTCGACGGGCGAGGACGTGCGGATCCGCTCGAAATCGATGTTCTCTGTCAGAATTCTCCGTAACGGATCAAAGCCCAGGGGATTGAAGTCGTAAGGAGAGAGAAAATTCGCCACACCCGCAATCGGCGCAGCACGGGCAAAACCAAACAAAAGCGGGTTGAAGCGGAGAAGATCGGGAACGCCCGCCGTCTCGACAGCTTCCCAGACGGCGCGCAGGGTCGCCTGCGCTTCCTCGCGCCCGCTTCCGGCAAGGCCCGACGCCAGAGCCACGGCATTCACGGCGCCGGCGCTGGTGCCGCTGATCCAGCCGAGCGAAAGATCCTCGTCCCTCAGCAGCTCGTCCAGGACGCCCCACGTGAAGGCGCCGTGCACGCCCCCGCCCTGCAGCGCCAGGTTGATCCGTCGCCCGCCTCTTCTTCTCACGACCACCTCGCCCGCATCTGTTGCCGTCGTTGTTTTGCGGCGCAAGATGGCAGCTTGGTGGCTCAAACACAAAAGTAACCCGCCGAAGCGGATGAACTCCAGCGGGCGGAAGTGAACGAGGTTCGGTCGGATAAACGGATGCGCGCTAGACCATCTTTATTGTCATGTTCTCGCCTATCACTTCATGCTCAGACCATTTCCGAGCTGTTCGGCATCGAACGTCCAGCGCAAGCCGGCGTAGCCGGCAATTCCGGCGGTAGAAAAGCCGAAGATCTCCTCGTAATCTTCGTCGAAGAGGTTTTCGATGCGGCCGTAGATTTCCAAGCCGGGATTCAGCTTGTAGGAAGCAGCGGCGGTGACGAGCCAGTAGTCGTCGAGTGTCACTCTGCCACTCTTCGTCCAATCAAAAAAGTTGAAGACATTATCCTGCATTTCCCCATTGTAGATGGCCGCCAAGTGAAAAGTTCCGCGACCTTCATCGAATTTGTAAGTAATGTCGCCCCGTGCCGCATGCGGGGGCCGGCGGGCTTCCCGCATCCCGGTGCTCTCAACTGCATCTAGATAGGTATAAGCGAGACCAACGCTTAGATTCGGAAAAATTTGGACCCTCGTATCAACCTCGAGCCCTTTCCTTCGTGATACACCGTCGAGGTTAATCGGGATCGTGCAGAAGAATTGGTTCGGGTCAGGGCACGCCACTGTCTCGGACCCAATCTTGTTTGTTATATTCATCGAGAAATAGGTTATATCGACAGTTGCCTTTCCATTTAATAGCGTGAATTCGACACCCGCATCCCAACTTTCAGACGTTTCCGGAACCAATGCCGGATTAGGGAGGTAGCGATCGAAGTAGCCAAACTGTTCGATAAGTGTCGGCGCCTTCATCCCAGTTCCCGCACTAGCGTGTGGGCGTATGCCCATTTCTGGAATCGGAACTGAAATGCCCGCGCGCCAACTTGTAAAATCCTTGAACGCATCGTAATCGTCGTGCCGAATTCCCGCCGTAAGATAAACTCTTCCAAGCACATCGCCTCGCCATTCGCCAGCGAAACTTGTCAGCTTACGCGATGCTTCTACAAATCCCCATTCCGTCTTATTCTCGAATGACTCTTTTCCATGCTCAATAAGCCCGCTCACAGAATTTTGCAATCCGATCACCGGCATCGCAAAATGATAACTCGTTTTATACGATAGCCGGTAAGCGTCATCGTTGGTATTCGTGATCGACGGTGGCCCGAAGCCAGCACCAAACCAATAGTCATTCCATCTTGTTTCGTTTCGAGACGCCGAGAACACGTGAGTGAGCCGTCCCTCAAGCATATCCCAACGCAGGTTTGCACCCATCAAGAGCACGCTGGAATTTGTGAAATTCAGAGAGTCGTTGGCAATGACCCACTCATTACGAACGCTAATTCCCGTTTGATCGTCGTTTCGGACGTGCTTATCAGAATGGCGGATATTCAGATCAAGCCTGATGTTCTCCGCAAGCATTACGCCCGCATTCGCGGACAGCGAAGTAACTCGATACCCGTCCTTCTCTCCCCATTCACCCTCGGGCGCGATATTGAACCCGTCGCTGCGTTGATGCTGCACTGTCGCCGAACCCCAGATCCGTTCGTTTCCTCCGGAAACACGCGCCGCACCTCCTTTCGTGCCGAATGAACCTCCCTCTGCACGAGCTGTTATCGCCAATGGCCCACCACCGCGTTTTGTAATGACGTTAATAACACCACCGATGGCATTAGACCCATAAAGCGCGCTCTGCGGGCCGCGAATAACCTCAATTCGCTCGATGTCTTCGGTCATCAAATCCGAGAAATCGAATGCGCCGTTAGAGCCGGTATTTGCTTCGATGCCGTCGATCAGCACCAAGGTGTGATTATGTTCTGCACCGCGAATGCGCACTGCCGTCAGATGCGCCGGCGAACCAGATCGATTCACCGAC
>PKEY01000131.1 GCA_002919265.1 Hyphomicrobiaceae bacterium | reverse complement strand
GCTCGACATCGACAGCTTCGCGCCGCGGCTGTCGTTCTTCTGGGCGATCGGCATGAACTTCTTCATGGAGATCGCCAAGATGCGCGCCGCCCGCCTGCTGTGGGCGAACCTCATCCAGACCAACTTCAACCCGAAGGACAAGCGCTCGCTCTCTCTGCGCACCCATTGCCAGACCAGCGGCTGGAGCCTCACGGCGCAGGACGTGTTCAACAACGTCGCGCGCACGACCATCGAGGCGATGGCGGCCACGCAAGGGCACACACAGTCCTTACACACCAACGCCCTCGATGAAGCCATCGCATTGCCGACCGACTTCTCGGCCCGCATCGCGCGCAACACGCAGCTGGTGCTCCAGCAGGAGAGCGGCACCACTCGTACGGTCGACCCTTGGGGTGGCAGCTATTACGTTGAGCGGCTGACGGCCGAGCTCGCCCGCCGTGCGATGGAGCATATCCGCGAGATCGAAAGCCTGGGCGGCATGGCCAAGGCGATTGCCGCCGGCATCCCCAAGCTGCGGATTGAGGAAGCCGCTGCCCGCACGCAAGCCCGCATCGACAGCGGCCAGCAGACCATCGTTGGCGTCAACAAATACCGCGTCGAGAACGAGGCCCAGATCGAGGTGCTCAAGATCGACAACAACGCCGTCCGCGAGCGCCAGATTGCCAAGCTGAAGCAGCTTCGGGCCGAGCGCGATCCCGAAGCTGTCCGCGCCGCGCTCGATGCGCTGACCGAAGGCGCCCGCGGTAATGCCAACCTGCTCGAGCTCAGCGTCGCGGCTGCCCGCGCCAAGGCGACTGTTGGCGAGATTTCCGAAGCCTTGGAGAAGGTCTTCGGCCGTCACCAGGAAACAATCCGGGCCGTTTCCGGCATCTACAGAGCGGAGGCTGCGGCCATGAACAAGGAACTCGCCCGCGTGCAGCGCATGGCCGAGGAGTTCGAGAGAAACGACGGCCGGCGCCCGCGCATCCTCATTGCCAAGATTGGCCAGGACGGCCATGACCGCGGCCAGAAGGTGATCGCCAGCGCGTTTGCGGACCTGGGCTTCGATGTCGACATCGGCCCGCTATTCTCGACGCCTGCGGAGGTCGCGCGCCAGGCGGTGGAGAATGACGTCCATATCGTCGGCGTCTCCTCGCTGGCGGGCGCTCACCTGACGCTGGTGCCGGAGCTCAAGGCCGCGCTGGAGGCGGAAGGCCGCGGCGACATCATGATCGTGGTGGGAGGCGTCATCCCCCCGTCCGACTATCCAGCCCTCTACGCAGCCGGCGCCCGCGCCATCTTCGGCCCCGGCACCAATATTCCGGAGGCGGCTGCCGATCTCATCGAGAAGCTCAACGCCGAGCTGGGCTACGGCCCGCGGCAGGCGGCGGAGTAACGTTCAGGCAGTCGGGAGGGAGTATCCACCATGTTCGGGCGGCTGATTGGCAGTGCCTTGCTTTTCGCCGTGATGGCAACAACAGCCTGCGCGCAGGCTTGGTACGAGCCCGCCCGCGGGTCCAAGGAGCGCCGGGACCTCATGGACGCCATGCGGCCGGTGATCGAGGCGAAGCTCAATCCGCCGGTCGAATTCGTCGTCCATGATCTCCGGGTTCTCGGAAACTGGGCCTTTGCGCAAGTCTATCCCCAGCGGCCAGGGGGCGGACGCATCGACATCAGGCGGACGATGCTGCGTGACTCCGCCGAGCATCTCGACGGTCTTCGCACCGAGGCCATCCTCCAGCGCCGCAACGGCCGCTGGTACACTGTGGATCACGCCATTGGCGCTACGGACGTGTGGTTTCTCACCTGGTGCGACCGCCTGCCCAGGGGCCTGCTTGAAGACTACTGTAACCATTGAGGAGCTCGCCCGTGGCAAGGGTTAGCCTGGGCTTTGGAAGATTTCGCTCCACTTCGTCACGCACCCTTGCCATCCAGCCGCGCGGCCTGTATTCACGGCGCCGTGGGCCCGTAGCTCAGCGGTAGAGCATCTGACTTTTAATCAGAGGGTCGCTGGTTCGATTCCAGCCGGGCTCACCAGTAAAATCAACCAGTTACGTGATCGCTCAAAATTCGCCGCCCACAAAAACGCCCAAGAAACGCGGGTTTGGTTGACAGTGCTGGGCGATTTTCCGGTGTGGTTGCGGTCCTCCCCTCGCAACCACGATGTCCGGTTTTGCCCTAGAATTCGTGGAGTGGATCTCAGAGACTTGGCCACAAACGCCCAAACACCCTGCCGACGACCAGTTCGGCGACTCTGCCGTATGGTATCGGCCGAGGCGAGGCGGCCGAGCGTTGAAAAGCGTCAGCTTGGTCCAGCTTGGCCCTGAGGCTTGGACAGCAGGCCCGCTCAGCAGGTTATCAGTAGGCCAGCCCTTCACGCACCGCCCACGGATTGGGAATTTCTTAATTGCACAACTCCTATTGGCATTGAATCGATAGTCTTCCGGATTGCGGAGCAAGGGGGCATTATGCATCGCTATAAGAAGAATAAATTCGCCAACGCTTTTCGTTTAATAAATTTCTCACGCCATGTCCTCTTGCTCTTAGCAACACTGTTGCTGAACGGCTGCTTTGAAGTCAACTCGGAAGCAGAGTTCAAGGAAAACGGAGAGGTTCTTCTGACCGTCGAACTGGCGGTGTCGGCCGAACTGATGGCAATTATTTCTCACCCAAATTTTTCCGAGAAAAGAGAAACTGAACTAGATTTTATTAGTGACTGCGAAACGCCGCGAACTGCGACTATTCCGGGAATAAGATCTCTTGCAGGTAAACTTGGACAAAAGTCGGGGATGTTCACATGCACCATGACGATCGATTTTTCTGATCCAGTCCTAGCTTATCAACACAGCCGCACTTCGCCTGAATTTAGAAAGGGGCCGTTTAGCAGCTTCTCTATCGAACGCCTTGGAGACAAGGAAGGCTATCGCATACGAGGTACAATTGAGCCTCCGAAGTCGGCTTCCTCTCAGGAGTCCAACCAGATGGCCGATGCAATGCTCGTTGCAATGCTTGCCAATCGCTTCTTCACAATATCCATGAAAGCGCAGCGTTTCGAGAATACTAATGGCGATCTACAGAATGATAATCAGCAGGTCACCTGGAAAATCCCTTTGATCTCACTGTTCTCCAACCGCACACAAGTGCCGATCAGGATTGAAGCCGACGTGATCTATGCAGAGAGCTTTATTTCTCGCTGGATCCGCAAATTGTTCGGGTAAAATTCGAATGCATATTTGACCCATAGCCTTGCTTCGCCACTCCGGATTGGAATAGAAGCCAGCTTACTCCGAAATCGAACGTTTTGGCCGTGCTGTTCAGCGTAGCGCCAAGGGCTGCGAGCCTTTCTGAGCGGCTTCGACGACCGGCACAAACTTGGGCTTGAAGGAAAACGCGAGCCAGCATTGTCGATCATCAAACATCTCATGGCTATCGATCGATAACCTTAGGGCGCGTTCCCAAGGCACTGTTCCAGACGACCAATCAAAAGCATGGTACCTCTTCCAATTTCATCCCCCAACCGTTTCACCTTTCCGATAAACACCTGCCTTGGGAATGATTACCGGCAGGCTGAGTCACCGCTCTTCCCAGAGCGGCTTCACCATCAGTCCTCCGGCGTAGCCAAGGTTTTCTTGCCCACTAACGGCGAGCCACTCACTCATTCCATTAAGTGCCACGCCGTTAGTCGTATCGGCCTACGGAGTGCTTGTGTCGCGCCACAAAATCTGCTTATGTGGCGCGCGAAAGGTCAGCATTCCTGTCCTTTATAACCAACGAGGCGTGTGACCTCGCGAAAGGATGCCCGTGGAAGACATTTGGTTCGATCAGGCGCTGAAGGTGGTGCGGACGGTGTCCGGCACCGTGCGCACGGTCACGAACCTCAAACGCACTTCCACGGCCACGGGAACCCGAAAACGCACCAAAACGCGAGCTTGAACTTCTTCGCTCGCATTTAGTCCTGCCGGTCTCCAGAGAGGCCGTGCCTTGCTTTCCCGATCCGTCGCACAATCGACGAGTCCCTTGTGATAAGATCGAGCCCCGGGGAGTCCCGGATGAGAGGCCGACCCATGACCGAGAGCCGCTTCCATCCTGACGCGCTGCGCGAAGGGAATCAGGACGAGGAAACTCCAAGAGGTCTGTTCGACCCGACCCGCGAGTTTGATGCCTGCGGCGTCGGCTTTATTGTGGACCTCAAATCGCGTCCAACGCACGGAATTATCCAGGACGCACTTCAGATTCTCGAGAATCTCGAGCATCGCGGCGCTGTTGGAGCTGACCCGATCGCAGGGGACGGGGCCGGAATTCTCATCCAGATTCCGCACGAATTTTTCGTCGAGGAATGCGCGAAGCTCGGCTTCAAGCTACCACCGCCGGGCCAATACGCGGTCGGACACATCTTCATGCCGCGCGACGACCGGTTACGCCGGCACTGTGAGACGGTCTGGAACCGAATTATTCGCGAGGAAGGGCTGGAGCTGCTTGGCTGGCGCGACGTACCAGTCGACAACTCCTGTTTATCCGACACGGTGCGGGCAACTGAGCCTGTACACCGGCAGATCTTCATTGCCCGGCCCAAAGCGATTAGGGACCAAGACACTTTCGAGCGCCGGCTCTACATCGCGCGCAAGGTCGTCTCGAACGCGATTTACGCCGCCTATAAGGGTCGCGACATCGGCCATTACACGGTTTCGCTATCGAGCCGCACGCTCGTCTACAAGGGCATGTTCCTGTCCTACCAGGTCAAGGCCTACTACAAGGATTTGTCAGACAAGCGGTTGGCCTCTGCCCTTGCGTTGGTGCACCAGCGGTTTTCCACCAATACATTTCCATCGTGGAAACTGGCGCATCCATTCCGCATGGTCGCGCATAACGGCGAGATCAACACGTTGCGTGGCAACGTGAACTGGATGGCGGCACGCCAAGCCTCTGTTTCGTCGCCGCTTTTCGGCGATGCCATCCACAAGCTGTGGCCAATTTCCTACGAGGGTCAGTCGGACACGGCCTGTTTCGATAACGCCCTCGAATTCCTGGTGATGGGCGGCTACAGCCTCGCCCACGCCGCCGTCATGCTGATCCCGGAGGCCTGGGCCGGCAATCCGCTGATGGATTCCCGCCGCCGCGCCTTCTACGAGTACCACGCCGCCCTCATGGAGCCGTGGGATGGTCCGGCTGCCGTGGCCTTCACCGACGGCCGGCAGATCGGCGCCACGCTCGACCGTAACGGCCTGAGACCTGCCCGCTACCTCGTCACCAACGACGATCGGGTGATCATGTCGTCTGAAGCGGGCGTGCTGCCAATTCCCGAGGATCAGATCGTTGCCAAGTGGCGGCTGCAGCCGGGCAAGATGCTGCTCATCGACCTTGAGCAGGGCCGCATCATCTCTGACGATGAGCTGAAGGCCGAGCTGGCCGCACGGCACCCATACGAGCAGTGGCTACGGCGCACCCAGATCCGGGTCAGCGACCTGCCGCTCCCCAAGAAGCCAAGGCGGCGGAAATCAAATATTGACCTGCTCGATCTGCAGCAGGCCTTTGGCTACACGCAGGAAAGCCTCAAGCTTTTGATGGCACCTATGGTCCAGACCGGCCAGGAAGCCGTGGGGTCCATGGGCACCGACACGCCGGTCTCGGCGCTGTCCAACAAGCCAAAGCTGCTTCATACCTATTTCAAGCAGAACTTCGCGCAGGTGACGAACCCGCCGATCGATCCGATTCGCGAGGAGCTCGTCATGAGCCTCGTGTCGTTCATCGGTCCACGGCCGAACCTGCTCGACCTGGAGGGCACCTCGAAGCTGAAGCGGCTCGAGGTCAGCCAGCCGATCCTCACCAACGACGAGCTGGAGCGCATCCGCCAGATCGGCGATGTGCCGGATAACCATTTCACGTCCATCACGATCGACATCACCTACCCGGTCGAGCAAGGCGCTGCCGGCATGGGCCCTGCCCTCGACGTGATCTGCGCCGAGGCCGAGGAGGCTGTTCGTTCCGGCGACTACAACATCATCATCCTTTCGGATCGCGCCACCGGGCCGGATCGCATCCCCATCCCGTCGCTGCTCGCGACCTCTGCCGTGCATCATCACCTCATCCGGCAAGGGTTACGGACGTCGGTCGGCCTCGTGGTCGAGACCGGTGAGGCGCACGAGGTGCACCAGTTCGCGACCCTGGCAGGCTACGGCGCCGAGGCGATCAACCCCTACCTCGCCTTCGAGACGATCGAGGCTCTGCTGCCTCAGCTCGGCGAAAACCTGTCGCTGAAAGAAGCGATCAAGCGCTACATCAAGGCCATCGACAAAGGCCTTCTAAAGGTCATGTCGAAGATGGGCATCTCGACCTATCAGTCGTACTGCGGTGCCCAGATCTTCGACGCGGTCGGCCTCAAGTCGAGCT
>PKEY01000055.1 GCA_002919265.1 Hyphomicrobiaceae bacterium | reverse complement strand
CCTCGGCGATGCCCCCGGCGGGGGCACGCGTGCCACCATCGAGCTACCGGTTTTTCAGAATTGAGCTCCGCTCACGGACTGGAGCTGATCGGCGCTGCACTCAACCACATGGGCAATGTCTAAGCCGCGGTGGAGAGCCAGAGAGCGCTAGATGCACCGCCCGCCATCGACCTCCAGCGCCACTCCCGTGATGAACTCGGAAGCCGGGTCAGCCAAGAACAGCGCGGCATTGGCCACATCGCTCGGCTTCGACATGCGGCCAAGGGGGATGGTCGCAAGAAACTTCGCCCGGTTTTCTGGCGTGTCGGGCATGCCCATGAACAGCTCCAACATGCCGGTCTCGCCAATGACGGGATTGATGGCGCAGACCCGGATTTTCTTCGGCGCCAGCTCTGCGGCCATGGATTTCGTCATGGTGATCACTGCGCCTTTGGAGGCGTTGTACCAGGTAAGTCCCGGCCGCGGGCGCACGCCGGCTGTCGATGCCGTGTTGATGATGACGCCCCCGCCGCGCTTCTCCATCTCCGGCACGCAAGCCAGCGTCGAGAGATAGATCGCCTTTACGTTGACCGCGAAGATGCGATCGAACTCCTCCTCGGTGACGTTCAGCAGCCACTGGTTCTTGTGCGTATAGCCGGCGTTGTTGACCATGATGTCGACGCCGCCGAACACCTTCACCGTCTCGGCCACCATTGCGTCGACGTCGCTTTTCTTCGAGACGTCGCAGGCGATATGCGCCGCCGAGCTGCCGATATTGCTGGCCACGTCGCGGGCACCCTGGCCGTTGATGTCAGCGACCATGACCTTCGCGCCCTCTCTTGCGTAAGTCTCAGCGATGGCCTTGCCGAACCCGGATGCGCCGCCGGTGATGATTGCGACCTTGTCCTTGAGCCTCATGTCTCCTCCTTCATTGTTTTGACCGGCTTCTTAATCTGCCCGATCTGCCCGGCTCCAGGCTTCGGCACGGGATGGCGGCGTCACTCGTGCTTCTGCCGCTCGACCAGCGCCCGATACGGACTCGCCCGGTAGGTTCCCAGCACCTTCAGCTCCGAGGAGAAGAACGACAGCTCCTCGAGCGCCAGCCGCACGGGCCGGTCCGCCGGATGGCCTTCGATATCGGCGTAGAACATCGTCGCCGTGAAGGCGCCGTTGAGCTGGTAGGATTCCAGCTTCGTCATGTTCACGCCGTTCGTCGCAAACCCGCCCAGAGCCTTGTAAAGCGCAGCCGGGACGTTCCGAACTCTGAAGATGAACGTGGTGACGAACGGCCCCTCGCCAGGGTCGGCATCGTCGGGCTCCGCCGCGAGGATGACGAAGCGCGTAGTGTTGTGGGCCTCGTCCTCGATATCGCTCTTGAGGATCTTGAGGCCGTAGATCTCGGCGGCAAGGGTGGACGCGATCGCAGCGAGGCTCAAATCCTTCCGCTCGGCTACGATTCGGGCGGAACCCGCAGTGTCCGCCTCGGGCACCGGCTTGAGACCGAGCCGCCGAAGAGTATTGCGGCACTGCCCGAGTGCCTGCGTGTGGCTCATGACGTACTTGATCGTGTCGAGACTTGCCTCCGGCAGCGCCAGGAGCTGATGCCGCACGCGCAGGAAGTGCTCGCCAACAATGAAAAGGCCGGCATTCGGCAGCAAGTGGTGGATGTCCGCGACGCGCCCCGCGACCGAGTTCTCGATCGGTATCATCGCGTAGCGCGCCTCGCCCGATTTCACCGCGGCCAACGCGTCCTCGAAAGTAGGATAAGGCGTGGGTTCGAGCTCAGGATAGACCTCGAGGCAAGCCATATGGGAGTTGGCCCCGGGCTCGCCTTGATAAGCAATGCGGTCGGCGCCCGTTTTCCGGCTATGAGCTGCACTGTGTCCGGAGCGGCTGGAGCCGGCCGGAGATTTGGTCCTCTTTTGCGGCATGATGTTCAGGTTCAGGATAGCTGGAGTCGGGCGGGTTTCGGCTCAGACTTCGGCCAGTGTCAAGCCGCTAGCATCTCGCGGGCCCTCTCCAGATCGGCCGGAGTATCGACACCCAGCGGAACGGTGTCAACGAGCGTTACGTCGATCCGCATGCCGTTCTCGAGCGCGCGAAGCTGCTCGAGCTTCTCTCGCAGTTCAAGCGGTGACGGTGGGAGGGACACGAACCGCTCCAGTGCTGCACGGCGGAATCCATAAATGCCGATATGATGATAGAGGGGACCCTCGCCGTACGGCGCCGTGGCACGGGTGAAGTAGAGCGCGCGGAGTCGCCGCGGTCCATCACACCCAATCGGGGTCCCAACGACCTTTACGACACTGGGAGCGACTTTTTCTTCGGGCTCCCTGATCTCCGCGGCGAGGGTGGCGATATCCGGGCCGGGACTCATCAGAGGCGCCAAGCATTCACGCACCAGGTGCGGCTCGAGCGTCGGCAAATCCCCCTGCAGATTGATCACGAAATCCACAGCGCCGCCTGCGTCGATTCGCTGCAAAGCTTCGTGCACCCGGTCCGAGCCGGACGCATGATCCGGACGCGTCAAGACGGCTTCGCCGCCGACGTTGCGGATGGCGGATGCGATCTCCTCCGTATCCGTCGCGACGACGACCCGGCCGACGTCGGCCGCACGCGCACGCTCCCAGACATGCACAATCATCGGCTTGCCGTGGATGTCCGCCATCGGCTTGCCGGGAAGACGCGTGGCTTGCATACGGGCCGGAATGATGACGAGCGTGCGGGTCATGGGCGTGCAGCTTCGAGCAGGACTGACGTTTTCGGCGAGTGACAATTGGTCTCGGCACGAGCGACTGGACCGAACCGCCACCCCGGTTGCATGAAGATTGGGACTTTCTATAGTCGGCCGCCGATCGGGGCACGAGTCATAAGAAGCGACTGGCGCGGGCAGAGGGCTGGGGATTCGATGGATACCAGGGAGTTCAACAAAATCGCTGGGGCCGTACTTACAGCGCTCCTCCTGATTTTCGGAACGGCGACGTTCATCGACATCCAAATGAGGCACAAGAAGCCCGCCAAGCCGGGTTACGAGCTGCCGGTCCAGACCACCACTGCAGCGGAGACGTCCCAACCTGCCGCAGCTGCTGGCGTGAACTTCCAGGAAATTGCCGGTTTGCTCCAGAACGCGAGCCCCGAGGCCGGACAGGCGGCGTTCAAGCGCTGCTCGACGTGCCACACGCCTGAGAAGGGTGGGCGCAACATGACCGGGCCCAACCTGTGGGGCATTGTCGGCAGACCCAAGGGTTCGCAGGAAGGCTTCAACTACTCGGCGGCCATTAAGGAAAAGGGCGGCGAGTGGACTTACGAGGATCTGGCCAACTTCATTCACAACCCGCGCGCTTTCATCCCTGGCAACAAGATGGCGTTCGCCGGCATCAGGGATAATGCCGAAATCGCCGACCTGCTCGCTTACCTGCGGACTTTGAGCGACAATCCGCCGCCGCTTCCAAGCAACTGAGCAGTCTGTAGGAGCCCCCTATATCGAGGGTGCTCGCGGAGCCTTGTTGGCTAGATTGTGATCGAGCCACAACCGTGTGCGACCTGGCCTATAGATTGGCGAGGTCGCTTTTGCTGTTATAACGGCATCGGCAGCCGCTCCGCAGCCACGGAGGCGGCAATTGTGGCCCATGTCCCGAGGAGCCATGGACCACTATTCCACCACTCAGGCGGGAGTTTTGTGTGGTCACACACGTCAAGGGTAGCATAGGCAAGAGTTTCTTGGCGCTGGCGGCAGCTGTGCTGGCCCTCGGCGCGACAATGGAGGTCCCCCAGGCTGGCGAAGAGCAGAAGCGGCATCACGCGCTTTCGCTCGTCGGCGAGCCGGCATACGGACCGGATTTCAAGCACTTCGATTGGGTCAATCCGGACGCGCCCAAAGGCGGCACAGTGCGCCAGTGGGCTATGGGCTCGTTCGACAGTCTCAACCCCTTCTCTATCCAAGGCAGCGCGGCGGCGGGCCTCGGCCTCATCTACGACTCTCTGATGGCTTCGAGCCCGGACGAGCCCTCGACCGAGTACGGCCTGATCGCCGAATGGGTTTCCTTCCCGGATGACTTTTCCAGCGCCACCTTCGGCTTGCGCCCTGAGGCTCGGTTCCACGATGGTGAGCCGATCAAGCCGGAAGACGTCATCTTCTCGCTCGAGGCGCTCAAGAAGTCGCACCCGCACTACAACGCCTATTACCGCAACGTCGTCCGGGCCGAGAAAACCGGCGACCATGAGGTGACCTTCATCTTCGACCAGAAGGGCAATCGCGAGCTGCCGCAGATCGTCGGCCAGTTGCCCGTGTTGCCGAAGCACTTCTGGGAGGCGAAGGGCGCCAACGGCCAGCCGCGCGACCTCACCCGAAGCACACTGGAAATCCCGTTGGGCTCCGGACCGTACAAGATCAAGTCGGTCGATCCGGGCCGCAGCATCGTCTACGAGCGGGTGAAAGACTGGTGGGCGAAGGACCTGCCCGTCACAAAGGGCCAGTGGAACTTCGACGAGCTCGTCTTCACCTACTATCGGGACCGCGTGCCCGCATTCGAGGCCTTCAAGATCGGCGAGATCGATTACTGGCAAGAGACGAGCGCCAAGGCCTGGGCCACCTCCTACGACTTCGAAGCGGTCCGCCGCGGGCTTGTGAAAAAGGAAGAGATCCCGATCCGCCGCGTGACGCCGATGCAGGCATTCGTCATGAATCTGCGCCGGCCGCAGTTCCAGGACATCCGCGTGCGTAAGGCCTTCAATCTGGCTTTCGATTTCGAGTGGATGAACAAGAACCTGTTCTTCGACCAGTACAAGCGGACAGAGAGCTTCTTCGGCAATTCGGAGCTGCAGGCGACAGGGCTGCCAACAGGCCGCGAACTCGAAATCCTGAACGAGATCAAGGATGAAGTTCCGCCGGAGGTCTTCACGACCGAATGGAAGAATCCGGTGAACGCCACGCCGCAGGACCAGCGCAACCATCTGCGTCAGGCGGCGCAACTTCTCGCGGAGGCCGGCTGGAAGCCGAAGAACGGCGTGCTGACCAACGACAAAGGCGAGCAGCTGGCCGTCGAGTTCCTGCTCGTTCAGCCGGATTTCGAGCGCGTCGTCCTGCCGTTCAAGACGAACCTTGAGCGCCTCGGCGTTCGCGTGACCATCCGCATCGTCGACACCTCGCAATACCAGCGCCGTGTCGACACCTTCGATTACGACATCATCGTCGACTCATTCCCGCAATCGAACTCGCCGGGCAACGAGCAACGCAATTTCTGGGGCTCTGCCGCTGCCGACATGCACGGCAGCCAGAACTCCATCGGCATCAAGAACCCGGCCATCGACAAGCTGATCGACAAAATCATCTACGCGCCAAACCGAGAGGAGCTGGTGGCGGCCACCCGGGCGCTCGATCGGGTGCTGCTGTGGAACTACTACGTCATCCCGCAGTGGCACTCGCCCTACGACCGCATCGCCGTATGGGACATGTTCGGCCGGCCCGATAAGCTGCCAAGCCAAAGCCCGTCGTTCCTGCAGGTCTGGTGGCTTGATGCCGAGAAGCAGAAAGAGCTCAACGCGAAGCGGGGGCGGGGATGAGACACGACCGCAAGGCCCTCTTTGGTCACGGCTCTGGCCAGATCATCCGTGTCGCGACGAGTGTTCTTTTCGGCCTTCTTGCTGCTGCTTCGGGCGTCGCAGCGGATGAAGCGCGCCATGGATTATCCGCGTTCGGCGAGCTGAAGTACGGCCCGGACTTTCAGCACTTTGACTACGTCAACCCGAACGCGCCAAAGGGCGGTCGCCTGGCGCACATCGGTCCGGCCGCAACCATCACTTTCGACAGCTTCAACCCATTCATTCTGCGCGGGGACGCAGCCCAGGGCCTCGATCTTCTTTTCGACAGCCTTATGGTCCGGGCGATGGACGAGCCTGATGCCGTTTACGGCCTCGTCGCGAAAACGGCGAAGCTCGCACCTGATCGCCGTTCCGTGACGTTCCAGATGCGCCCCGAGGCCAAATTCTCGGACGGCTCGCCGCTGACGGCGGAGGACGTCGTCTTCACCTTCGAGACCCTGAAGACCAAGGGCCACCCCCATTACCGCATCCTGCTGCGTGACGTCGTCCGGGCCGAGGCCCTTGGGCCCCATGAGGTGCGCTTCGTCTTTCAGGGCGAAAACCTGCGCGACCTGCCGCTGACCGTCGCCACACTGCCGATCCTGTCGAAGGCCTACTACGCGACGCGCGAGTTCGATCAGACCACGCTCGAACCGCCGCTCGGGTCCGGCCCGTACCGAATTTCCGACTTCAAACAAGGCAGCTACACCACCTTCAAGCGCCGCGAGGATTATTGGGCCAAGGATCTGCCCGTGAACCGCGGGCGCTATAACTTCGATGAAATTCGCTACGAATATTTCCGCGACCGCACGGCAGCGCTCGAAAGCCTGAAGGCTGGCGCATACGACCTTCGCGAGGAGTTCACCGCCAAGGATTGGGCGACGAGCTACGACATCCCGCAGGTCAAGGATGGGCGCATCGTCCTGCTGACCCTACCTGACGAAAGTCCATCCGGTGCGCAGGGCTTCTTCCTCAACAATCGGAGGGCCAAGTTCTCCGATCGGCGTGTGCGAAAGGCGCTCGACTACGCCTTCGATTTCGAGTGGACGAACGCCAACCTCTTCTACTCGCTGTACACGCGCACGGCG
>PKEY01000075.1 GCA_002919265.1 Hyphomicrobiaceae bacterium | reverse complement strand
CGCTTGCGCGATCGTGACATCGGGACTGACCGGTATGCCATTACCGCAGCGAAACGGCCGCTCTTCCGGAGATACGATACACGGTCGGATCAGTGGAAGCCCAGGCTCCTCCCCCACGAGCTCCCGCCATATCGTGCCTGTAGCCGCGAGAACATCGAGCATGCCGTAAAGTGCCGAGCCGGCCGTCTCCGGCAGCGCCAGAATCATGGCGTCGACGGCAGCTGAGTTTCTCATAAGCAAGGGGTCTCTGTTTGTGGCACGAATGGATCGATTTTAGCAAGAATCGCTCTGCTGAAAATCTCCTCGCTGATCTAGTTTCCAGGCTGTCGGCGGCGCCCCTTGGGAATGCCGCTTCCAACGAGAGGAGATCGATCATGAGCACTCAATCTGCTGTCGCAGAGACTCCGGCCATCATCAACGGCCTCGATGTCAACGCTGCCCTAGCAACAATCGCCGCCATCAAAGCCGACAAAAGCCTCGCAAAATTTCAATTCCGTGCCCGCAATACCTGGATCAATGGCGGAGAAAATCGTTCGGTGATCCGCGACTTCTACGGTGCTGGCCGGGAAGACACCTCTCGTAGCACGTCTTTCGAATTCACCAACGGCGAGCCGCCGGTTCTACTTGGAAATAACGAGGGCGCAAACCCGGTCGAATTCCTGCTGCACGCCCTTGCTGGCTGCGTAACGACCACCTTTGTCTTGCATGCCATGGCGCGCGGGATTGTCATCAGGGAATTGTCGACAGAGCTCGCCGGCGACCTCGACCTGCAAGGCTTGCTCGGGCTCGACGACACCGTGCCGCCCGGCTACGAGCAGATCCGCATTCGTATGCACGTCGAGGCGGACTGCTCGGACAAGGACCTCGAGGACTTACTCGCGTAGCTCAGCAGCATTCGCCAGTGTGCAACACAATATGCCGGCCTGTCCCGGTGGTAATCGACCGCGTCACTGGATGATATGAAGCGAGCGATCTGACGCCCGGACAGCTCGCGCTGCCCGGGCGGAGTTTCGCAATTGGATAGGCGGTGCGCGGAACGAATCCGGATGTTACGCGCACAGAATCATGTTTCTGGGGAGACAGCCTCCAGAAGCCGTGTCCGTTATTTGGTCCGCCCAAAAGCAGCTGAATAATAAAGGCGCAAACACGATGATCATGAGCACAACTGCCGACTTCCATGTCGGCAGACCGAGGCAACGCGTTTTGGCGCTCCATTGTTCGGGTGCAGATCACCGACAATGGCGCAAGCTACGGACTGCGCTGGAGCCTGAGTTTGAACTGATTGCTCCTGACTTTTATGGGTGCGAAGCCACCGGCCCATGGCACGGTGCCCGCCGCTTTTCTCTGGCCGAAGAAGCTGCGGCCATCATAGAACTCATCGATGACCTGAATGAACCCGTTCACTTGGTGGGCCACTCTTACGGCGGTGGTGTTGCCCTGAAGGTGGCAATTGAGCGACCAGGGAGCATTCGTTCGCTGGCCCTTTATGAACCTTCAGCCTTTCATATCCTGAGGCAGCTGGGTGAAGAAGGTGCTGCTGAGTTTGCCGAAATTCGTGCGCTGGCCGACGATGTCGGCATGAATATTTTGCGCGGTGCTTACCAGGCCGCAGCGCGCAGTTTTGTTGATTATTGGAATGGCCATGGTGCTTGGGACGAGCTCCGAGCTGAAGTGCGGACTGCCCTTCTCCGATGGCTGCCCAAAGCGCCGCTTGACTTTGCAGCGCTGATTGAGGAGCCGACGCCGATATCGGCATATCGCGTCTTGTGTTGCCCCGTACTTCTCTTGCGCGGGGAATATGCACCGCGCCCTAGCAGAAAAATTGTCGATGAGTTGGTCCGCTTGGTGCCGTGCGGACGTGCGGAAATCGTCTCGAAGGCTGGACACATGGGACCGATTACCCATGGCGAAGAGATTGCCGCGCAGATCGCGCGTCACGTATGTCGCGCTGCGAAGCGAGCAATAACGGAAAAAACATTCAGCGCTGGGACAAACTATTGGCACAGAACTATGACCGCTGGACAGCTGCATCTCGAAAAAAACTGATAATCAGGAGCTTAGCCCCTTTCCCGCCGCAGTTCGATCCCTGTCGCGCTTACCATTTCTATTTGTCAAATATCCTGAACATTGCGTTTTCCAACCTCGACGCACATCGAGGCTGCGATTTGAAGTTTTTCCAACTGATAGTTTCGAAACGTATAGCCAGTCTTTGAACAACTTACTTTTGGACCCGTCATAATAGCGAAAATCCCCGACACGGCGAGTATCGGGGACAAGTCGCAAGAGGAGGCAATTCGTCTTTGGGTGGGCTAGCACCCACTGCTTGTTAGATACAATTCTGGAAGAAGGGGCTGACACACTCGTTCGCCGTGATGGCCGCCAGAACCTCACGCTTGATGAGCACAGGTGTTTCGTAAGTCCGCATGATCGCGTCTCCAATCTAGCTAGGCTTGTGAGTCACGCAAACACGCGCACAAGTTGCACTAAATTGGCAGCATTCGCCATATCTCATTCAAGATCCGAATTCAGATCATCAGTCTAATGTGTAATGGAGGCAACACTAGGTTAGCCGGGCATAGAAGACAGCGCTCAATGTGCGAGCCGTGTCAGCGAGGCGTGATCACCCGAAACAGTTAGACACTAACGGCGCCGAGCTCACCGCAAGACGAACGGTTGAACTCACAGCAAACAAAAAACGGCGGCACCAAGATGCCGCCGCTTCTGTCTTACCTAAATGTCGGCGCTTAAGCCCAAAGCTTCCCTCAGTGCGCGTCGCTCTTGATACGCGGAAGCGTTTCGAAGCAGTGGTAGGGCGGTGGTGAGGGGAGGGTCCACTCGAGGGTGGTAGCGCCTTCGCCCCACGGATTGTCCGCAGCCTGCTTCTTCTTCCTGAACGCCACCGCAATGCCAATGAAGAACACCAGTACACCGAGGGCCGAGATATAGGAGCCCGTCGACGACACTTTGTTCCAGAGCGCGAACGCATCCGGATAGTCGGCGTAGCGCCGCGGCATGCCCGAGAGTCCCAGGAAGTGCATCGGGAAGAACGTCAGGTTGACGCCGATGAACGTTAGCCAGAAGTGCAGCTTGCCCCAGAACTCCGAGTACATGTAGCCGCTCATCTTCGGGAACCAGTAATACCAGCCCGCGAAGAGCGTGAAGAGCGCGCCAAGCGACATCGTATAGTGGAAGTGGGCCACGACGTAGTATGTATCGTGTAGCGCGCGATCGACGCCGGCATTGGCCAGCATCACGCCTGTGACGCCACCGACGGTGAACAGGAAGATGAAGCCCAGCGCGAACAGCATTGGCACCGTGAAGCGGATCGAGCCGCCCCACATGGTCGCGATCCACGAGAAGATCTTCACGCCCGTCGGCACGGCGATCACCATGGTCGCAAACACGAAATAGGCCTGCGTGTTCACTGAGAGGCCCGCCGTGTACATATGATGGGCCCAAACGACGAAGCCAACGACGCCGATGGCGACCATCGCGTAGGCCATGCCGAGATAGCCGAAGACAGGCTTCCGAGAGAACGTTGCGATGACCTGGCTGACTATCCCGAAGCCCGGCAGGATGATGATGTAGACCTCCGGATGCCCGAAGAACCAGAAGAGGTGCTGATAAAGCAGGGGATCACCGCCGCCGGCCGCCGTGAAGAACGTCGTGCCGAAGTTGCGGTCGGTCAGCAGCATCGTGATGGCGCCCGCCAGCACCGGCAGAGAGAGGATCAGCAGGAATGCCGTTACCAGGATCGACCAGCAGAACAGCGGCATCTTGTGCAGCGTCATGCCGGGCGCCCGCATGTTGAAGATCGTGGTGATGAAGTTGATCGAGCTCAGGATCGACGAGGCACCGGCGATGTGCAGCGCAAGGATCGCAAAGTCCATGGCCGGCCCGGGATGCCCGGTCGTCGACAGCGGCGCATAGGCCGTCCAGCCCACACCTGCGCCGCAGCCTCCGAGATCAAGCTTCGCCGGATCGAAACTGAAGACACACGGCCCGGCGCCGTCCACGAACAGCGAGAGGATTAGAAGAGTGAATGACGCCGGCAGCAGCCAGAACGATATGTTGTTCATCCGCGGGAAGGCCATATCCGGCGCGCCGATCATGAGCGGCACGAAATAGTTTCCGAACCCGCCGAACAGGGACGGCATGATCATGAAGAAGACCATGATCAGCCCGTGACCCGTCGTGAACACGTTGAACATGTGCGGGTTGGAGAAATACTGAAGCCCCGGCTCCTGTAGCTCCAACCGAATTCCAAGTGAAAGCAGGCCACCGACAATCCCGCCCACCATGGAGAAGATCAGATACAAGGTGCCGATGTCCTTGTGGTTGGTGGACAGGAGCCAGCGACGCCAGCCGTGCGGATGATCTGAGTCGTGGATGGCTGCAGCCGTTGCCATCGCGGCATCTCCCCCATTCTTGAATGGCGTTGGAGGGAGACTCTGCGGCAAGGACGACACCCGCGCTTGATCCAGATCAGATCTTCTTGCGGCGAATTGTGCTGAACCTGCAACGCGCAGCGCCAAGTCGTTGCCGGTCTGACAAGATCCTGCCGGCCCGACGGAGAAGGGGACATGCGCAGCAACTACTGCCGAACCTGCCCAATCCGAGACGTCGCCCTGTGCCGTGCTCTGCCTACGTCAGCGCTGGCCGAGCTCAGCCGCATGGCCTGGCGCCGTCATGTGCGTGCCGGCAGCCCGATCTTCAGCAACGGTGCCGAAGGAGGAATCGTTGCCAACATCGTGTCCGGTGCCGTGCGATTGTCGCGCTCCCTGGGCGACGGGCGAACGCAGATCGTGGGTCTTCAATTCCCGCCGGAGTTCATCGGGCGGCCGTTTGCCGAGAACGGTACCATCGTGGCAGAGGCGGCGACGGACGTGGAGCTCTGCTGCTTTTCCAAGCCTCAGTTCGAGGGGCTGTTGCGCGCACACCGGGGGATGCAGGAGCTTCTTATACAACGTATGCTGCAAGACCTCGATCATGCGCGCGAGTGGATGCTTCTACTTGGCCGCAAGACCGCGCTGGAGAGGGTTGCAACGCTCCTTCTGCTCTGCGCGGAGAAGATGCGAGGAAGTAACTGCGGTGAAGAGAGTGTCGCCGATCAGCTGACCTTTGACCTGCCGCTGTCCCGAACCGAAATGGCCGAGTATCTGGGCCTTACCCTCGAAACCGTGAGCCGTATGCTCAAGACCCTCGCGCAAGCCGGCATCATCGCCATTCATCGGGGACGCGGCATGACGATCCTCGATCCTCAGGAGCTGCGCCGACGCGCCGAAATGGTGACGGCCTAATTCCAATCGGTTGCTCGCGGCAAGTTGGCTCCCGACAGGACGGCGATCGTCGGCCAGATTTCGCGGCAATCCGATATTCACATTCAAACCTTCACGAGCTTGGCCCCGCTGCTGATTGAAAAAGCGACAAGTATTGCAATCCCCGACCAGTATGGTAGCAAGCGATCCGCCGCTTACTGATAGCGGCAAAGGCTCCGGCAAGTGAGCCGATCGTCAGACTGCAGCTCCTAGGGGAGAATCAGCCTAAGATGGCCTCCGTAGAGATCAGGGACGTTCGCAAATCGTTCGGGTCTACGCGCGTTATTCACGGCGTTTCCATTGACATCTCAGATGGCGAGTTCGTCATCCTGGTCGGGCCATCCGGTTGCGGCAAATCCACCTTGCTCCGAATGATTGCCGGCCTCGAAAGCATCACGGCCGGCGAAATCCTCATCGGCAACCGCGTCGTCAACCATGTCCCGCCAAAGGAGCGGGACATTGCAATGGTCTTTCAGAATTACGCCCTTTATCCGCACATGACGGTGGCGGACAATATGGCGTTTTCTCTAAAGTTGAAGGGCGCGCCGAGGGCCGAGATCGAACAGCGGGTAAACCGAGCTGCCGAAATCCTGGGCCTGAAACATCTCCTCGAGAGGTATCCGCGCCAGCTGTCGGGTGGCCAGCGCCAGCGCGTTGCCATGGGCCGCGCCATCGTTCGCGACCCGCAGGTGTTCCTGTTTGACGAGCCACTGTCCAACCTTGACGCGAAGTTGCGCGTGCAGATGCGCACGGAGATCAAGGAGCTCCATCAGCGGTTGAAGACGACGACCGTCTACGTCACGCACGACCAGATTGAGGCCATGACGATGGCCGACCGGATCGTCGTGATGCATGACGGCATCGTCGAGCAGGTTGGCGAGCCGCTGGAGCTGTACGATTATCCGGCAAATCTTTTCGTTGCGGGGTTCATTGGCTCGCCGGCCATGAACTTCATTAAGGGTAAGATCGTAGCGGACGGCACGCCGCGGGTGGTCACCGATACGGGAGTCTCCCTGCCGGTGAAGGAAGTTCCGCAGGGATCGGATGGACGGCCGGTCATTTACGGTATCCGGCCCGAGCACTTCGTCATAGATTCGGAAAACGGCATTCCGGCAGATGTGGTCGTCGTCGAGCCGACCGGGTCCGAGACGCAGGTGTACGCAAAATTGGCCGGCCAGGATATTGTAACTGTGTTCCGGGAGCGCGTCGGCGTCGGTCCGGGCGATACCATTCGGCTCTCGCCCAATCCCGCGTTGGTGCACTTGTTCGACAGCGAAACTGGCAAGCGGATTTGAGAACCTGCTCCCCGGCGATCAATAAAACAACGAGGGCAAGAATTGCCACTCAACTTGATAATTGGCTTCGTTCAAGGAGGAACCCCATGAAGCTTACAAGGCGTGATTTTATGATTGCGGGCGGTGGCCTCGCCGCTGCGACCGCTACCGGCTTGCCGATCCTGGGCAGCAGCCCTGCTCGCGCTCAGGCGCCTAAGTATGTCCCCGAGAAGGGCGCGTCGCTCCGCGTTCTCCGCTGGGCACCCTTCGTGAAGGGCGAGGAAGATGCCTGGCTCGCCAACACCAAGAAATTCACCGAAGCGACGGGGGTTGAAGTTCGTATTGACAAGGAGAGCTGGGAGGACATCCGGCCGAAGGCGGCGGTCGCTGCCAACGTGGGCTCCGGTCCGGACATCATCTGGGTGTGGTTCGACGACGCTCACCAGTATCCCGATAAGCTCCTCGATGTGTCGGAGCTCGCCGAGTAT
Organism: Hyphomicrobiaceae bacterium; assembly: GCA_002919265.1. Taxonomy (GTDB): domain Bacteria; phylum Pseudomonadota; class Alphaproteobacteria; order Rhizobiales; family Hyphomicrobiaceae; genus ZC4RG25. The sequence goes on along the minus strand of PKEY01000075.1, from coordinate 100 downwards.
CTCGGCCAACAATACGGCGGCTGGTATGAGGGTCTGGAGGGCTATGCCAAGCGCGATGGCCGCTGGATCGCCCTTCCGCTCGCCGCCATCGGTAACGCCG
>PKEY01000035.1 GCA_002919265.1 Hyphomicrobiaceae bacterium | reverse complement strand
GCGACTTGCCGGTGTTGTCGGAAACCGCATGAGCGTAGGCGTACTCGCTTCGGTGGCATGTGTTGACTTGTGGCTCAGCCGTGCCTGCCTCGAAAGGCGTCACCCCTTCACCCGATGAGAAAGAGTCGCCCAGGGCGACGTAGGACGCCGGCTGGCGCGGTGACCGGCTGATCACCTCGCTGCGCGAATAGTCCACCCCGAGCCCAGTGACCTCGACGGGGTAGAGCTTCGTGACGTTGTCTCTCCGAGCGATGATGAACAGCGTGTCATCACTGACAGCATCACCGTACTCAGCCGATGCAATTCCGCCATATGTATCGTCGCTCCGCATCCGTGTGGGATACGTGACGTCGCCGCTTGACGGATCGAATACGACAGGTACGACCTCGTAGGCAGTTCCGTTGTTCATCTGGCGTAGGTAGTCCCAGATGACAATCAGCTTGCCAGTGTCGTCAATCATGACGTTCGGGAGCCATCCATTGTCTTGGATTCCCTGGACGTCGGCAATCGGAATGTGTGCCGTCGCGCCCTTGATGCCATAGGCGTTGAACGACGTGAAGGTGTAGATGTACTCCGTCGGCGTGACCGGTACGCCTTCTGCGGTCATCTTCTGTTCCTTGATAACCGCTGCGATACCACCGTTGGGAAGCGGCCGCGCTTCAGCCCACTGCACGTTGGCGCCAGAAGTGGAAGCAGTGTTCGTCCACGCCACATCACCAGTCCGCAAGTCGTACTTGGTGATGCTGAAGCTCTGGACGAGGCCAGCAACGTAACCGGTCGTGAAGGTGTGTCCGTCGGCGTTAATCCAGCCGCCGGGGAAGTCACCCAGGAACTTCCCACCGTAGCTGTAGAAGCGCGTCGGCCATCCCCCGACGGCAATGCCGTCCTTGTAGGCGATTAGCTCGGAGGCACAGCTACCGCCAATGCTGATGTCCAGCACCTTGGTCGGCTGCGTCTGACCCGCTGCCAGCTCCGGTGCAAGTCCGATGAGGTGGACTCCACCATTGCTGTCCTGGGTAACGGTGTAGATGTTGCCATCCGCTCCTACAGTCAGTGGCGATTTGTTCCACGCTTCACCACAGTGCGCGGGGTACTTCCACTTGAGTGTGTTGCCCTCGTAGGCCAGTAGGTTCGGCCCTTGAGTGACGGATTCTCCTTCGCTGCTGTACGGAAATCCGTACAGCACACCGTTCTTGTCGACGACGGGACTGGTAATGCAGTTAGATACTCCGTCGATCGTGTCGGTGCGCGGAAGGCTCCGTACGAGCTGGCCGCTTCCGTTGTAGGTCTTGAGGTCACTACCGCCGTTCTCGATGTTGCACGGCAGAGTCACGCTTCCTTGCGGACCGGAGACGAGTTTCTGGGGGTACCCAGTGGCAGCGACAGGCGTCCACTGCATCTCGGGCATGGACTCTACGGCGTACGCCGTGCCCGGAGTTACCACCCCGAGCAACGACGCCACCAAGGCCAGTAGCACAACGGCCACCGTCCTGCGCATTGGTTTGCGCATGGCGAATTACACCTTCTTCCTCGAACTTGAAACTGATTTGTGAATGAACCAAGACGCAAAAGGAGCGGCTCTAGCCAGATTTTGGCAAGCCGCCCTCGCATCTCTTTTAGCTAGAAGAGCTGACCCATTTATGGCAGAATTTGACTTCTTTGCCTAGACGTAGAAAAAACAACAGCCCACTTTAGAGGCGCAAAACCCCTTCTGGAACTTATCTGGCTTGCCAGGAGGGGCTGGTCGTAACGGATGCTGAACGTTATTGTTTGGGATCGTCGTCAAGAGTACGGAGGCCCTCGATAACTCGCCGCAGGATCTCCGGATCTTGCTGCCGAGGGATGGGCGAAGGTGCCTCTGGTATCGAGCGTCGTTGCCGTCGCGGCAATGGTGGAGGTATCTGCGCGGAGCGTGGAGCGACAATCAGCTCGGCCCACACCACCTTGCCGGTTCCCTTGGGGTACGAGCCGTAGCTGTGTGCCGTCAGCGGGATCAGGTGAAGTTCACGGCCGGACTCGGCGTCAACCTCCTCGCTCTTGATGGGCGGCGGGTACGGGTCGGCATCCCACACCTCGATCACGACCGAGTTCTCCAGGGCGACCAGCCGGACGCTGATGAGCTTGAGGTCATCGAGTTCGCTCCAGCGAGGGTTGGGATCTGTGACACCGGTCGTCTCGACGGCGTTCCTAACCAGCGCCGACACGATGACGAGCGCGTCGTCGATGATGAGTGACGCGCCCCACGCGGTAAGGGTGAGCTTGGTGAACACCTGCGCACAGCTCACCGCGGTAGGCAGAGCTGCCAGGTCGAGTCGGTCGACGAAACGCGGCTGGGGCATCGGCTCAGCCCTCGCCTGGGCGTTGGGTTTGACGAGCGTCGCTGCCATCTACGACAACTCCTTCCACCACGATGGGCGGGGTCGTGGTGCGCTGGCGGATCAGCTCGGCGACATCCACGAGTCGGTGAGCGAAGGCGATTTGCTCGGCGGCACTCAGATCATCAGACAGCAGACCTGCAATAAATTCCCCAGTGTGGTCGTTTACGTCCTTGAGCTTGGCAAGAATCGCCATTGTGAGCTCGCGGGAGTCCACTACTCGTCACTCAGCTCATGTACTTCGACCTTGGCTTCTTGTGCTCGTTGGAGCAGGCTGAGTCGGAGGATCGGGTGCGACGTCAGGTGATCGAGCGACGGTACGATGACGTGGTGGGCGTCTGCTCGCTGGACTTCGGTCAGCAGTTCATTCCACGCGCTGAAGCACCCAGATCCATCTTCGTAGAAGTACGTCGCGAATTCGTACCCCAGTGCTTCGGCATGCTGTTTGACCTTCAGCTCAATCACGCGAACTGTGCCGTCATCGATCTCCGGCGAGAGTCGCAGGTAGCCGTAAGCCAGCGGCTTCAGATTGCTCATCGCCGCTGTCCCTGAACGACCCAGATACGTGCGCCAGTCGCCTGTTCGATGTGCTGACGCATGGCATCTTGGAGTCCTGGCAAGCGCGCGAAGTGCCAGAGTGACGGGACGATGATGTCCTTCACCTCGTGGTGCTTAAGGGCTTCGAGCATGGCGTAAAACGCGGACTCTGAGCAGGTGATGCTCTCGGTGAACACCTGGTCCAGCGTGAAGCCCTCACGTGCGGCGTACGCGGCCAATTCCCGCTTGATGCGTTGGGTTTCGTCGTCCTGCTCATCGCCGCTCACGACGCGCATGTAGCCATAGATTGCAGGTCGCATAAGGTTCCTTCCGGCATTTGGAAACCGGCCTGGCGGCGGGCTCGGGGACCAGCACCGCCAGACCGGCATAAGGCCAGAAAAGCCGGTTGACCTGCGGAAACCCAGCGCAAGGGAGGGGCAGGAAGGGCGCAAAATAGAGGCGTTAGCGGCCCTGACCTGGGCAAATAGGCCAGCCGTCGCTATGGTGGGTACGCCCATGAGCCCCCCGGGGGAGGAAGAGCGGATGGCGGCCAAGCGCGTACGGCTCGCCCAGCGTCGCAAATCGGCGGGCTACAGCCAAGAGAAGCTTGCTGAACGGCTGGGCGTCGAGCGGTCGACCGTCGTGCGCTGGGAGACTGCCGAGAGCGAACCTCAACCGTGGGTGCGGCCCAAGCTCGCTGCGGCGCTCGATGTGACCCTCGACGATCTACAGAGCTTGCTCGATGACGTGACGATCGTTCAGGCCAAGCCGAGCGACCGCATGAGCTATGTGCTCGAACACCCGTCGTCGGTCGACCTGGTCGCCGTCGCTTACCTGCACGAGCGCGTCCGGCAGCTCGACGAGCAGTACGACGCCGCACCCTCGACGGCGCTGCTCGGACCCGCCGGCCAGGTCCACGGCCAGGTGAAGTTCCTTCGTGAGAACGCCGCCAATCCGCGCGTTCGCAGAGCGCTCTTCGAAGTCGAAGCCGAGTCGGCTACCTTCATGGGTCAGCTCGTCTGGGACGTGAGTCAGCGGCGTGACCATGACGCGCCGATTACCTATCTGGATGAGGCGGTCGCCGCGGCCCGGCAGGTGCACGATCCCTGCATGGAGGCGTACGCCACCTTGCGCAAGGGTTTTGTGGCGCTCTACGGCGAGAAGGACCCGCTCAAGGGCTTGACGCTCGCCCAGGAGGCAGCGGAGGTGGCGAAGCTCGCCAGCCCGTCGCTGACCGGTCTGAGCCTGCTTCACGTCGCCGAGGGCCACGCCATGACCGGCGACCTCAAGGCATGTGAAGAGGCGTTGAAGGTCGCCGAGGTCCAGTTCGATCGGGTGGACGCCGACGACGTCGCCGCGCAGTACTACACGATCAACGAGTTTAACCGGCTGGCCGGCTCGTGCTATCTGTTCCTCGAGCTGCCGAACCGCGCCGAGCCCATCCTGCGCACGACGGTCCAGGCGCTCGCCGCGAAGAAGAAGAGCCAGGCGATCGCCCTGGGCAACCTCACCTTGTCGCTGATCCGCCAGGGCAAGCTCGAAGAGGCAGCCGCTACCATGCACCGGACGATTGATGCCGTGGAGCTGACGCGGGGTGGCGGGGGCCTTAACCTGGCGTTCGCTGCCGGACGAGAGCTTCGGCAGTGGCGGCAGGAGCCGTGGGTGCAAGACATCAACGACCGCCTGCTTGCCCTCATGGCTGCGATATAGGTACAGGTAGGGCGTGACGAGCATCGACCAGGCGAAGGAAGCCGTCCGCGATCGGGTATGGCGCCTGCTGGAGCGCGAGGGCGCGGTGCCGACGGGGTCGTACGGCAAGATCCCGGGCTTCTACGGCGCGGAAGCAACAGCGGAACGTCTGGCCGAGCTTGACGTATGGAAGCGTGCTCGCACCGTCAAGGCGAACCCCGACTGGGCGCAGCTCCCGGTCCGAATCCGGGCGCTTCGGGAGGGCAAGCTGCTGTACATGGCCGTCCCCAAGATGGCCAGCCTCCAGCCGTTCTTCCTGCTCGACCCCGCTTCGCTCGATGTCCCGCCAGAGCAGGCTGCCGAGAAGAAGGGCGCGGCCCAGGTGGCCCGCCTTGTCGGTGTCGAGGACATGCGTCCCATCGACCTGGTGGTCTGCGGCAGCGTGGCCGTGAACCGATCAGGTGCTCGGATCGGCAAGGGCGCTGGGTACTCGGACCTGGAGGTAGCGCTGCTCATCGAGGCGGGCCTGGTGACGGAGGAGACGGTCATCGTCGCGCCAGTTCATCATCTCCAGGTCATCGACGAGGACATCCCCGAGAGCGAGCACGACTTCAGTGTGGACCTCATCATCACGCCAGATGAGGTGATCGAGTGCCCGAACCGTCGCCGGCCGCAAGGGCTGGTCTGGAGTGACCTGACGGCAGAGAAGATTGAGGCTATCCCGGTGCTCAAGGCTCAACGTGGCCGTTCGTGAGTATCGTGTACTTCACCTGTCGCCTGATAACTTCATAGGCTCGAGGACGAAATCAGGATGCAGATAGGTCTTGCTGACGACCCGGACCTGGTTCAGCTTCAGCGAGAAGATCCTGGCCAGATCCTTCTGCACCTGGAACGGGTGCTGGGCGTTCGATTCCACCTCGAGGCCGTCGGCGGTGAACCGCGCCTGGGCGGCGAAGGACTCCATGGGATAGGGGTAGAGCTTGGGGTACTCCACCTGAGTGCGCTGGACGTGCGCTGCTTCGGCCATTGCGGCGTCGACGTCGCCCCAGCCCATCGTCGTGGTGAATGCCTCGTTGGTGCCTTCGGCGCCGCGCTGACAGAGCGTGCCGAAGGCGTGCTCGTCGCTGGGGTACTCGTGGATGAGCTCGGCGCCCGGGGCGAGCGCCTCCTCGACGGTGGTCATCGCGTCCAGTTCCTCGTAGTCGACCTCGACGAGCTTGGCCGCATCGAGCGCCTGCTGGCGGGTCTGCGCGACGACGACCGCGACGGGCTCCCCCCAGTAGCGCACTTTCTCCAGTGCGAGGATCTGGTGGTCCGGGCGGTGATGACCGAAGTACGGGAACAAGCCGTCGAGATCCGCGCCGGTGACCACGAACCGCACACCGGGCATCGCCAGCGCGTCTTCGGTGTGAATTGCGGTGACGTAGGCGTGCGCGCGGTCGGAACGGACAACCACCCCGTGCAGCGCGTCCGGCCAGGGAGCGTCTGCCACGTACTGGGCGCGGCCACGCACCTTCGCCTCGACGTCCAGCCGCGTGACGTCGCGACCGACCACGCGATGCTCGGTGCCGAGCTCCGGCCCGCTCACGCCGTCACCTCCGGGGTGTTGGTGCCTTGCTGGATCTTCCGGGCGGCCGCCAGCACCGCGGTCAGGATCTGTTCGTAGCCGGTGCAGCGGCAAATGTTCCCGTCCAGGAAGTGCTTGGCCTGCTCCATGCTCGGATCGGGGTTGCGCGCCAGGAGCGCCTTGACCGCGAGCACGAACCCGGGCGTGCAGTAGCCGCATTGGATGGCGCCGGCGTCGACGAATGCCTTCTGCACCACGTCCAGTTCGTCGTCCGTCCCGATGCCTTCGATGGTGGTGACTTCGCGGCCGTCGGTGTCCACCCCGAGATAAGTGCACGAGCTCACCGGCCGGCCGTCCACGAGGACCGTGCACGAACCGCAGATCTGCGCCTGACAGCTCACCTTGGTTCCGGTCAGGCCGAGCTCCGTGCGCAGCATCTCGGCCAGCGTGGTGCGCGCCTCGACGGCGACTTCGGTCTCCGAGCCGTTGAGGACGGGGCGGATGACATGCCTGCTCATGGGTCCTGCCTTCCGGCCGCTGCTACGCACCGGCCGATGGTCACGGCGGTCAGATGCGTCTTGTACTCTTCGCTGCCGCCCAGGTCGGCGAGCACGTCCAGACTTTCGGCGATGGCGCGCGGATCGATCTCGTCCAATCGCCGGACCTCGAGGATTTCCGGCGTCATGGCGACCGCCCCGATCACCAGCCGCCAGCCCTGGCCGGTCTCCGCCAGGGCGACACCCACCACCGGCCGTTCGGAGAAGACGACCTTGCGGTAGACCGCCGTGCCGGGCTGGCGCGGCACCAGTACCGCGACGATCAGCTCTCCCGGCCGCAGATCGGTTTCGTAGGCGCCCAGGACGAACTCCCGCATCGGCACCTCTCGCTCTCCGTCGACGCCGGCCAGCCGCACGCCGGCGCCGAGCGCGAGCAGCACGGTGGCGACGTCCGAGCGTGGCTCGGCGAACGCCAGGTTTCCGCCGAGCGTCCCGGTGCAGCGGACCCGGATGTTCCCCACGTCGTTCGCTACTTCGGCGAGGACCGGGGCATGGTCGGCGACCAGGGGCGAGGTGGCCACGTCGTCATGCGTCAGGCCGGCGCCGAGAACAAGCAGGTCGCCGTCGCGTTCGCAGCGACGCAGCTCGGGGATCGCACGCAACGAGACGACTCGTTCCGGTGCGAGCAGGCCCAACTCCATCGCGGGGAGCAGTTCGGTGCCACCGTGGATGGGCGTCCCGCTCGAACGGGGGCAAGCCGTGCTCGGATCGGGTGTGGCGTTCGACGTACGACTTGAGCACCCCGGGGAGAAG
>PKEY01000118.1 GCA_002919265.1 Hyphomicrobiaceae bacterium | reverse complement strand
CGGCCTCGGAGATTCCACAGCTGTCCATGGTCGTCCAGGGTTGTTGTTAGCACCTGCGTTAGCAAGATCAACAGATGGAGAGGCTCGGTTAGGCCGGCCGGTTACCGTCGCCATTGGAGGATCTTCATCGCCTCGAGTACATCGGTGACGACATGGTCGGTCATCGCCGAACAGCATGACCACGGACCCCGGCGATTGGGCAAGGCCCGGCGTCCACCAGGAGTGACGAACGACCCAGCTAATGGTGCTCTGGAAGGACCCGAACCTCACGTTGCGATCCCTGGTGATGTCCCGCCGAGTGGTGTAACTCGCTGCTGATCGTGTGGGGTCAGCGAGTTGTGGGTTGGTGTGACTATGACGCGGCCAGGGCGGTGTGCGCCAGGGGTTCGGCCAGATCGTCTGGGGGTGGGGCGGCGAGTTGGGCCATGGAGCCCTCCGACAGGTAGCGGCGGTCGCTGACTTGCCATTCGTCGTGGTGTTCGGCCAGGACGGCTCCGGCCAGGCGGGTCAGTGCGGTGGGGTTGGGGAAAACGCCCACGACATCGGAGCGGCGTTTGATCTCCCGGTTCAGCCGTTCCAGGGGGTTGGTCGACCAGATCTTCTTCCAGTGCTGCTGGGGGAAGTCGGCAAATGCGGTGATGTCGTCGGCGGCCTCCAAGAGCATCTGTTCCACGATCGGGAACTGGCGGCCGAGCATGGTGGCGATGGTGGTCAGCTGGGCGCGGACGGTTTGGGCGGTGGGCTGGGCGAAGATGGTGCGGATCGCCGCGGCGACCATCTCCGCCGAGCCTTTGGGCACCCGGGCCAAGACGTTGCGCATGAAATGGACCCGGCAGCGCTGCCAGGAGGCGCCGAGGAAGACCGCCCGCAGCGCGCCGACCAGGCCGGCGTGGGCGTCGGAGATGGCCAGCTGCACCCCGGAAAGGCCGCGGGCCTTCAGCGAGCGCAGGAACGCGGTCCAGAATGCGCCGTCTTCGCTGTCGCCGACGGCAAATCCGAGGATCTCCCGCCGCCCGTCGATGCTGACGCCGGTGGCGATGACGACGGCTTGGGAGACGACCCGGTGATTTACCCGCGCCTTGCAGTAGGTGGCGTCGAGGAAGACGTAGGGGAAGCTGGTGTGGCTCAGGGGCCGGTCGCGGAAGGCGGCCACCTCACTGTCCAGGTCGGCGCAGATGCGCGAGACCTCGCTTTTGGAGATCCCGGTGTCGGCGCCGAGGGCTTTGACCAGGTCATCGACGCTGCGGGTGGACACTCCCTGCAGGTAGGCCTCCATGACCACGGCGAACAATGCCTGGTCGATACGGCGGCGGCGTTCCAGCAGGGAGGGGAAGAACGACCCGGACCGCAGCTTGGGGATCTTCAGTTCCAGGTCGCCGGCGGCGGTGGTCAGCAGCCGGTCGCGGTAGCCGTTGCGCTGCGCGGTGCGGGTCTCGGTGCGCTGGTGCGGGGCGGCGCCGATCACCGCGGTCGCCTCCGCCTCGATGAGTGCTTGCAGGACGGCTTGCAACGCTTGGCGGATGACGTCGTCGGCGTCGGCGGCTTTCAAAGACTCCAGCAACTCGAGCAGGGCAGACTGGTCCAGAGCCATCGTGTGGTGTCCTTCGCGAGAACCTTGGCGGGAACTCGCTGACCGTCACACGATGGCTCGTCCCATGTCCGGGAGTTGCATCAACAGCCTGGAGTTACACCACGCGAGGGGACGTCACCCGATCCCTGCAGGGGTAATGAGCAAACCCGTGTACGCCCACGGGCGTGCGCGTGTGGCGGTGGGGGTTGCGGTAAAGCAGCCCTCGATCGATGGCCAGCCCTTGTTATCCGGTGCCAAGTGGACCCGGACCGCAGGGCCGCCAGGCCCGAGGACCGGAAGCCACGCGGCAGTTGACGAGCACCCTCTTTAGGAGAGCGAGGGCAGGTAGGGTTGCTCACCCATGCCGAGCTGCATACATGGCAGATGCTGCTCGTATTGCCTGCCAACTCATTGGCACAGCCACCACGAACGTTAAGGGTTGTGCTGACGATCAACGATCGCGGTGGCCGCAGGCACAAGCAAAAATGGCGTTTTATGTACAGGTTGGCCTACTCGGTGATGTCATGCTCGACACCGAGCTGGCGCAGACCTTCTTTAACTACAAGATCGAGGGTATGACCGGGGATCCCGATGGGCGCGCTGACGGTGATGGTGAAATCGACCGACACGTCGGCTCCCTGGGCAGCCAGCGGAAGGATCGCGACTTTGAGCACATCGCGGGCTTTGTCGGCGGGCACGCCATTGACTGTGATTGTTAGGCGTGTGGGGCCGCCTGCAGGCGGCTGGGGCGTGTCCGGCTGGCGGACCTCTCCGTTCCCCGGCAGCCGCCCCGTGAGGGGAGTTGGCTGTCCGGACCCGCCCTCAGGATGGGTAGGTGAGCAAGTTGGCTCAGGTTCGGCCTCGGGGCCCCGTTGTTCGAGAAGCTTCCCGGCGGCCGTTGCTCGGACGAGCCACGTACCGGGCTGGAACTGGACCTCGCTGGACTCAACGAGGGTGCCGAATCGGATGACGGCATCGGCGCCTGACCAGGCGGACCCGGACACGAGCGCGAAGACCTTCTGTTGGACGCCGTTGATCAGACACGTACGCAACACATCAGGCGAGGCGAGCTTGGGCAGGCGCGGATAGCGGTAGAAAGCGGCAAGGATCCGATCGATCTCTACAGCATCCTGGTCTGCGGCCAGCAGCGCGAAACGGTTAGAGAGCAACGCCGCGGGGGCGAGCGCTTCGAGCAGCCGGTCGGTGGCCTTAAGGTGTTCGGTAACCCGTGAGGTGATGGTGTCGTTAACCTTCGCGGGGCCAAGGTCGATGTGATCGACGACCAATCCGCCGTCGCCCTTAGCGTCGGTGCCAAGCAACAACAGGTGCCGGTAGGCCATGACGAGCTGTGTCGGCAGACGCTCCTCGGCCTTCTTGATGCGAGTACTCAGGTCCTCGCGCTGCTCCTGGTTGAACCGCTTGAGGCGGTACTTGTCGTCCATGAGGTCATACATCGCCGCGAGAGTACGGGCGGTTGCACGGGCCTTGGCCAAGGCACTGTCGTCGGCGGCGACGAGGACGGCAGCGTTCTTATTGACTCGTGCCGCGGGGCCGCACTGGGTGAGTACCGTCTGCGCGTGGTCAATCGTGGATGCGGTGAGGCCGGCGCCGATGGAGTGTTGGTAGTTGAGGAGGCCTAGAACGAGACGAGGTTCGTCGGGCAGGTCAGAGCTGTGGTCGACGCGTAGCTCGACGCGCCACGGGGCCCGGCTCGGTGCGACCTTCGCTAGGGCAGCGTTGAGTAGCTCGACGATGCGGTCCTCACCGATGGCACTCTCGCGCTCGACGATCACCCTGTTAAGGTTGGGCTCAGTCGTGAAGCGATAGCGACCGCCCTCATAGCGCATGTACCAGGCCGCGTTCTTTAAGGCGTCGCGAACGTCTTCGATGACGCCGCGAGACAAGCCGGGTCGGCCAACACCGATGAGCATCTGTGAAGCGGACGCGCCGAGAACCTTGTCGGCTCCGAATGAGTTGAGAAATGCGGTGGTGGCGAGACCAACGGCGACGCGGTTGGCGGCAACTTCACCGCCTCGCCGCTGGTCTTCCTGGACGGCCCGTGAGTCTGCACGGATGATGTCCGCGTTGAGTGCGGCCTTGTACGACTCGCCCGCGAACCGGATGACCTCACCACGCACCCCGGCGTCGTGCAGGGGCACGTCGCCAGGGTGGATGAGCGGGGCCTTGTGCTTGGCCTGTGTCAGGGACTTTACGGTATGGGCGAGGATACGCAATGCACCGCGGGTGCGCTGAAATCCGGATAGTGATCCCCAGCGATTGGTGAGAATGTCGATCAGCTCAGGGTGGAACGGGTAGGCAGCCGTGATGCGGTCGCGGTACCCGGCGTCGCGGAAGGTTGATGGGAGCACATCGCCGAGCTGTTCGTAGTAGTCGCCGTATGCATCGGCGACGACCCGACGGTCCTTCTCATCCCCGACGGTTTCGAACAGGCGCGTGTGCAGGATCGGGAAGATGTCGTCACCTTCAACCGGGGTGACAACACTCTCGGTACGCCCAACGACCTTGGACAGGCGTTCCTGCATTTCCTGCCCAGCAACGCTTGCGTAGTCCTCCATGCGTGAGGAGGTAATCGTCACGAGCACACACGCGCCCTTCACATTGGACGCCGCAGTGGTGAGTTCCTTGATGACCGTGAGCGTGGTGGCAGCGAGTGAACCCTCGTTGCTTCGCACCTCGAGGGTCTTGTTGAGGTACTCTAGTGTCTCATCCATGAGGATTAGGCACGGCGAGTACCGCTCCAGCAGATCGACCATTTGCGCGGTGGAAGTTCCCCGCAAGCCTTCATCCTGGGCCCTGATGGTGGCGTAGCCATCGGTGCCGCCAAGCTGCCACGCGAGGTGCCCGAGGAATGTGTGGACGACGGTGCCGTCCGGCATAATCTCGGGATCTGCCAGCATCGCCGACCCATCAAGGACGACCACATTCGCTTTGGGCAGCCTGCCTGACTTGAGCGAAGTGGCAAGCTCGCGGGCAAGTTTGGTGCCACGCACCTTTTCGGGCGACCCGAACAAGTGGTAAGCGGCCAGCAGCGTGTGAGTCTTCCCTCCGCCGAACTCGGTTTGCATGCGGTAAACCGCTTTAGCTGCAGGGTCACCATCGAGGCGGTTACCGATTTCGACCAGTGCCGCCTTCAGGTTGGCGGTGAGGTAAGTCTTGGCCGCGAACACAGCCGGGTCGAGGTAGTCGTCGGGCCCTTTGCCGCGAGCGACCAGGCCGAGGTCAGCAGCGAACAGCGACTCGTCGAACGAGCCATCGGCGATGTCCTGGTGGGGGATGGCAACCTCCAGCCAGTTCTTGAGCTTGGTCACGGCGGCTCCGTTCAGAGTTCCAGGTCAAGAGTGAGAGCTTCGCTGGGTCCGGTGTGCTTGGCAGCCGCCTCCGACAGGGCCTCCCGGTTGCCGCCCAATCCGAGCAACAGGGTCCGTTCGCGATCACCCTCCGGGAGGGCCTCGGCGATGGCGGCGGTCATGGCCCAGAAGCCAGGTTCGTTCCCTGCACCGGTTGAGCCGAGGAGCTCGATGAGCTCGTTGCGGCGGCCCTGGTCGTGCAGCTGGCAGGCCACGTGCAGGACGTCGATGAGCGAAGGTGAGGGACCGAGCTGGATCTTCTTGCGCTCGTCTGGGCCAAGGAGCCGATAGCGTATGTCTTGGCTGGAGCGTTCCTTTCTTATGAGGTTCCCCGGGCGAGTGAGGTCGTCAAGGTCGACATCGAAGGCGCGGCAGAGCATGTATGCCTCGTCGGCTGGTATGGGCAAGCCGTTGTAGGCCCAGCGCCAGGTCAGGTAGAGCAGGGAACGATCGTCGAGCGCAGCAAGCGACTCGCCGCCGAGCAAACGTCGCATGGCGTGACGCGCAACAGCCTGGCGAGCGAGCACCATCAGCTGGTCAACGTCGACCTCTTCACCGGACAGCCGCACTACGCGGGAGTAACGGGCGAAGACCTCGAAGGCAGGTCCGACCGCGGACACGAAGTAGTCGGCCCCGGAGAGTTGCATCTCCTCGAAGGTAGCGAGCCGTTCCTCGAGGCGCGCCTCGAGCTCGCGGACAACATCGTCGTAGAAGCCCTCACTTTGCGCCGCGGACTTGCGGCAAACGAGGACAACTGATGAAGCAAGTACGGCACTGACGTTTGCAGTGCTTCGCCCTTCGCGTTCGGACCTCATCGGCCACGAGGTAGTAACCACGAGGCCGCTTCGTCGAAGGGCCGTGAGGAGGCGCTCCCATGCTTCAACATCAGTGTGGGCGAAGACGATGGAGACGATGCCGTTGTCTTTGACTACGCGGGCGACCTCGTTTAGGGCGTTCTGGAGGCGGCGTTCGAATTCTTCGTGGGAGATGTACTCAGGCGACTTTTTGTCGGCACGATTTTCGATGATCTCGGCTTGCTTTGGAGTTAGTGGGGTGCTGAACAGATCCGGGTAAAGATGTCCGATGCTACGCTTCAGCCAGACATAGAAAAAGTCTGATAGGTCGCCGTATTGGAACGCGTCGTAGTATGGCGGATCGATGATTACGGCGTCGAACTCGCCATCGGCGAAGGGCAGTTCTTGAGCGTTGGCACGCTGGACGCGAGCGGGGTTGCCGGCGGTGGCGTTGCAGCAATGGATAAGCGCCAGTTTGATCCAATCAATGGCGCCGTCCCAGTTCCCGGGACCGTCGGCGAGGGGATCAATTTCAGTAAAGTCCCACGCCATACGAATAGATTGCTGCGGAAACGTATGGGTAGGGAATTCACCTGAAGGGACCCAAGTTACAAAGCTTGAATTGTAGTCCGCAATGCGGTCCACGGCCAAGCCGAGATAGGTTGTCAGCGCCTTGGCTCGTTCTCTGTCCATGCCAGCTTTAATCATTTGCTGATATGCGGCACGTACAGTTTGAGCAAGAACAGCGAGAACGTAACGCTGTCTCGGCGTGAACATGGCCGCCCAAGTATCAATCCCGTAGGTCAAAGGCCGGAGTGTGCGGTACTGGGACTTGACCAGTTCTTCGTCAGGGACAGCTGAAACGCCTTCCGGATATTCCTCGAGCGCGTCGACGAGTGCACATGCCTTGTCAGCAGCATCGAGCTCAGCGGAAGTTGGCTCACGGTAAAAACGCTGGCCCTTGCAAATTTCCATGACTGCGTAAAGGTAATTTCCCAAGCCGTGCTGACGTGCGTAGGCACGGAGTTCCCTGTCGGGACGTGAAGTGCCGCAGGCTGGACAAGTGACGGTGACGTTGGACCCTCGGCTCGTCTTGGTGCCTTGGGACCAGTCGGTGCCGTCTTCAGGCACCCCTTGAGCGACGCGTAGCTCGATGCGATTGTGCTTGATGTCGTAATCGACACGTACCTTACGCCGTGATGAATCTGCTAGCTTTCGGGACGAGATGATCGGGATGGTCCGCCTGCAGTTCGGATCCGCGCAGGGAATGGTTCGCGCCCAGAAGTAGGTTGCAACGCGTGCGTTGTCACGCGGAGGTCGAGGGAAGACGGCTGCGAGGCGTTTCTCAGCTTGGTGTTTGACCCATTCGGCCCAACGGACGAAATCATCCACAAAGGGCAGGCTGCCGTAGTCGTCGGGGCCACCGTACTTGGCAGGGTACTCAAGGACGCAGCGTTGGATGAGGTGGGCGACGGGGTTGATGTCGGTGGCGGTTACGTCGCATCCGAGTCGTGCGGCTTCGAGCGGGATGGCTCCACCGCCCGCGAAGCAGTCGAGGACCTTGGGGCGCCGGTTTGGCCACGCCTTCCTGATCGCATCACGAAGTGGGCGCATGCGGGCAGGGTCGCCGTTGGCAACGTCAAACGAAGCGGTACGAGCGACAGCATCCAGGAGACCCTTGCGTTCTGATCCGTCGTCCGGATCCGGAACGAGACTGGCGAAGACCACGGCACGGGACATGGAGAGCGGGCGACGAGCCCACCACAGGTGCATCGTGGAGATGTGGCCGCGTCGCAAGTGCTTCTCACGAGCAGACTCCGCGTTGACCTGCTCGAGCGGGAGCTCCTCCTCGATAAGCGCGCGGGTCATTCGGTCTCCGATGCGTCGATAAC
>PKEY01000117.1 GCA_002919265.1 Hyphomicrobiaceae bacterium | reverse complement strand
GTTCTCCCTATCCTCGTGGTGGAACTTCGGCTGGGATATCACGCTGGAGAGCGACGACTACTTCCGGCGCTTCTACAAGCTCGACAACATCCTGCAGACTGACCGCATCAACGAGGTTTATCTGACGGGTATCAGCGAGCGGAATTACTTCGGCGCGTACTTCTACCACTTCGGCGGGCTGCGCTTCGACGACACGTCGCTGTCGGAAGGGCGCGTGCATCCCGTCATCGACTACAATTACATCTTTGCCGACCCTGTGCTTGGGGGTGAGCTGAGCTTCAACGCCAACGCGCTGAGCTTCTCGCGAGATTACTCCAAAATCGAGGGACCGGGTGAATCGAACATGAACCGCATTGTCGCCGAGGTAAATTGGCGTCGTCGGTTCACGGATGCTCTCGGTCAGACATATACTCCGTTTGCCAACGTGCGCGGTGATATTTACACCTTGCACGACGTTGTCGATCCGGTCACGGGCCAGGTCATCCAAGACGAAGCCGAGACCCGTGGGGTGGCTGCGGCTGGGTTGCTTTACGCTTATCCCTTCGTCTCACACTCGGCGAGCGGTGCACATGTGATCGAGCCGTTAGCTCAGGTTATCGCGCGCACCAGCTCCGGTTCGCAGCGCCACCTTCCAGATGAGGATTCCCGGAGTATCGTCTTCGACGACACCAATCTGTTCGAGCTCGACAAGATGTCGGGATACGATCGGGTTGAGACCGGTTCCCGCGCAAATATCGGTCTGCAGTATACCTACCAGGCAAGCAATGGCGGGTTCGCGCGGATTTTGGCAGGCCAGAGCTATCACCTCGGTGGTGACAACATTTACAGCGATCCGGGATATGTGCGTGTGGATCGTGACGCCAACGGTGATGGAGTAGTAGATGATAAGGACATTGTACCCATCTACTCACCCGCGAGTGGCCTCGAGACGGACAGGTCTGATTACGTCCTCGCAGCCTACCTGGCTCCCTCCTCCGTCTTCCGCACGATCGCCCAGACTCGCTGGGATGAGGATGACTTCGCTCTCCGGCGCATGGATCTGTTCGGAGAGGTGAACTACGGGCCGTTCCTCGCTCAGGCGACTTACAGCTACGCGACGTTCGACCCGCTGGACGGCCGGAAGACGGATCAGCAGGACATCTTCAGCGTTGCGGGCCTGCAGCTCACCGACCGCTGGAGCCTTCTTGGCTCGATCCGCTACGACCTCGATGCGAGCGCGGTCATACAGGATGCCATCCAGCTTCGTTACGCGGATGATTGCTTCGTATTGACGGCCACCTACACAGAAACGTTCATTGACGATCCCAAGCGGCAGCTTGAGCAAGATCGCACGCTGATGCTGCGGTTCGAGCTGAAGCACCTCGGCGAGTTCCGCTACAAGACCGACGTACTCGACCACTTCTTCGCGGAGAACCAGACCACTCCGAAGTAATTACTATCGCATTGTTTGGAACGTAGGGCGGCGCTCCGTTAACTCTCGGGCTTGATTGCCTCTGTTGCCTTTCCCTCGCCATTTCGGTGTGGATAGTGCCATACGAACGCGTTCGCTTGCCCTATGCTAGCGAGTCGAGTCGGGGATTTTGCCGTAACTGATCGGATGGGGTATGAGGCGAGGCACGAACCAGGGATACTGGACCTGCCGCGGGGTGGTTACTTTCCTCCTGGGGACGATTGTTCCAATCGCTGCGGCCCAGGCACAAGGCGCACAGACCTTGCCGGGGCTCATCGTCACGGTTCCGCCCACCACACCCGCCCCTGCAGAAGAATCCCAGCCCGCCCAAAAGGCGCCCGCTGAACAAAGCACCAAGGGCCGGAAGAATGCCGGGTCGAACAAGAACAAGTCGGCAACTCTCGATTCCAGCGGCTCCGGCAAGCGCCGCGGTGCCAGGCAGTCCATCGTCGTTCTGGTGAACGACGACCCCATTACGGATTACCAAGTAGAACAAAGAAGTCGCCTGATGGCCATGCAGGCCAACATCGGTGAGCAGGCGCAGGCCAACTTCAAGCGCCTCATTCAGCAGGAAAGCACCAACCAGCGCCTGCGCCAGATCCTCCACGAGACAATTCAGGCGAACCCGGGGAAATCCCGTGAAGAGATCCTCGCAGCGTTCGAGCGGCGCAAGCAGCAATTCGCTGAGCAGCTGCAGCGGCAGGCGATCGAGAGCGCGCGAGCAGCGGCCATTCCGGCCTACCGCAAGAAAGCTCTGGATGAACTGATCGAAGAGCGGCTGAAGTTACAGGAAGCTCAACGGCTTGGGATTACCATCGACGACAGCCAGGTCGACGACATCATCAAGAACATCGCCGCCCGCAACAAGAAGACGCCGGAGCAGTTTGCCCAGGATCTCAAGCGCATGGGTGTCGATGTCAACACAATGCGCGAGCGGTTCCGGGCGACGCTGGCCTGGAACGCGGTCGTCCGCAGGCGCTTCAGCGCGCAGGTCGCCGTGAGCCAGCGGGATATCGATCGAATGATCTCCTCGTCCGCGGGCAATGCCGAGGATCAGGTCGAGTTGCGTCTCCACCGCGTTACGCTGCCGGTGACCGGCAAGCTCGATCAGAAAGTGATGGCGCAGAAGCTCGATGAAGCAGAGCGGGTCTGGCGCAATTTCAAGGGCTGCTCTTCGACCGCCGCCTTGAGCAAGCAGATTGGCGCCAAGTTCGAAGATCTTGGGCCCACCAAGCCATCCGCAGTGCCTGAACCGACGCGCAGCCTGCTGCTCAATGCCAAGGACGGCGAGATGGTGCCGCCAAACATGTCGAGCAAAGGCGTTGAGCTTTACGCCGTCTGCGGCCGCAAGGTCATCAAGGCCAACGAGCAGGTTCGCGAGCAGGTAGCGCAAGAGCTTCAACAGAAGGAATTCGAGGTTCTGGCAGAGAGACACTTGAGGGATCTACGCCAGGACGCGCACATCGAGTATCGTTGAGCCGTGCTCGAGACGCGTCCTCATTCCGAGATCCCGGTGCTCGCCCTCACTATGGGCGAGCCGGCTGGTGTTGGGCTGGAGCTAACCTTGAAGGTTTGGCGCTCGGCGCGTGACCGTGCGGCTGCGCCCGCGTATGTGCCCCTCCTCTATGCCGATCCTGCCGCGGTTGCCGATTACGCCCAACGAGCAGGAGTTTCTGATCCATCGAAGATCGTGAGCTCGGCGTCCGAGGCCCAGGAACTGTGGCCGCAATACTTGCCGGTAATTCCCGTTCCCCTTGCGCGGCACGTTGAACCGGGCCGTCCTGATCCGGCAAACGGTGCAGCCGTCATCGCCTCCATCGAACAGGCGACAGCTGCCGTCGTGCGCGGCGAGGCTGCCGCAATCGTCACCAATCCCATCGCCAAGCGGGTCTTGCACGAGGCTGGCTTCTCTTATCCGGGCCATACAGAATTTCTGGCTGAACTGGCTCAGCGCCTCGTCGGCGGTGGTCCGTGGCAGCCCGTCATGCTCCTGGCTTCTGACGAGCTTCGGGTTGTACCTCTCACGATCCACATCCCGATTGCGGACGTTCCGAAAGCCTTGAGCCAGGAGCTCATCATTAAAACCGCTCGCATTCTGGATGACGCCCTGCGCCGCGATTTCGGCCTTGGCGGTACGACAAGGCCTCGCATTGCCATTGCGGGCCTCAATCCGCATGCCGGCGAAGGCGGCTCTATGGGGACAGAGGAGATCCACACGATCAGCCCCGCCATCGCCGCCCTGAAAGCGGAGGGCCTCAACGTGACCGGACCGCATCCGGCGGATACGCTATTTCATGCGGAAGCACGAACCCGCTACGATGCCGTCATCGCGATGTATCACGATCAGGCGCTCATCCCGATCAAGACGCTCGCGTTCGATAAGGCCGTGAACGTGACGATCGGCCTGCCTTTTGTGCGCACATCGCCGGACCACGGCACAGCGTTCGACATCGCAGGGACAGGTCGGGCCAGCCCTGCGTCTCTTTCAGCGGCTCTCGAGCTCGCCGCAAAGCTTGCAGCCAATCGAGCTGCCTTCCCTTCTCAACCATGATCCAGTCTTTCGACGAGCCCCCACGCGCTGGCGCAAGCCCGGACGGTTTGCCGCCGCTTCGGGAGGTCATCGCATCGCTCGGACTATCGGCGAAGAAGAGCCTGGGTCAGAATTTCATTCTGGACCTCAACCTTACGCGCAAGATTGCCCGCACTGCTGGAGATCTAACCGGTCGCACGGTTGTCGAAGTTGGGCCGGGGCCGGGAGGGTTAACCCGCGCGCTGCTTCTCGAAGGCGCCAAACGCGTCATTGCCGTCGAACGCGATCAGCGTTGTCTGCCTGCATTGCAGCAAATTGCAGAAAGATATCCTGGCCGCCTCCAAGTCCACTTGGGCGATGCTCTCGAAGCCGACTGGCCCGCCCTCCTCGGCTCGGATTTCGGGCCGGGACGCGCGCTCATCATCGCCAACCTGCCCTATAGCGTCGCCACTCTGCTGTTGATTGGCTGGCTTGAAACGGAGCCCTGGCCTCCCTGGTACGCACGCATGGTGCTGATGTTCCAACGAGAGGTTGCCGAACGGATTGTCGCTCAGCCAGGAACCAAGCCCTATGGCCGGCTCGCTGTTATCTCTCAGTGGCGGACGCGCGCGCGGATTGTCATGAGTCTGAAACCGGAGGCCTTCACGCCCCCGCCGAAAGTCTCGTCGGCCGTGGTCGAGCTGATCCCGCGCGAGCATCCCGAACCACCCTGCTCTGCCAAGGTGCTTGGTGAAGTCACTGCCGCTGCGTTTGGCCAGCGGCGCAAAATGCTGCGCACAAGCCTCAAATCATTGACGGCCATGCCTGAGTTGCTGCTCAAAGATGCGGGACTCGCGCCCGAGCTGCGCGGCGAACAGCTCTCTGTCGAAGACTTTGGCCGCCTTGCGATGATCCTGGAACGGGCGCGGCGCTCGTGAGCTTTTCGGGACTGCGCTGACTCTTACGTCTCATTTCTATACACGAGCACCGGAATCTTGCTGTGCGTCAGCACCTTTTTCGTCTCGCTGCCCAAGAGCTTTGCGGCAACGCCCGCGCGGCCGTGTGAAGCCATAGCGATGAGATCGCAGCCACGCGCCTCGGCCGTCTCGAGAATTCCTTTCCAGGCCTGCTCGCTCTCGACACGGATTGCCTCGCAGTCAACGCCTCGCGCGTTGGCCTCGGCTCGCACCCAATCGAGATGCTGCGCAATTTCGCGATCGATACGCTGCCGGACATCCTCCGGCAGCTCCGTAATGTCCACGCCGAACACGACAATATGCGCCGGCTTGCCTGACACGCGCACCGCCGTGACCTTCGCACCGAGCGCCTTTGCAAGGTCGAGAGTGCACTGGACAGCGAGCTTCGACAGCTCTGTGCCGTCGGTTGGGACGAGAATGTGTTTGTACATGGGTGCTCCTGCGGTGAGCCTGCGCTCGGGAAGTTAGGTCTTCCCGAACGCATAGCCTATGCGAAGGCTCAAAGCTGCGCACCTGTTCGTCGGATCACTCGTACCCTGGCGGCGGCACGAAGCCCTGGAACTCCTGCTCAAGCATGCGGGCCAAGGCAATGCAGGTGAGATCGCCATACTGCGGGCCGACGATTTGGACGCCAACCGGCAACCCTTCGGGCGTGACCCCCCCAGGTGCCACGGTCGACGGCAGGTAAACGACGCCGGAGAAACCGGCCCAGAACAGCTGATCCGTGGTCGGCACCTGCTTGCCGTTGACTGTGATGGTGCGCTCGTGGCGCTCGCCCTTTTGGTCGTGGGGAAATGCTGCAGAAGCTGCTGCCGGGCAGAGAAGCACGTCCCACTCCTTGAAGAATTCCGCCCAGGCCAGCCGCATCTGATGCCGCCGGTTGTTGAGCGCGAGCCAATCGCGATGATGCATGACGTTGGCCCGCGTCATTCGCGCGAAGTAGCTCTCATCGTTCGGGTCAAGCTCGGCGGCAATCTGCTTGTTCTTCGCGAAAACTTCGTTGCTCTGTCGTCCTGATGTGGCTGCGCGCAGCAGCAGAATGTAGACGCGGTTCGCTTCAGCCGTGTCGATTGCAGGCCTTGCGGTGAAGCTTACGGTAGCGCCCTTCTTGCCGAGGAAATCGGCCACCGCAGCAATGCGCTCCTGCACGGCGTTGTCCACTTCCGCGCAGGGATCGTTCAGCATCACAGCAACCTTGAACTCGCTCAGCTTGCTACGGCGAGGCGGAGCGAGTTCCAACCGCCATCCTGCAGCATCGATATCATCAGGCCCAGCCATGATGGAAAGGCCGAGCTCTAGATCATTGGCACTGCGAGCCATCGGGCCGATGACGGAAATGTCGCTTTGCGCGACGACGCCGGGCAGCGCCTGGCCGCGGGGCGGACAGATGCCCCACGTCGGTTTATGGCCGTAGACGCCACAGTAATGTGCGGGATTACGAATGGAGGCGCCGATGTCGCTTCCGATTTCGATTCCGGTAAGGCCTGCTGCAAGCGCCGCCGCAGATCCACCTGACGATCCGCCCGGAGATCGTGACAGATCCCACGGATTGTTCGTCGTTCCGTAGATGGCGTTGAACGATTGCCAATCTGCCAGATAGAGCGGCACGTTGGTCTTGCCGAAAATATTCGCGCCGGCATTCAGAAAGCGGTCGACAGCAAGCGCATTGCGCTGCGGATAGTTGTCCTTCAATTCCGGCACGCCCCACGTTGTCGGCGTGCCAACAAGATCGAAGCTCTCCTTCACCGTCATTGGAACGCCGTGCAGCGGCCCCCAATCTTCACCGCGCGCCAAGGCTTCGTCAGCGGCTTTTGCGCGTGCGCGCGCTTCCGGCAGGATCGTCGCGATAATGGCATTGAGCTTGGGATTGTACGTTTCGACGCGGCGGAGATACAGCTCGAGCAGTTCCTGCGCGCTGATTTTCTTGCTCTTGATTTCCGCAGCCAGTTCGCGCGCCGAGCGGAATGGCAGTTCGCTCATGAAGTGGCCTCCTCATCATCTGCCGCATCGTACATGCCTTCATCATCGGCCGGACCCGCGCATTGAGCAAGCCCATCTAAATGTTTGACGTCTGAGGAAAAAGCTGCGGCTCATTCACCCAAATCGCAAGTGCAGGGAACGCAAGGGCGTCGCGCACGTTGCAGCGGCATCCATTACAGCACACAGGTGAGTAACACGATGGCAAGGCAAAGCAGGCCGCAGAAGAAAACAGTTGGGCGAGTCATGCACGAATACAAGCATGGTCAGCTCAAAAGCGGTGGCCGCCGCAAAGTGAAGGATCGCAAACAGGCCGTTGCGATTGCGTTGAGAGAGGCGGGCGCGTCGCGTTCACAAACTCCGGCCGAAAAGCGTCGGCAACTGCAGAAGACGAAGGCCAAGGAAGCGCGTGGTGCAACAGGAAGAGCCCGCGCCGAGGGCCGCGGCCGCAAGACAACGGCGACACGGAGCACCTCGCGTTCCGGCGCTGCTCGGAGAGGCACCGCCACGCGGACCAGCACAAAGCGCACCACGCAGCGGACATCAATGCGCGGTGGCCGCAGTTCGACAAGACGCACTGGTGAAATGACCAGAGCCGAGCTCTATCAGGAAGCCAGACGGCGCAATATTCCAGGCCGCTCGCGCATGTCGAAGGCGCAGCTGAAACGGGCTGTCGGGCAGCGGTAGGCGTCGACACCTCGTGCTCGAAAG
>PKEY01000078.1 GCA_002919265.1 Hyphomicrobiaceae bacterium | reverse complement strand
CTATTGGCGTTCGATCAGCCTGACCGCAAAGCGGTTTTACGATGCGTACTGCCGCAACGATCTGATTGCGACATCGAGCGGGCCTCGCCCTTCCGGTAACGCCTCTTCCTGGAGCGCCAACGTGGCCTCCGCGAGCATGGCTACCGTTGTGGCCCCTAACCCTGCCCTTGCTGTCCGGCCCCAGCCGCAGCCGCCTCGGCCCGAACCGACTGCCTGCCGCGTTTTCAGCGCAAGCTACGGCGGAAAGAAAGCTGTCCTCATCCGCCACGTCGCAGAGGATGCGATCGAGTACACAGCGCTTGAGGTTCTCGACGGCTTCGAGGCGTCGATGGCCGAGAGCTACATGAAGACCTACGCTCCACAAGGCCGGCTGATCGGCGAATTCCCGTCCAGCGAACAGGCTTTCGCCCGCGCCTACGAGCTCTGCCCCGGCGCTGGCGGATAACCGCGTCAGGCGATGCCCTCTCCGCCGGGAGAGGGCATGCCGTTGTTCTTTGGGTCAGGCTGCCTGAGCCTTGGGAGCGGCCTGCCCGGTTCGCTCGATCCACGCCGCAAACCGGTCGATCCAGTTGTTGAGGAACGCTTTCGTCTCCTCGTTGACGATGTTGTTGTTCGCGTCGAACAGCTCCGGCTTGTAAGTGAAATAGACTTCGGGCTGTCCCATCAGGACCATATCGACCACCGTCAACAGGCCTTTGAGCGAATTCTGACCTGCTGAGGCCCCTGTCGCTCCCGGAGTCGCGCCGATTACGGCCGCCGGCTTGCCGGCCCAGGAATTCTGTCCCCAGGGCCGTGTGCCCCAGTCAATGGCGTTCTTGATGGCCGGCGAGAAGTAGCGGTTGTACTCGGGCGTGACGAACAAAACGGCGTCGGCCGCCTCCACCTCCCGCTTCATCCGCAGCACGGACTGCGGTGGATTCTCCCACAAATCATCGTTGTAGAGCGGGAGATCTCCGATTTCGACGAACTGGAACTTCAGGCGCCCTTCCGCCAGTCGACCCAGCGCTTGAGCGAACTTGCGATTGATGGAGTCGCGCCGCAGCGACCCAACAATGACTGCCACAGTCTTCATCAGTGCCTCCGTATACAAAATATACTAGAGCTAAATGCGAAACTGTGCTCTCTTCGACAAGACGGCACTTTTCCGAGACCGAGGCACCTCCATGGAACCAAGTGAAAAGCCAGTGGTCCCCCTGCAGTGTCAGATGGTCAACGACATCATTTCCTTGATTGGGGACAAGTGGAGCGTCCTGATCGTCGTGCTGCTGGGGTCAGGCAAGAAGCGCTTCAGCGAGATCAAGCGCAGTGTGGACGGCATCTCGCAGAAAATGTTGACCGTGACGCTGCGCGGGCTCGAACGGGACGGCTATGTGTCGCGCACGGTCTATCCGACGATTCCGCCGAGGGTCGAATACGAGCTGACTGATCTTGGCCGCGACCTGTTGGTGCCAATCCGGGCGCTTGGCGAATGGGCGCTCGCCAATCACGACCGCGTCATCCGGAACCGGAAAGCTTACGATACCCGCATGGCCCAAGAGGCCGCCGAATAAGCGGCCCTACACGCAGCCGTCGCCTTGTAAGAAAGCCCACCGCTCAGTAGAGCGCGGCGAGCTTCGTCCCGATATTGCGGAAGGTCGTCTTGATGCGGCGCACCGTTCCCGTCTTGGCGCGCATGATGACCGTTTCGGTCTCCGCGAAGTCGCCGCGGAAGTGAACACCCTCCAAAAGCGAGCCGTCGGTCACACCGGTCGCCGAGAAGATTACATCGCCGGAGGCCATGTCCTCCAGGGTGTACTTCTTGTTGACGTCGGCCCCCATCCGCTCGGCACGTTCACGTTCCTCGTCCTTGAGCGGCATCAGCCGCCCCTGCATCTGACCACCGATGCAGCGCAGCGCCGCAGCCGCCAGCACACCCTCCGGCGCCCCTCCAGAGCCGAGATAAATGTCGATGCCAGTTTCCTCAGGATCTGTCGTCCAGATGACGCCGGCGATGTCACCGTCGGGAATAAGCTGCACCGCCGCCCCGGCTTCCCGCACGGCCTTGATCAGCTCCGCGTGGCGCGGACGGTCGAGGATGCAGGCGGTGATTTCGCTAATAGGCACGCCCTTCGCCTTGGCCAGCGCATGGAGATTCTCAGCCGGAGGCGCGTCGAGGTCGATGATGCCCTCAGGATAGCCGGGCCCGATGGCGATCTTGTTCATGTACATGTCTGGGGCATGCAGCAGACCGCCACGCTCCGCAATGGCCAGCACCGCGAGCGAGTTCGGCATGGATTTGGCGCAGATCGTGGTGCCCTCAAGCGGATCGACGGCAATGTCGACCTCAGGCCCGTCTCCAATACCGACCTCCTCGCCGATGTAGAGCATCGGCGCCTCGTCCATCTCGCCCTCGCCGATGACGACGCGGCCCTTGATGTGAAGCCGGTTGAGCTCACGACGCATCGCATCGACGGCCGCCTTGTCCGCCGCCTTCTCGTTGCCCCGTCCCCGAAGCTTGGCCGCGGCGATGGCTGCAGCCTCCGTCACGCGCCCGACCTCCAGGACGAGCACGCGATCCAGTCCTTCGCTTCGGTCACTTGCCATGTGTCTTTCCTCCACGTCCGCCTCGCCTCGATCTTTTGCGAGGTCAAAGCTTCTCAATGCGAATCATCTGCGGGGGCTCGGCGACCTTGCCGTCGCGCTCGATCGCTGCCAGTGCCTTTCGCATGGCCTCCTCGGTCGTCTCGTGCGTGATGAGCACGACCGGCGTCAGCGTTCCGGGAGCGGGGCGTGCACCCGTCCCCGGCAAGGCCCAGCGAGGACGCCGTTGCACGATGCTCTCCAGAGACACGTCCTGCTCTGCCATACGGCTGGCAATAGCCGCCATGGTGCCCGGGCGATCGTAGACGGTAAGGCGTACATAATAGGCGCCCTGGTGCCGGTCGAGCATGGCCCGGGTGTAGGGCCTGAGCTGGCTGGTGGGCGTCAGGAACGGCGGCAGCACAAGGCCACGGGCAATGTCACCGATGTCACTCGCGACGGCCGACGCTGTCGCCTTGGAACCCGCCCCTGCCCCCACGAGCAGGAGGTCGCCGACGAAATCACCATCGATGGCCACGCAGTTGGTGACACCCGAGACTTCCGCGATGGCCGAATGCTTCGGCACCATCGCCGGGTGGACGCGCTGCTCGATGCCGCTTGGTGTGCGCAGAGCGACGCCCAGCAACTTGATCCGATAGCCGAGATCGTCGGCCGCCTCGATATCCGCCGGCGTGATGTGCTGGATGCCCTCGATGTGGATGTCCTCGAACGCGAGCTCCGTGCCGAAGGCGAGGCTCGTCAGGATGGAAAGCTTGTGTGCGGTATCGAAGCCACCGATGTCGAATGTGGGATCAGCCTCCGCGTAGCCGCGCTCCTGCGCTTCCTTGAGTACCTCCGCGAACGGCCGCCCCTCCTTCTCCATCGTAGTGAGGATATAGTTGCAGGTGCCATTCAGGATGCCATAGACGCGTTTGATCTCGTTTCCGAGCAGCGCTTCACGGATCGTCTTGATGACCGGGATGCCCCCGGCGACCGCAGCCTCGAAGTTGAGCGCCACCCCGCGCTCTTCAGCCAGCTGGGCCAGGCGAATGCCATGCTTCGCGAGCAGCGCCTTATTGGCGGTCACCACGTGCTTGCCAGCCTTGAGCGCAGCCTCGACGGCTTCAGCGGCCACGCCGTCCTCGCCGCCGATCAGTTCGACGAACACATTGATCTCTGGATCGGTGGCAAGCTGGACCGCGTCGGCGACCCACCTGTAGCGCCCGATGTCGATACCGCGGTTCTTGCCCTGCGAGCGGGCCGAAACAGCGACGATCTGGATGTCCCGACCCAGCGTCGTCCGGAGCCGCTCGGCATGGGTGGTGAGGGTCTGAATAAGACCAGTACCGACCGTGCCGAGACCGGCGATGCCAAGTTTAAGCGGTTGAGACATATGGGGCCTAACCGGAAGCCTTCTGCTGCAGCGGAATGACGTTGTGCATGGCCCCGGTCGATTGCGAGAGGAACTTCTTGATGTTGCGCGCCGCCTGCCGGATGCGGTGCTCGTTCTCGACCAGAGCTATGCGAACGTACCCTTCGCCGTACTCACCAAAGCCAAGCCCTGGTGAAACGGCAACCTCCGCCTTTTCGATCAACAGCTTCGCGAATTCAACCGAGCCGATGTCGCGGAACGGCTCCGGAATAGGCGCCCAGGCGAACATCGTCGCCGGCGGCGGCGGGATGGGCCAGCCCGCGCGGGTGAAGCTCTCCACCAGCGTATCGCGGCGGCTCTTGTAGATGCGCCGAATTTCCTCGACGCAATCCTGCGGACCGTTGAGCGCCGCAGCCGCAGCGACCTGGATAGGTGTGAACGCACCGTAGTCGAGGTAGGACTTGACGCGGGCAAGCGCCGCGATCAGCCGCTCGTTGCCGACCGCGAAGCCCATGCGCCAGCCGGGCATGTTGTAGGTCTTCGACAGCGACGTGAATTCCACCGCCACGTCGATTGCCCCCGGCACCTGCAGAACCGAGGGCGGTGGATTGTCGTCGAAGTAAATCTCCGCGTACGCCAGATCCGACAGAATGATCAGTCCCAGGCGTTTCGCGAGTTGTACCGCCTCTGTGTAAAAGTCGAGGTCGGCCGTCATCGCCGTGGGGTTTGACGGGTAGCTCAGCACCATCGCGAGCGGCTTGGGGATGGAGTATTTCGCAGCCCGCTCCACGCCGCGCAGAAATTCCGGTCCGTTGCTCGCCGGGATATGCCGGATCGAGGCGCCGGAAATGATGAAGCCGAACTCGTGGATAGGATAGGTCGGGTTCGGAACAAGGATGACATCGCCCGGCGCTGTAATCGCCTGCGCCATGTTGGCGAAGCCTTCCTTGGAGCCGAGCGTCGCCACGATCTGGGTTTCAGGGTCGAGCTTCACACCGAAACGGCGCTCGTAATAGGCCGCCTGGGCGCGCCGCAAGCCAGCTATCCCCTTAGACGCGGAGTAACGGTGCGTGCGCGGCTTTTTCACCGTCTCGATGAGCTTCTCCACGATGTGCGGAGGCGTGGGCATGTCCGGGTTGCCCATGCCGAGGTCGACGATATCGGCGCCGGCGGCCCGTGCCTCAGCCTTGAGGCGGTTGACCTCTGCGAAGACATAGGGCGGTAGGCGCTTGATGCGATGGAATTCGTCGATCACGGCTGCCTCTCGTGGATTGGGATGGCACGACACTTCGTCGCTGCTCGTGTTTACGACCGTTTGCGGCCTTTCGTCCAGCGCTGCCAAAGGAATCGACAGCATTCGATTCGTCCCCTCCGGTTGCCCCGGAGATACGAGTCAGGCGGGCTTCCAGCTGCGGATGACGTGTGACAGGCTGCCGCAGCATCTGCTAAAGTCGATATCGGCTGGCGGTGGCGGAATGTGGCGCGTTCCAGGCCGAAACCCTATGTCAAGGTGACGAAATCTTGAGACCGTTTGAGCAAACTCATTTCTAGTAGGCTCGACGTTCGAATTCTTGGGGGAAGCCCCAAAACGACAGGCGGACCATGCAAAAGCCCAATCCAGAAGCTCGGCCAGAGAGCGCACCTCTGAAGATCGAAAATCCAGAGGAACTCGCACTGAACCTGCTCAAGCTGTTTGAGCAGGGCAGCAAGGTGATGGCCAAGTTTCTTGAACGGGCAGACACGCAAACCGGGCCGTATTCGGCTGCCGCCGAAATCGCTGAGGCAACCAGGACATTGGGTGAGGTTGCCAATATCTGGTTCAACAATCCTGCCCGCCTGGCCGAAGCGCAGCAGGAGTTTATCTCCGGGCATCTCGACCTTTGGCAAAGGACGCTTCGGAGGATGATGGGCGAGAAGGTCGAGCCTGTGGCAGAGCCTGCGCCTGGAGATAATCGTTTCAAGGATCCCGAATGGTCAGAGAACACCTATTTCGATTATTGGCGCCAGGCTTATCTCCTGACGGCGAAGTGGGCGGAAAAGATTCTCGATAAAACCGAAGGCCTCGACGAGCGTACGCGGCAGAAGGCCGAATTTTATCTGGAACAGATCCTGAGCGCGTTGTCGCCGTCCAATTTTCCGGTGACGAATCCGGAGGTGCTGCGCGAAACCATTGCCTCCGGTGGGCGGAACCTTGTGCAAGGCTTGCAGCACCTGGCCGAGGATCTGGAGCGGTCGGATGATTTGCTGCGGATTCGCCAGACGGATCTCGACGCATTCGAGGTCGGGCGGAATCTTGCTGTCACGCCAGGCAAGATCGTTTTCCAAAACGACCTGTTGCAGCTCATTCAGTACACCCCCACCACGGAGACGGTTCACGAAACGCCGCTGCTGATCATTCCTCCGTGGATCAACAAATATTACATCCTCGATCTGACCCAGCAGAAGTCATTCGTGAAGTTTGTTGTCGATCAGGGCTTCACGGTTTTCGTCATCTCATGGGTCAACCCGGATGAGCGTCTGAAAGACAAGACGTTCGAAGACTACATGATCGAAGGCGCGATGGCGGCAACCCATGCCGTCATGCGCGAGACAGATCAGGAAAAGATCAACGTCCTCGGCTACTGCGTCGGCGGAACGATGCTGGCGACGCTGCTCGCCTACCTGGCGGCTCGTGGCGAAGAGCCTTACAGGTCCGCGACGTTCCTCACCGCCCAGGTGGATTTCAGCAACGCCGGTGATCTTCTCGTCTTTATCGACGATGCTCAGCTGAAAGCGCTCGAGGAAATGATGTCGGAGCGCGGCTATCTCGACGGCTCGCGCATGGCGACCGTATTCAACCTGCTGCGGCCGCGGGACCTCATCTGGCCCTACATCGTCAACAATTATCTTCTCGGAAAAAAACCCATTCCGTTCGACCTGCTTTATTGGAACCAGGATTCGACACGGATGCCGGCGGCCAATCACAAATTTTATCTGCGGGAGTTTTATCACGAGAACAATCTTGCCAAGGGCAAGATGAAAATTGCCGGCACGCGGCTTGACTTGAAGAAGGTGAAATTGCCGATTTTCGAGCTGGCTACGCGCGAAGACCACATCGCACCCGCCAAATCGGTTTTCATTGGATCAA
Source organism: Hyphomicrobiaceae bacterium (assembly GCA_002919265.1). Taxonomy (GTDB): domain Bacteria; phylum Pseudomonadota; class Alphaproteobacteria; order Rhizobiales; family Hyphomicrobiaceae; genus ZC4RG25. The sequence continues at coordinate 825 of PKEY01000078.1, read as the reverse complement.
AGCTTTTTGGTGGGCCGGTCGAATTCGTCCTGGCCGGCTCCGGCCACATCGCGGGTGTTATCAATCCGCCCGATCCCAAGCGTGTCAAATATCAGTTTTGGACCAACAAGAAGCCGGCAGAGACGCTTGAAGAGTGGATCGCGAACGCCAAGGAAACGCCCGGCTCCTGGTGGCCTTATTGGGCGAAATGGCTGGCGAAGCACTCTGGCAAACGCGTACCGGCACGCCAGCCAGGCACCGTCCTGGGCGTCATCGAAGATGCACCAGGCAGCTACGTGAGAGTGAAAGGTTGACCTGAGAAAATGCCCCGGCCTCGAATGATAAGGCCGGGGTTTTGTTCCACGGAACCAAAGTGCCGTCGATCGCGCACTAAACCTGCGCCAGCGCCTGCTCGAGATCGCCGATGATGTCCGCCTTGTCCTCGAGACCGATCGACAGGCGCACGACATCCGGCCCCGCACCTGCCGCAATGCGCTGCTCGTCTGTGAGCTGGCGGTGCGTCGTGGACGCCGGGTGGATCACCAGGCTCCGCGTGTCGCCGATGTTGGCGAGGTGTGAGAAGAGCTTCAGGCTCGCCACCAACTTCACGCCGGCGTCGTAGCCGCCCTTGAGACCGAAGGTGAAGACGGCACCCGCCCCCTTCGGGCAAATTTTCTTGTGCAGCTGGTAGTAGGGGTTATCCGGCAAGCCGGCGTAGTTTACCCACGCCACCTTCGGATGCTTGGACAGGTACTCGGCAACAGCCAGCGCATTCTCGCAGTGCCGCTGCATGCGCAGGGGCAGCGTCTCGATCCCCGTGAGGATCAGGAAGGAGTTCATCGGTGA
>PKEY01000082.1 GCA_002919265.1 Hyphomicrobiaceae bacterium | reverse complement strand
AAGCGGCTTGTTGGTGCAGATCGCGAGCTTCGCCCCATCCCGGCGCAGCTCTGACAACAGTTCCCGGCCATGGGGATAGACCGTCGTGCGCGCCACCGACGCCGACTTGTATATGTCCATGAAACTGGCATGGAGCCGCTGCGCGAGCCCAGCGTCCTCCGCCAATTCGCGCGCCTTGAGCGCGCGCTCGATAAGCACGCGGGCACCGCCGCCGACCATCAGGCGAAGCTCGGCCTCGCTGAAGGTCTCCAGCCCCTCCTTCGCGAGCGCGCCGTTCAGCGCGTCCGTGATATCGCCGACGCTATCGATCAGCGTGCCGTCCAGGTCGAAGACGACGGCCTCCGGCCAGCGCTCAGTCACGGGCGAGCGCTGCCACGCCCGGCAGCTCCCGGCCTTCCAGCCATTCGAGGAATGCGCCGCCCGCCGTCGACACATAGGACATGTCCTGGGCCACGCCCGCCTCATTGAGCGCCGCAACCGTATCGCCGCCGCCAGCGATGGAGACGAGCTTGCGCGCCTTCGTCAGGCGAGCCACCTCGCGGGCCAACGCGAACGTCCCCTCGCCGAACGGCGGAATCTCGAATGCACCGAGCGGGCCATTCCACAGCAGCGTGCGGCAGCGGGTAAGCACGTCAGTGAAGTGCTCCACAGACTTCGGGCCGACATCGAGGATCATGCAATCGGAAGGCACCTCGAGGATCGGCACCGTCTTCGTCACTACGCCGGCCTTGAGCTCGGTGGCGACAACAGCATCCGGCGGCAGGATTACCTCGCAGCTCTTCGCTTTCGCCGCTTTCATCACCTCCAGCGCCGTCTCCTTGAAGTCGGGCTCGGCCAGCGACTTGCCGACATCCACTCCCTGCGCGAGATAGAACGTGTTCGCCATGCCGCCGGCGATGATGAGCTTGTCGACCTTGCTGACGAGATTCATCAGCACAGGGATCTTGGTCGAAATCTTCGCACCGCCGACGATCGCCGCCGTGGGCCGATCCGGCCGGTCGAGAGCCGAGCGCAGCGCCTCGATCTCCTCCATCATCAGCGGGCCGGCGTACGAGGGTAGATAGTGCGTCACGCCCTCGGTGGACGCATGGGCGCGATGGGCGCTCGAGAAGGCATCTCCGACGTAGATGTCGCCCAGCGCAGCCAACGCTTTGGCGAACTCAGGATCGTTCTTCTCCTCACCCTTGTGGAAGCGCAGATTTTCGAGAACGACGATCTGGCCCGGAGAAAGGGCATTCACGGCGGCTTCGGCCGCCGGCCCGATGCAGTCCTCTGCGAAAGCGACGGGGCGCTTGAGGATTTCGGCGAGCTTCGCGGCGATGGGCTTCAGCGAAAACTCCGGCGCAGGTCCACCCTTCGGACGGCCGAAATGCGAGATCACCACGACGCGCGCGCCGCGATCAGCCAGGTCGAGCAGTCCTGGCGCCAAGCGCTCGAGGCGCGTGGCATCGGTCACTTCGCCGTTCTGGACAGGCACGTTGAGGTCTGCGCGCACCAGCACGCGCTTTCCATGAACATCGAGACCTTGGGTGGTTTTGAGCTTGTCGAGGTTCATGGACGTCTCTCCCTTCGATGAGGTGGATCACCTGCGCTTGGCAAGGAGCGCCTTCGCTGCGTTCACCACCCGCGCCGGTGTCAGACCGAAATGCTCGAACAGTTGAGCCGCCGGCGCGGAGGCGCCGAAGTCCGAAAGACCGATGAACACGTCGTCCCTGTCCAGCCACTCGCACCAGCCCTGCGCGACAGCCGCCTCGATGCCAATGCGCGGCGCGTCACCGAGGACCGCCTTGCGGTAGCTCTCCGGCTGCTGCCGGAAGAGCTCGAAACACGGCATCGAGACGACGGCGGCGGCAACGCCCTCGCCCGCCAGCGCCTCGGCGGCGGCCACGGCAAGCCCCACTTCGGAGCCGGTCGCCAGCAGCGTAACGTCCCGCTTGCCGTCCGGCTCCCGCAGTACGTACGCGCCTTTGGCCGAAAGGTTCTCGTCCCTGTGCGTCGTGCGGAGGTTCGGCACGGCCTGACGGGTCAGCGCAAGAACGCTCGGCGTATCACCCGGCCGGACGGCGATCTCCCAGCACTCCGCCGTCTCGACGCCGTCGGCGGGACGCATCACGTAGAGGTTCGGTATCGCCCTGAGGCTCGCCAAGTGCTCGATCGGCTGGTGGGTGGGGCCATCTTCGCCGAGGCCGATCGAATCGTGAGTCATCACGTAGACGACCCGCTGGCGCATGAGCGCGGAAAGGCGGATGGCAGGCCGGCAATAATCCGAGAACACGAGGAACGTGCCGCCGTAGGGGATGAGCCCTCCGTAAAGGGCCAATCCGTTCATGGCCGCGGCCATCCCATGCTCGCGGATGCCATAGTGAATGTAGTTACCGCTGAAACTGCCCTTCGAGATGACGGCCTGTGACTTTGTCTTGGTATTGTTCGAGCCCGTCAAATCCGCCGAGCCGCCGATGAGCCCGGGCAGCACCGGCACCAGGTGATCCAGCGCAAACTCTGACCACTGACGGGTGGCCTTCTTTGCCGTCTCTGCCGCGGCCTTGCGCTTGGCCTCGTTGATGGCGCTCCGGACTGCTTCCCCTGCCGCGCCCGCAGGATGCTCAAAGCTCTCGCGCACGGCAGCATCGACAGCCTCCCAGCGCTTCAGCCATTCGGCACGCTCTGCCGCGCCCCGCTGGCCCGTGCTACGCCATGCGGCCAAAATCGGCTCGGGGACCTCGAAAGGCGGATGCGCCCAGCCGAGCCGCTCACGGGCTCCTGCGATTTCTTCCGCGCCAAGGGGCGAGCCGTGCGTCGCCGCCGTGCCCTGCTTCTTCGGCGCACCGTAGCCGATCACCGTCTTGCAGGCGATGAGCCAAGGCTTGCTGTCGTCCGCGCGGGCGCGGGAAATGGCAGCCGCGATCGCAAGCGGATCGTGACCATCGACGGATGCGGTGTTCCATCCGGCCGCCTCGAAGCGGCGGATCTGATCCTCCGACGTCGAAAGCGTAGTCGGCCCGTCGATTGAAATTCCGTTGTCGTCGAACAGAACGATCAGGCGGCCGAGCCCGAGGTGGCCTGCCAGCGTGATCGCCTCCTGGCTCACGCCTTCCATCAGGCACCCGTCGCCAGCGATGACATAGGTGTGGTGGTTGATGATCTCGGAGCCGAGGCGCGCGTTCCAGATGCGCTCGGCCAATGCCATGCCGACAGCGGTCGCGATGCCCTGCCCTAGCGGCCCCGTGGTCGTTTCGATGCCCGGTGCATGTCCGAACTCGGGATGCCCTGCCGTCTTCGACCCGAGCTGGCGGAACTGTTTGATCTGTTCAATGTCCATCCCCGGATAGCCGGTTAGATAGAGCAGCGCGTAGAGCAGCATCGAGCCGTGACCGGCCGACAGCACGAATCGGTCGCGATTGGGCCACTTGGGATCGGCCGGATCGAAACGCAGGAATTGGGTGAAGAGCACCGTCGCGACGTCCGCCATGCCCATCGGCATGCCGGGATGGCCCGACTTGGCCTTCTCGACGGCATCCATGGCAAGCGCCCGAATGGCGTTGGCCATGTCTTTATGGCTCACGTCTGCGCCGCCGGCAGCCGTGGGGTGCGCAAGGGACATCCGGATATCCTCTCTCGTGTCGGCGCCGACGCGCCGGAGCCGGGCCATCGTTGCGCGACCCATTTAGCGGCGGCGCTCCGTGCCGTCTACAAGAAGCACCGTCGCATAGAGAAGTTGGAAACAGGAAGTTTCAGCCGAGACCTTTGACTCTTTAGCCGCGATCTCGGAGCCGGCAGGCTTTAGCCTTGGGCCGCCAGGAAGCCTTCGACTTGGGCGCGTGTTGGCAGGCCAGCGCGTGAGCCGAGTCGTGTGCACTTCATGGCCGCGACCGCGCAGGCAAAACGCGCGCATTCGGGAATTGGCTTGCCTTCGACAAGGGCGAGCGTGAATGCACCGTGGAAAGCATCCCCCGCCCCAGTCGTGTCCACCACATCGACAGCAAAGCCGGGCTGATAACCGGTACCAGCCTGCCTATCAAGCCACTGATAGCCCTTGGCCCCCAGCGTAACGCCCGCATGGCGCGGCCCAAACTCAAGGACGCGCTGCAGCTTTTCCTCGATCGTCCCTTGCGGAAGAAAATCTTCAAGGGCCGGCTGGGAGAAGATCGCGTAATCTGTGATGGCAAGCAGCTCGGGCATCGCCTCGCGCGCACCGAGGTCGCCGTCGAGCACCGTCGGCACGCCTTCGCGCCGTGCGCGGGTAAACGCGACGCGCACAGCTTCGAGCCACCGCACATCGCCAAGAACAGCATCGGCATCCCGGATGCGCTCGAGCGGTAGCCAGCTCGTGCCCGAGGGCATGTTGATGTCTCGCGAGCCGACGATAAGCCGCTCGCCGGCGTTGTCGACTATGATGGCCGATGTGGAGGTGCGCCCTTCCTCGAAGGACTGCAGTGAGCGCACATCAACCCCTAAAGCCCGTAAGCCAGCGCGGACTTTCGCGCCCGCATCGTCGTCTCCGACGCGGCTCCACAGCTCGGCTTTGCCGCCCAGACGCGCGATCGTCGCTGCTGCGTTCGCGGCCATGCCACCGCCGGTTTCCACGTGCTCCAGCGCGCGGACTTTCGAGGGGCCGCGCGGAAAGGATTCGACCCGGAAGATATGGTCGAGCGCGGAATGACCGATGCAGATGATTCGTTTCACAGCTTCCATCCCACCAGCCATCCCATCCGCCAAATGACTTTCATCGCCAAACAATTCGGGGCCAAGCGTTACCGCCCCACCTCATGCTCAGAGATGCGTTCGAACGATCAACTAAAAATTGCAAAAAGCCTTTCGGAGCAATGTTACTGCGATGACAGCCGGCGTTTAACGACCCTGTCGAGCTCGATGAGCTCGGAGAGCAAGCTCTCCAAATGCGCAAGCGGCACCATGTTCGGACCGTCTGACGGCGCCCTGTCGGGATTCTCGTGGGTTTCGATGAATAACCCGGCGACCCCCACCGCAACGGCAGCACGCGCCAAAATCGGCACGAACCGCCGGTCTCCGCCGGATGCTGTCCCCTGCCCGCCCGGCTGCTGCACAGAATGCGTTGCGTCGAAAATTACGGGGGCGCCTGTCTCTGCCATGATTGGCAACGCGCGCATGTCGACGACGAGCGTGTTGTAGCCAAAGCTGACGCCACGCTCCGTTACCAGCACGTTGCGATTGCCGCTGCCCGTCACCTTAGCGACGGCATTTTTCATGTCCCACGGTGCCAGGAATTGGCCTTTTTTGATTTTCACCACGCGACCCGTCTTGGCCGCTGCGACCAGCAGGTCCGTCTGGCGGCAGAGAAACGCCGGGATCTGCAGAACGTCGACGACCTCGGCAACAGGCGCGCATTGCGCCGGCTCATGCACATCGGTGACGCACGGCAAGCCGAGGCTTTCGCGAATCTCTGCGAACACCGGCAACGCCGCCGCGAGCCCGATGCCCCGCTTGCCGGAGAGGCTCGTCCGATTGGCCTTGTCGAAGGACGTCTTGTACACGAGCCCGATGCCAAGCCGCCCGCAAATTTCTTTCAGCGCAGCCGCCATTTCCAGCGCATGCGTGCGGCTTTCCATCTGACAAGGGCCGGCGAACAGGGCGATCGGCCGGTCGTTCGCAAAGGTCACGGAGCCAACCGTCACGACTGGCTCGGGTGTGAGCAGATTTGAATCAGTCATGCTTGCCTTGTAGCGGCTTACGACAATGGCCGCGACTGCCGACTCCGCCGCGGCGGCGGCAGCTTACACCAGACGACCGCGCGGAATAGGGTGCGGTTGTGGATCAAAGGCCTCGCAACTATCTCGGAACGCGAGATAGCCACCCCTTGTTGAATTTGCACAACGCACGACCGGGGTTCCGGCATGACACCGCGAGCAGCCACTACGCAGACGCCGCGCTCACGGCGCGGCCGCGGCAGCAAAGCGCGGCAAAGCCAACGATACTGGTCGCAGGAGGTAACGCGCACCAGCAATGCGCTCGACCTCGAAACCGGAGTGTTCACCTGGGACGATCCCGTCCGGATCGCGCAGTCTCTGAAGCGGTCGGCCGAAACAAGCACGCGGCGCAAAGGCACCCCGTTGCAGTCCGCAATGTCGATGCTGAACTTCTACATCAACCGCGCCGGCCGCGGCCTGCCTGAGAAACGCCGCCAAATCCTGGAACGAGCAAAAGTCGAGCTGCGCCGCGCGTTCGAAGGCGCCTGACGCCAGCGCCGTGCCACCCGCTGACGACCATTCTCAAGGTCAAAAAAGATCCGAGAGCCCCGCTCAGGCGGGGTTCTCGTAACTTACAGATCGGGAAGAAACGTCCTCCGCTAAAGGGCCAATCCCTGAAATGCGATCATTTGGCAGGAGCTGCTTACACCAACCGCGACTGCTCGACCGCCGCAGCGATGAAGCTCTTGAAAAGGGGGTGTGGATCGAAGGGCCGCGATTTCAGCTCGGGATGGAACTGAACGCCGATGAACCAGGGATGATCTGGATATTCGATCGTTTCCGGCAACAGGCCGTCCGGTGACATGCCGGAAAAGACCAGCCCCGCCTTTTCCAATCTTTCGCGATAGGCCGGGTTGACCTCGTAGCGGTGGCGGTGCCGCTCCGAAATCGCGGTCGTCCCGTAAATTCCAGCGATTTTGCTGTTGGGATTGAGCCTGGCCTCGTAGGCACCCAGTCGCATTGTGCCGCCGAGATCGCCCCCTGCCCTGCGCCGCTCCAGCTGATCTCCGCGCATCCATTCGGTGAGCAAACCGACAACTGGCTCAGACGTGGGTCCAAATTCCGTGGAGCTCGCCTCGGGAATTCCGGCGAGATTGCGCGCTGCTTCGATGCAGGCCATCTGCATCCCGAAGCAAATGCCGAAATACGGCACCTTGTGTTCACGTGCAAAACGGGCGGCGAGGATTTTGCCTTCCGATCCGCGTTCGCCAAAACCGCCGGGCACCAGAATGCCGTCGACATGTTCAAGGAAAGGCGCCGGATCCTCGCGCTCGAAGGTTTCGCTTTCGATCCAGTCGATTTTCACCCGCACCTTGTTGGCGATGCCGCCGTGCACCAACGCTTCGATGAGGGATTTGTAAGCGTCCTTGAGCTCCGTGTACTTGCCTACGACGGCAATCGTGACCTCGCCCTCCGGATTGGCGATGGCATGGCTGATCGCCTCCCAACGGCTGAGATCGGGCGCAGGGGCATTCTCGATGCCGAAGGCCGCGAGCACCTGGCGATCAAGCCCCTCGCGGTGGTAGGCCAGCGGCACGTCGTAGATCGAGGAAACGTCCAGCGCCTGGATGACCGCCTCCTCCCGCACGTTACAAAACAGTGCGATTTTCTTGCGTTCTGAGCGTGGGATCGGCCGGTCCGACCGGCACAACAGAATGTCGGGCTGAATGCCGATCGAGCGCAGCTCCTTGACCGAGTGCTGGGTCGGCTTGGTTTTCAGTTCGCCTGCACTCGGGATGTAAGGCAGCAACGTCAGGTGGATGTAGACGGCAGAGCCGCGCGGCAGCTCGTTGCCTAGCTGACGGATCGCCTCGAAGAACGGTAGGCCCTCGATGTCACCAACCGTGCCGCCGATCTCAACCAGCACGAAATCGATGCCCTCGTTGCCGGAGGTGATGAACTCCTTGATGGCGTCGGTGACGTGCGGAATGACCTGCACCGTCGCACCGAGGTAATCACCCCGGCGCTCCTTGGCGAGGATCTCCTGATAGATCCGCCCCGTGGTGATGTTATCCGAACGTTTGGCGGGGACGCCGGTGAAACGCTCGTAATGCCCGAGGTCGAGGTCCGTCTCGGCGCCGTCGTCCGTGACGAACACCTCGCCGTGCTGGTAGGGGCTCATCGTCCCCGGGTCGACGTTGAGGTAGGGATCGAGCTTCCGCAGGCGCACAGAATAACCGCGAGCCTGGAGAAGCGCACCCAGAGCCGCTGACGCGAGGCCCTTGCCGAGGGAAGAAACCACGCCGCCGGTAATGAAGATGTACCGCTGCATGGGCCTGCAGATTACACCGAGCAGTCCCGATTCGTAGCGGCCATCTCGTCTCATCCACGAGTGGAAGTGAAGCGCCGCATATCAGGTGGGTGGAGACACAATCAGTGCCACTGCGCAGGGGTGAGGTGATACCAGCCAAACACCAAGCCCAAGTAGAGAAGCGGATAGAATGCCGCAAAGTAGGCGAGCTTCGTCCATCCAACCTTGCCGGCAATCCAGGCGAC
>PKEY01000065.1 GCA_002919265.1 Hyphomicrobiaceae bacterium | reverse complement strand
GTCGGCTTCAATTTCGGCGTGGATTTCAAGGGCGGCTCGATGATCGAGGTCCAGCACAAATCAGGACCGGTCGATCTGGCGAGCCTGCGCCAGAAATTGGGTTCGCTTGGTCTCGGTGAGGTACAGATCCAGGAGTTCGGATCTCCCGATGACGTTCTGATCCGTGTAGAGGAACAGCCCGGCGGGGAGGAAGCGCAACAAGAGGCTGTCAAAAAGGTCATCGCCGCTCTGGGCGACGATTACATTCAGCGCCGCGTCGAAGTCGTTGGCCCTGCCGTTTCAAGCGAGCTGCGAACAACCGGCATCATCGCCGTTCTCGTCTCGCTGGTTGGGATTTGCGTATACATCTGGTTCCGCTTCGAGTGGCAGTTCGCCATTGGGGCGGTGCTGTCACTCACGCATGACGTGCTGATCGTCGCGGGTCTCTTCTCGCTGTTCCAATGGGATTTCGATCTGTCGATCGTCGCGGCTTTGCTGACGATTCTTGGCTATTCCGTCAATGACACGGTTGTCGTGTCTGACCGCATTCGCGAGAATTTGCGCAAGTTCAAGCGCATGGAGCTCGACGAGCTTCTCAATCTTTCTATCAACGAGACGCTTTCGCGCACGATCCTGACGGGTTTGACCACACTGGTCGTGCTCGCGGTGCTGTTCCTCATTGGCGGCGAGGTGATCCGCTACTTCTCGCTGGCGATGTTGCTCGGCGTCCTCATCGGCACCTACTCGTCGATCTTCATTGCGGCGCCGTTGCTTGCGTACACGGGCATCAAGCGCGACTGGTCGGGTTTGGAGAAGGGCAAAGCATCATCCGCGGTTGCGAGCAGGGTGTGATGCCCTCGGGAGCTGCCGGATGTCGGAGCGCGTTGCACGATATCCCTATCAGGCGCCCATTGATGCATATGGCAACGGCGGGTTCCGTTTCGCCGACATGAGCCATCGCGGCTCGCTTCTTTGCCTGCCTAGCGGCATCTATGCCTGGCATGTTTCCCGCCCGGAGGACTTCCAGCTTGAGGCTTTCGAGCTGGTGTTTGCCGAGAAGGATCGGATCGACATTTTTCTCCTCGGCACGGGCAAGCGCCAGGTTTTTCCTTCCCCTGAGCTGCGCGGTGGGTTCGCTGAGGCCGGGCTTGGCATTGAGCCGATGGATACTGGCGCAGCCTGCCGGACGTACAACGTCCTCTTGGCGGAGCACCGTCGAGTCGCCGCTGCCCTGATTGCCGTCGAATGATGGCGGCGGCTGGCAGTCGTGGAATGGGAGAAATCGTAGGCTCGTGAAGCCGGCGAAGCAGGTATACTCCTGCGAGGACCTGGCGCTTCGCGCTCCCAATCGAGGGCACTGAGATGCAAGCCATCACCGAAACCGCGGGCCGAGCGTTGGCCGCCGGCACTGCGCTGACGCTCATCATCCTGATCGCATGGCTGGCGCTCGTTGGCGCCGACGCGCTGGGCTTCTTCTCCTTCCTCCTCCGCTGGGTCCACGTGGTTGCCGCCATGCTCTGGGTTGGGATGATCTGGTTCGTGAATTTCGTCCAGCTCGCGGCGGTGCAACAGGCGGACGATGCGGGCCGGCGAACGCTGATGTCTGCTGTGGTTCCGAAGGTGGCCCATGCGTTCCGACATGCCTCGCATCTGACGGTGGTCAGCGGAGCGCTGCTCTTGGTGACCACCGGTTATGTTTTCGGCTCGCTCGTCTTTTCGACCGCGGTGTTCGTCCCGACGCCCCGCGCGCTGATGATGCTGGTCGGCACGATCGGGGGCATCGTCATGTGGGCGTTCGTCCATTTCGTCATTTGGCCTAACCTCCGGATCGTCCTTGGCGAAAGTCCGGCAGAGCCAGCGGCGAGGGAGCATGCCAGGGAAACCGTCAAGACTTATGCCCGGCTCAATCTCGTCCTGACTTTGCCGGTGACCTTTGCCATGGTGGCGGCCGCCCACCTCTACTGATCCGTGAGTGAAACGGCGACATTCGAACCCACCCATGCAGAGGTGGTCCGCGCATCGGCGCGAGCATGGGAGCTCGATCGTTATCTCGCCGCGCTCCTATCACCCCGAGACGTCAGATGGGACCTCATCACGCTCGCCGCGTTTGCGGGCGAGATCGAACGCATCCCGGTGATCGTCCGCGAGCCGATGATGGGGGAAATCCGGCTGCAGTGGTGGCGCGAAGCTCTGGAGAACACGGACCCCTCGACGCTCAGTGGCCACCCGGTCGCCGATGCTGCGAGGAGCGTGGTCGCGCGCCATCGTCTTCCGCTCGGCCTCCTCATTGGCTTCATCGACGCCCAATCGGTTCTCCTTCACGAGGAACCGATTATGGATGATCAAGCTCTTGCGGCGCATCTCGCAAAGACGGAAGGCGCGCTGTTCGAGCTGGCGCTCCGTATCCTCGGTAGTCGGAGCGAGACCGCACATGCCCTGGCGATGCCCGCAGGGCGTGCTTACGGCATCGCGCGATTGCTGGTGGAGCTGCCGGCGCTATGGGCGCAAGGCCGCGTGCTCATTCCGGAGACCCGATTGGCCGCTGCCGGACTAAGTTTGGCAGACGTGCAGGCGGGAGTCCCGCGAGAGCGCCTCGAGCCTGTGATCGAGGGCCTGATCGACCAAGTCCGGCGGGACCTCGACGAGGCGCGGCAGCGTCAGGGACAACTCGACCGTGTACAACATGCCGCACTGCTCCCGCTTGCCGTCGTAGAGCCCTATTTGCGGGCTCTTCGTAGAACAACCCGCGACCCGTTGCGCGAGCCGCTACAACTCGCGCCGATCCGCCGGGTCTGGGCCTTGTGGTGGTCGCATGTGAGCGGCCGCTTCTGATGTGACGCAAAAAATCGTAAGCTGGTCCGAATGCCGGCATTGCGTCGATGGGGGACGAAGATGCTCCGCACACTTGCGATAGCGGGACTGCTGCTGACATCGATTACGGCCATTCCCCATACCGGTGCAAGTCAGCCTGCAGACATCTATCCTCACATCGAATGGCGGGTTGAGAACCCCTTCCGTTTCTTCATTGATCCAACAGATACCGAGGCCCATCGCACGATATTCCTGTCGCTCTCGGACGAGGAGCACGACTCGCCGGTGCTTTCCGCCGAGCGCAAGCTGGGCTCCCGCTACCAGGACGGCTGGGCCTCGATCGTCCTTGGCCGAACTTGCTGGCATGCTGACAAGAGCCGTCACATTTGCCCTGACGGCGGAGATTACATCAATCCGAAGTCGCACAGGATCGTCGCTGAGCTGAAGGGTATTCCCGACGCAAGCTTCGTTGACTGCACGTGGCTGACGGCTCCAAAGGGGATAGGTGCCCCGCGCGGGCAGGCGGTGACCCAGCCCTGCAATGAGCCAGTTTTGCTCGACGTGCCGTATCCCAATGGCGCGCGCATCACGGTCGAAATCGGCGGGCGTGAGATTGCAGCCACGGACGCAACCGTTACGGACCTGTTCATCGTTGGAATCGGCGACAGCTTCGCTTCAGGTGAGGGTAACCCGGATTTGCCCATCCGTTTCTCGCGCGAGCGGTCGGTGAGCTACGGAGCCGGCCTGATGACGGAGCTCACGGGCTATCCTGCTCGGGTTGGCAACTGGCGGGAGATTGGTGACGAGCGCTTCATCCAGGAGAATGCCCGCTGGCTCGACCAGGCCTGCCACCGCTCCCTCTACTCCCACCAGCTTCGCGCCGCGCTCCAGCTTTCGCTGGAGGATCCGCATCGGGCGGTGACATTCGTGGGCGTCGCCTGCTCGGGGGCAGAGATTACTGACGGTTTGTTCCTGCGGTACATGGGCAACGAGTGGGTGCCAAACCCGCCGCGGCTCTCCCAGATTTCAGCCGTCGCCGAGGCTCAGTGCGGCAACCATCGGCCCCGCAAGGTGAGCTTCCCTGAGGCGTATCACTTCAACGGCCGGGTTCCCGAGCTGAAAGGGGTGTCGCTTGTCAAGTGCGATGCCGAGTTCGCGCGGAAGATCGACCTTCTGATGGTCTCGATCGGCGGCAACGACGTTGGCTTCTCGCGGCTCGTTGCAAACGCGGTGCTGACAGACAAGTCGATGTTGAAATGGCTTGGCGGCTGGCTGGGTCAGATCGAGGGTGCAAGCACCGCAAAGGAGCAACTCGCGCGTCTTTATTGGCGCTACCGGGCGCTCCACCGCGCGCTTCAGAACATCCTCCACATCCACGAGAGCGATCGGATTCTGCTGACCGCCTATCCTGGGCTAGCGCTGCTCGAGGACGGAACCACAGTGTGTCCCAGCGGGCGAGCGGGCATGGATATACTCAAGGACTTCAAGCTCGACGAGAAGAAGGCGCTTGAGGGCAGTGTGCTGGCGGAGCATCTCAACGAGCTGATGCGCCGTGCTGCTCGGGAGCACGGTTGGACGTTCGTCGAAAGCCACCGCAAGGAGTTCCTCGGTCGCGGGATCTGTGCCGGGTGGAGCGACGCAGCTTTCTCGACCGCCGACGACCTCAGGCTACCGCGCAAGATCAACGGTGTTTGGAAGCCATATAACCCCGCGGATTATCGGCCCTATGCCCCCCGTCAGCGCTGGTTCAGGACGCCGAACGACGCGTTCATGACCGGCAACTTCCACGTGCCGGCCACGCTGCTGCAGAAGGTGCTGCAGATGCATACCTCGTGGTTCCAGCTGGTGCTGGCCGCGACATACTCCGGCGCTTTCCATCCAACGGCGGAAGGTCAGGCGGCCATCGCCGATGCGGTCGTCAAGAAGGCGCGCCAAGTGCTCGCCAAGTATGAGCGCAGCAATGAGATGCAGCACGGCTTCTTCACCGACATTCCGCGGTTCAATCCGTAAGCTGCTCTCTTTGGCCTGAGCATTCTAGGATAAGGCGCTCCTACTCAGCCGCTGCCCGCAGGCTCGTATCCGCCAGCCAGCGGTCGAGGTCTCGGAGCGCCCGTAGAGCGATGGCCCGCTTCTTCGCGCGGCCGCGCTCCTTGCCTTTGAGGCCGGAGCCTTCCTCACCGGGCTCCAGCGGCGGGAAGAGGCCGAAGTTGATGTTCATCGGCTGGAACGAGCGCGGCCCGGATTCGATGCGATCCTCCGACAAGTGACCGCCGGTGATGTGGTTGAGCAAGGCGCCGAAGGCGGTTGTCGGAGGAGGCGGCACAGGCTTGCGGCCCAGCCGCTCGGCCGCAGCGAAACGCCCCGCCAAGAGTCCGATAGCCGCGCTTTCGACGTAGCCTTCGACGCCCGTCACCTGGCCGGCAAAGCGCAGGCGTGGCTGGACCTTGAGCCGCAATAGCCCGTCGAGCAGCTTGGGGCTGTTGATGAACGTGTTGCGATGCAGGCCGCCGAGCCGGGCGAACTCGGCATTCTCGAGCCCCGGAATCATCCGGAAAATGCGCACCTGCTCGCCGTACTTCAGCTTCGTCTGGAAGCCAACCATGTTCCAGAGCGTGCCAAGCGCATTGTCCTGCCGCAGCTGCACCACCGCGTAGGGCCGCTCGCCGCCCTTATGCGGATTGGAAAGGCCGACCGGCTTCATCGGCCCGAAGCGCAATGTATCCCGGCCGCGCTCGGCCATCACCTCGATGGGCAAGCAGCCGTCGAAGTAGGGCGTGTTCTTCTCCCACTCGCGGAACTCGGTCTTCTCGCCAGCAAGCAGCGCGTCGACGAAGCGCTCGTACTGCTCCTTGTCGAGCGGGCAGTTGATGTAGTCCGCCCCCGTGCCGCCGGGGCCCGCCTTGTCATAGCGCGACTGCCGCCAGGCGACGGACATGTCGATCGTGTCGTAATGCACGATCGGCGCGATGGCATCGAAGAAGGCGAGGGCGTCCTCGCCCGTCAGCTCGAGAATGGCCTGGCTCAAGGCGGGCGACGTCAACGGTCCCGTCGCAATGATGACGCTGTCCCAATCCTCGGGTGGCAGGCCGGCGACTTCGCCCCGCTCGATCGTCACGTTGGGTAAGGCCGAAAGCCGCGCGGTCACCTCGGCGGAGAAAGCCTCGCGGTCCACGGCGAGCGCGCCGCCGGCCGGCAGCTTGTGCTTATCGCCAGCGGCCATAATGAGGGAGTCGGCGCGCCGCATCTCCTCATGCAGCAGCCCGACCGCGTTCGTCTCCCAGTCGTCGGAGCGGAACGAGTTGGAGCAGACGAGCTCCGCCAGCCCATCGGTCTTATGGGCCTCGGTCCCGCGGATCGGCCGCATCTCGTGCAAAACGACGGGAACGCCGGCGCGCGCGATCTGCCAGGCTGCCTCGGAGCCGGCAAGCCCGCCGCCGATCACGTGAATGGGCTTTGCTGTGGCCATGGTGCTCCAACGTAACGAAAAAGCCTCTCCCCCTCAACGCGCTGGGGTACCTTCGGTGGAATCTGTGAGATAGTAAAAGATTGTCAGCGTGAGCATATGCGGCCGCGACGGATTGCTGCTGGTGGGGTTGGAGGGAAATGGTTGCACGGGGGTGGGGGGCTAGCCTGGCAGCCCTGCTTGGATTGTTGGCCGGGGGCTGCTCGTACGAGCACGCCATAGGCGTCGATCACTATACAGTTTTCAAGGTCGACCCGCCGCGCAACCGGACCGTTACCGTTTGCCATGCTTACGGTTGCCGGGAGAAGACCAAGTTCACCTTCACCCAGTCCGACATCGCCGAAATCAAGAAGCTGATGGAGAAAACGAAGAAGGCGGACACGCCGCATGAGGAGCGCCGTGCCATCGCCTACGCCATCGGCTGGATGGAGCGGCGTACCGGCGAGGTGATCGGCACCAAGCATGATCGCCCGGGAATGGATTTTTCCGGTTCAGGCGATCCGACCCAGCAGGACTGTGTGGATGAGGCTACTAACACCACCAGTTATCTCACCGTCCTGCAGAACGAGGGCCTGCTGAAGCATCATACCGTCGGCCAGCCATTTGCGAAGGAGAACTACCTGCGCGGCGTCGCGGGCTGGACCCATTGGACTGCGACCATCTACGAGAAAGAGACCGGCGTGCGCTGGGCGGTCGACAGCTGGATTTACGAGAACGGCGAGAACCCCGCCATCGTAAAGGCCGACGAGTGGTACGTCGCTTCGATCAACGAGCTCCCGAAGGCAACCCACTGAGCTGAAGCTGGCAGCCGCTCCTTGCAAGTCTGGATATACGGTGTATATCCGGGGAAAGGAGTCATGCCATGCAGGTACGTGTATCCCGATGGGGAAATAGTCTGGCGGTGCGGCTACCCAAAGCCATCGCCGACGATCTACGCCTTGAAGAGGGGCAGGCCGTCGATCTCGAGATCGAAAACGGCTCCGTCCGGATGCGGCCTGTGGCCCGGCGCAAGTATCCTACGCTCGCCGAGATGGTGGCCGAGATGGAGCGGCTAGGGCCGGAAAACGAGCCGGCAACCGAGGAGTGGGGGCCAGAGGTAGGCGCGGAAATCATCGATGACGACTACAGCTGGCACAGGTGAGCTTCCGGATGCCGGAGATATCGTTTGGGTTGATCTCGATCCGGTCCGGGGTACGGAACAGGCCGGCCAGCGTCCGGCGCTCGTGTTGACCTCACGCCTCTTCCACCAGCATTCGCGAAGGGCAATCGTCTGCCCCATTACCTCCAACCTCAAGCCTTGGCCGACGAAGGTGATCCTTCCCGAAGGCGTTGGTATCAAGGGCGCCATTCTGGTCGACCAGCTACGGACGCTTGACCACCAGGCGCGCGGGTTTCGGCCAGCCGGCAGGGTTCCGGATCACGTGCTTGAGGAAGTTCGCGCCCTTATTGCGGAATTGGTTGGAATTTCTATGGTCCCCCGCTAGGGTCCCGGGCGCAGAATTCGGTTCGCGGCCAGCAAGTCGCCCCCGAACAGTTACGTGAAGTGAGACGCATTTTGGAGAGGAGCAGTCATGCGCGTCTATTACGATCGTGATGCGGACATCAATCTGATCAAGACCAAGAAGGTCGCCATCGTCGGCTACGGCAGTCAGGGGCACGCGCATGCGCTGAACCTGCGCGACTCCGGCGTCAAGGAGGTGGCGATTGCTCTGCGGAAGGGCTCCCCCTCAGCGGCGAAGGCCCAGAAAGAGAACCTGCCGGTGATGGAGGTCGCGGACGCCGCCAAGTGGGCCGACGTGGTGATGATGCTGACGCCCGACGAGCTGCAGGCCGATATCTACAAGGATCACCTGCACGCCAACATGAAGCAGGGCGCGGCCCTCATGTTCGCGCACGGTCTCAACGTCCACTTCAACCTGATCGAGCCGCGCGAGGATCTTGACGTCGGCATGGTGGCGCCGAAGGGTCCCGGCCACACGGTTCGCTCCGAGTATCTGCGTGGCGGCGGCGTGCCCTGCCTGCTCGCCGTGGCCCAGGACAAGAGCGGCAACGCGCACGATCTGTTCCTCTCCTATGCGGCGGCCATTGGCGGCGGTCGCGCCGGCATCATCGAGACGACCTTCAAGGAGGAGTGCGAAACCGACTTGTTCGGTGAGCAGGTGGTCCTCTGCGGCGGCCTCGTCGAGCTGATCCGCGCCGGCTACGAGACGCTGGTCGAGGCCGGTTATGCGCCCGAGATGGCCTACTTCGAGTGCCTCCACGAGGTGAAGCTGATCGTCGACCTCATCTACGAGGGCGGCATCGCCAACATGAACTACTCGATCTCGAACACGGCCGAGTTC
>PKEY01000122.1 GCA_002919265.1 Hyphomicrobiaceae bacterium | reverse complement strand
AACCGCCGGCCCTGCCGGGCCATCCTTATCGCTGGGCCGACCGCGAGCGGCAAGTCCGCATTCGCGCTGGCGCTTGCCGAACGGCTGGGCGGTGCCGTGATCAACACCGACAGCATGCAGGTCTACCGCGAGCTGCGGATCCTGACAGCCCGGCCGATGCCGGAGGATGAAGCGCGCGCTCCGCACTTGCTCTACGGCTTTGTCCCGGCTCGCGAAGGCTATTCGGCAGGCCGTTACATCGAGGATGCCGCGCGGGCCATTGCCCAGGCGGAAGAGCAGGGGCGCCTGCCGATTTTCGTCGGAGGCACGGGGCTCTACTTCAAGGCGCTGCTTGAAGGGCTGTCGCCGATACCTCCCATTCCCACCGAAATACGAGCGCACTGGCGTGCAGAGGCTAAACGGATTGGGGCAGAGGCCCTGCATGAGGTCTTGCGCCAGCGCGATGCCGAAATGGCGGCGCGGCTCAGGCCAAGCGACCCGCAGCGGATTGTCCGCGCTCTTGAGGTCTTGGACGCGACTGGCCGGTCGCTCGCCGAGTGGCAAAGCTTGCCAGGGCAGGGCGTGCTCCGCGAAGAGGAGACCATCCGCCTCGTCCTTCTACCGGACCGCGCCGAGCTCTATCAGCGCTGCGAAGCCCGCTTCGACGCGATGCTGGAGAACGGCGCGCTCGAAGAGGTCGCCCATCTCAGGGATCTGCAACTCGACCCGGATCTGCCGGTCATGACGGCCCACGGCGTGCCGCATCTCATGGCGGCCTTGGCCGGAGAGATCAGCCTTGAAGAAGCGGCTGCCCGCGCGAGGGCCGACACGCGGCACTATGCCAAACGGCAGTTCACCTGGATTCGGCGCAATATGCAGTCTTGGATACAGGTTTCGACGCAAGAAATGAAAAATATCATCGATAAAATAGCAATATTAGTGAACAGATGAGAATTGACCCTAAGCGTGCGCATCGCTAGGGTGCGTGCGCTGGCATTTGGGGCTCATCGTTTTCCCTTCGCCCGCTCTTTCTCGAAATCGCTAAGCTGGGAGATTGGATCGTCATGCCACGCCCGATGACGGGCGCCGAAATGGTCATCACGGCGCTACAAGACCAAGGGGTTGAGTATATCTTCGGGTACCCGGGCGGCGCCGTACTTCCCATTTACGACGAGATTTTCCAGCAGGATAAGGTCCAGCATATCCTTGTCCGCCAGGAAGGCGGGGCCGTGCACGCGGCGGAAGGTTACGCGCGCTCGACGGGTCGTGTGGGCGTGGTGCTGGTGACATCTGGTCCTGGCGCGACCAACGCTGTCACGGGTCTCACTGACGCGCTGATGGACTCCATTCCCATCGTCTGCATCACCGGGCAGGTGCCGACCCATCTCATTGGCTCCGACGCCTTCCAGGAATGCGATACGGTCGGTATCACGCGCTCGTGCACCAAGCACAATTATCTGGTGAAGGACGTCAACGATCTTGCCCGTATTCTGCACGAGGCGTTCTACGTGGCGCGGTCGGGGCGGCCCGGTCCGGTGGTCATCGACATCCCGAAGGACGTCCAGTTCGCGACCGGCAACTACATCGGGCCGTCGAATATCGCCCACAAGACCTACAAGCCGAAGCTCAAGCCGGACCTCGGGGCCGTGCGCGAAGCCGTCGAACTGATGGCTTCTGCGAAGAAGCCCATCTTCTACACGGGCGGCGGTGTGATCAATTCAGGTCCAAAGGCGAGCCAGCTGCTGCGTGAGCTCGTGCGGCTCACGGGCTTCCCGATCACCTCGACGCTGATGGGGCTTGGCGCGTATCCGGGCTCCGACAAGCAGTGGCTCGGCATGCTCGGCATGCACGGGACCTACGAGGCCAACA
The DNA here is from genome assembly GCA_002919265.1 of Hyphomicrobiaceae bacterium. Classification (GTDB taxonomy): domain Bacteria; phylum Pseudomonadota; class Alphaproteobacteria; order Rhizobiales; family Hyphomicrobiaceae; genus ZC4RG25. Next base: position 6,871 of record PKEY01000122.1, on the reverse strand, counting down.
TGGCGATGCACGATTGCGACGTGATGATCGCCATTGGCGCACGCTTCGACGACCGCATCACCGGCCGGATCGATGGCTTCTCGCCCAATTCGAAGAAGATCCACATCGACATCGACCCGTCGTCGATCAACAAGAACGTGCACGCCCACGTGCCGATCATTGGCGACGTGACCTACGTGCTCGAGGAAATGCTGGCGGTGTGGAAGTCACGCGCGCCGCAGCTCGACAAGGCCGCGCTCAAGGCGTGGTGGAAGCAGATCGACCAATGGCGCGCTCGGAAGTCGTTGAGCTACAAGCAGTCTAACGACGTGATCATGCCCCAGTACGCCATTGAGCGGCTCTATGAGCTGACCAAGGATCGCGACGTGTACATCTCGACCGAGGTCGGCCAGCATCAGATGTGGGCGGCGCAGTTCTACAAGTTCGAAGAGCCGAACCGCTGGATGACCTCGGGCGGCCTCGGCACCATGGGCTACGGCCTGCCGGCGGCCATCGGCGCGCAGATTGCCCATCCGGAATCGCTGGTCATCGACATCGCTGGCGATGCCTCGATCCTGATGAACATCCAGGAGCTGTCCACGGCCATTCAGTATCGCCTGCCCGTGAAGGTGTTCATCCTGAACAACCAGTACATGGGCATGGTGCGCCAGTGGCAGCAGCTGCTGCACGGTAACCGGCTCTCCCATAGCTACACCGAGGCGCTGCCGGATTTCGTCAAGCTGGCCGAGGCCTATGGCGCCGTTGGCATCCGCTGCGAAAAGCCCGCGGACCTCGACGATGCCATCATGGAGATGATCAACACGCCGAAGCCGGTGCTGTTGGATTGCCGTGTGGCCGCGCTCGCCAATTGCTTCCCGATGATCCCCTCCGGCAAGGCTCACAACGAGATGCTGCTCGGCGAGGAGGTGTCCGACGAGGAGATCAGCTCGGCGATCGGCGACGAAGGGAAGGTGCTGGTGTAAGGCTGATCAGCTCAATCGCATTAGGGGGCGATTGAGCTGTCGTCAGGCGAAACCGCGGGATTTCCCGCGAAGTCGCGCAAGCTCCCACACTCGGCTGGATCAACTTGCCGCCACGGGTAACGAGATGTCGTAGCCACAGGCAGCCGGTGGCATCGCGCAAAGGGCCGCTCCATGCACCTCTTCATCGCAAACAAACTTTACTCGTCCTGGTCGCTTCGGCCGTGGATGGTGATGCGCGCGTTCGACATTCCATTCGAGGAGACGGTGATCCCGCTTTATCAGCCGGACACCAAGGAGCGCGTCCGGAAGGTTTCCCCGAGCGGGAAGGTGCCGTGCTTGACGGATGGCGATGTGAAGGTGTGGGAGAGCCTCGCGATCATCGAGTACCTCGGGGAAAAATTTCCCGAAAAAGCGATTTGGCCCAGGGATCCGAAAGCGCGGGCCCACGCGCGCGCCGCAGCCAACGAAATGCACGCGGGCTTTCAGGCTCTTCGCAGCGCCTGTCCGATGAACCTCGGCAAGCGATTCGCGCGGAAAGATCGCGGCGCTGCGATGGAAGCTGATGTGGCGCGCATAACCTCTTTATGGAGAGAAGCGAGGCAGTTGTTCGGTAGTGGCGGTCCCTTCCTGTACGGCGCATTTTCGGCCGCCGACGCCATGTTCGCACCCGTCGCCACGCGCTTTGACACCTACCAGATCGAGGTTGAGCCGGACATCCGGGCCTACATGGACGCCATTTTCTTGCACCCGGCTTTCATTGCCTGGCGCGAAGCGGCCCTTGAGGAGCCTTGGGTGATCAGCCCGTACGATGAGGGTGAAACGCCCGTCGAAGTTTTTCATCGCCCGCAGAAGTGAGTGCTGCAGGCCGGACAGGACTTGAGAACCATGCCCCAGACGCAGAAACAGTCCCATTATCCCGATCCCACCAAGAAGGAAGAGATCGTTTCGCGCACGCTTTCGGTCATCGTCGACAACGAGCCGGGCGTCCTCTCCCGCATTGCCGGGTTGTTTTCGGGGCGTGGTTACAACATCGACTCGTTGACGGTGACCGAGACCGAGCATGAAAGCCACGTATCGCGCTTTACGATCGTCACCAAGGGCACGCCGGCGGTTATCGAGCAGATCAAGCATCAGCTTGAGCGCATGGTGCCGGTGCATCGGGTCACGGACCTAACCCTCGCCGGCGACCCGCTCGAGCGCGAGCTCGCTTTGATCAAGGTTGCCGGAAAAGGGGAAAAACGGATTGAGGCTCTGCGCCTTGCTGAAATTTTCCGAGCTTCTGTTATTGATGCGTCGACGGAGCACTTCGTTTTCGAGATTACGGGCCGCACGAGTAAAATCGAGCAGTTCATCCAGATCATGACCGAGCTGGGTCTCGTCGAAGTTTCGCGCACCGGTATCGCGGCAATGGCGCGGGGGCCCGCGGCGCTGTAGAAATTCTGCCGCTTCGAACGACACGGGTCGAGTCTTAGGCCCGCCGGGGAGGCGTGCAGAATGTGGAGCTACCGAAGCCGGCTGGAGCGCGATCTCGCGCGTTGGCGCCAGCGGGGATGGATCAGTGATAGCGGCTTCGAGGAGATCCGCAGGGATCTCGACGCCCGCAGCGGCGGCATTAGTCTATCCTCAACTCTCGCTGTCTTAGGCGCTGTACTGATAGGTTTCGCCGCCATGAGCTTCGTGGCGGCGAACTGGCAGGACATGCCGCGCATCTTTCGCCTCGGATTGTTGTTGGCCGGGCTCTGGGGCTGCTACGGTCTCGCGGGCGTGCTGTTTACCCGCGGCTTCGATGGCTTTGGACATGCCGCCGTTCTCGCAGGAGTGGGCATGTTCGGTGCCAGCATCATGCTGATCGCTCAGATGTACCATATCGACGGCAATCCGCCTGATGCGGTGCTGACATGGGCGATCGGAGCTCTGCTCGCCGGCGTACTTCTGCAGTCTAATCCGTCGCTGGCCCTTGCGATGATACTCGTGGGCCTTTGGGGCGGCTGGGAAACCCTGCTGAGGGATGCGGTTTACTGGCCATTTCTGCTGGGTTGGGGCGCGGTTTCTGCCGCCTTCCTCTGGCGGCGTTGGTGGCCAGGGCTCCATCTCTCGGCCACTTTCTTCAGCGCGTGGGTGATCACGTCTGGCTACCTCCTTTTCGAGCATCATGTTCATTGGGCCGTGGCTCTTGTTGGGCTGGCCATCGCTGCGGTTGCTCTTGCCATGGAGCAATTTCCGGGCGTCGCAAATCGCATTGCGCCGACGATCCTCTGCTACGGCATGGTCATTGCGTATGGCGGTCTGTTCGCCTTCAAGTTTCTCGAGCAGCGCGATCCCGGTACGCTGACCCTTCTGTCGCTCATCACCATGGGCCTGTTGCTGGGGGCGGTCTATTGGGGTTGGGCGAAGCAGCACAGGCCGGTTCTGTGGCTCGGCTACGCCGGGTTCTCGGCGGAATTGCTCGCGCTCTATTTCGTAACGATAGGTACGCTACTCGGAACTTCGCTATTCTTCTTGATCGCTGGCCTGATCGTGATTGGCCTGGCGTGGCTCGCGTATCGCCTGCACGCGCAGCAAGCTCAACCGAGGGAGAGCCTGCCATGAAGTCTCGGCGGAAGATCTCGCTCCCTATCGTTGTCGCGGCGGCAGCCCAAACGGTGGTCCTAGGCTGGATGATCGCGGAGCGCGTCACCCTTTTGGCGCATGGCCGTGAGGTGGTTTTGCCTGTTGTGCCAGTTGATCCGCGCAGTCTTTTTCGGGGCGATTATGTCAACCTCACCTATGAGGTGACGCGTCTTCCCGGGCACCTTATCGAAGGGAAGCTCGACAAGGGGCAGAAAATCTACGTCACCCTGAAAAAGGAGGAGGACGGAAATTACCAACCTGTCGCTGCGACTCGGACGTATCCGAATGTGACTGCATCGGATCACGTCGTTTTGCTCGGCCGGGTGCAGTATGACGCGCGAAATAACTCCGGATCGGGCAATGTATTCGTGCGTTACGGCATTGAGAGCTACTTTGTGCCCGAAGGCAAGGGCCCGGAGCTTGAAAAGCTGGCACGGGACCAGAAGCTTGCGGTGGTTCTGGCCGTGGACGGCAAGGGGCACGCGGCCATCAAGGGGCTCGTGATGAATGGCGAGCTCGTCTACGAAGAACCGCTCATCTGGTAAATAGTGTGGCCGTTATTCTTGTGATTGAGCGCTGCTTTCCGCGCACGCGTTCAATTTCGAGACACGCATCAGCCGAACAGTTGATGCAATGGGGGCGGACTAACAAAAGAGCGGTAAGAAGCTGCTCCGTTTCAGAACGTTGGGCCGCGTGAACCGGCACCTCGTTAACACCCCTTTAACCCTCTCATGGTTAAACGGCAGGAGGTAAATGAGGTGTGTATTCATGTTGCGTAGCGTATGCCGGTCCTCATGGGCCGAAGCTTCCCAGGCGTTGCCACCGAAATTGGTTGCTGTCGGACTCGGTATTGCCCTGGCCGCTTGCAGCGCCGATGTGACCCGCTTTAGTGGGCCGACCTATAGCCTGACGGGGAGCACCAATCGGCTTTCCTCAGCTCCCATCCCTCCCGCAAGCGTCTACGGAAACGGTGGATCGCGCCTCGCCGATTCCGAGCCCTATGGCGGCGGCGGTTACGGTGGATCATCCTATGATCGCTACGCAGGCGGATCATCGGCTTACGACTACGGTCGCGGCTACGATTCCCGTTCGACGCCGAGCCAAAGCCACGTCGGTGGGTACGCTGGCTCTTCCCACGGCAACTATAACACGTCGAATGGATACAACACGACTGTACCGTCGTCCTCGCAGCATGCAGGCAATTCCTACGTCCCCCCGGCGCGCTCCAAGTTGCCGTGGGATGACAATTATCAGCAGCCTCAGCGTGACGAGCGGCGGCAATACGCTGCCTTGACGCCGAACACCACCGACGACGCCTACAGACCTTCTTCACCCGCCGGGTCGAGCTCGAGCTATGTGCCGCCCGTCCGACCTTCGTCGACCCACGTGAAGAGTGAGCCGACGGGCGCGTCGAACGATGATCCTTATCTGATCGAAGTCCAGCCGGGCGACACGCTCATCGGCATCGCGGACCGCTACAACGTTTCCATCAGCGAGCTGATGACCATCAATGCGCTCAACAGCCCGGTGCTGAAGCCAGGCAAGAAGCTGCGGCTGCCGAAGAACGCAAACATTGCCGCGGCCCGCCGCCGGTCCATTCCGGCGAATGAGCAAAAGCAGGTGGCTTCGCTGGGCACCGACTCGTATAGCGAAAGCACTCCGAGCCAACCGTTGACGAGATCTCCGAGCTCCGACGTTGCTTACGACGAGGAACCCGTTGTCGAAGCAGCTTCCGGCGCAGGCGAGGACGAGGGCGACTACGAGACTTACACCATGCGACCCGGGGATAACCTTTACGGCATCTCCGTCAGGTATCGCGTACCGCTTGCCGAGCTTCAGCGGATCAACAACATCACGGATGTTCGCCGGATCCGCGCCGGTACGGTGCTGAAGATCCCGCGGTCCAAGTCCAAGCCCGTCGTGGCCCAGTCGCCAGAGCCGGCTGCGAACGCCCATGAGGAGCCGGCCCCTGCCACTACGGTTGCCGAAGCTCCAGCCCCGCAAGCCCGATCATCGGATCCGGCGGCGCCGGTCATCATCAACGCGCGGAAGGAAGAGCGCGTAGCCCGGGCCACCGAGCAGGTCATGACGGATGTTCCGCCAGGAGCTCCGCTGTCCAACCCGGAGATGAATGTGGACGCGGCCGCGTCTGAGGCCGACAACACCAGTGCCGAGCAGCAGGCTGACGGTGTCGGCAAGTTCCGCTGGCCTGTGAAGGGGCGGGTTATCGCCGGGTTCGGCAAGCAGCCCGATGGCAGCTTCAACGACGGTATCAAGTTCGCGGTGCCGTACGGTGCAGAGGTGCGCGCAGCCGAAAGCGGCGTGGTCGTCTATGCCGGCGACGAGCTCAAGGACTACGGCAATCTCATTCTAATCCGGCACGATGGCGGTTGGACCACTGCTTACGCCCACAACAGCGAGCTGAAGGTGGCGCGCGGCGACCGCGTGCAGCGTGGCCAGATCATCGCCAAAGCCGGCAACTCCGGGAAAGCCGAAACACCGCAGCTCCACTTCGAGGTGCGCAAGGGTGCAACGGCGGTCGACCCCATACCGCATCTCGAAAAGCTCTAAGCCGCACCTGAGGCACTCTCCCCCGGCGCCGGTCCGCCCCCGCGGGCCGGCGCATCTTGTTGAAGTCATCCGGCGTTGATCCGGTAACCGTCCGGTAGCTGGTATAAGCGAATCCTAGAGCCCTGGGCGTGAGGGTGCAGCACACGTCCGCCACAGTTTAGCGCAATGCAAGTACGGAATGCAGGAGCTGGGTAGTCCAATGTCACGTCGTTACTTCGGCACAGACGGCATTCGTGGTCTTGCGAACCGCAGTCCCATGACCTCGGAGATTGCGCTCAAGGTCGGCATGGCGGCTGGGCGGGTGCTGGCGAATGGACAAAGCCGTGTGCGCGTCGTGATCGGCAAGGACACCCGGCTGTCTGGCTACATGATCGAGTCCGCGCTGATGTCCGGCTTCACCGCTGTGGGATGCGATGTGTTCCTGCTCGGTCCGCTGCCGACACCGGCCGTCGCCATGCTCACGCGGTCGCTGCGCGCCGATATCGGCGTGATGATCTCGGCTTCTCACAATCCGTATTCAGATAATGGCATCAAGCTGTTCAACGCCGACGGCTACAAGCTTTCAGATGAGGTCGAGGCAGAGATCGAGCGGCTGATCGACTCGAACATCCAGGAGCTGTTGGCCAGCCCCGACGCCATCGGACGTGCAACGCGTGTCGAGAGCGCCCAGGAGCGGTATATCGAGTTTGCGAAGCGCACGTTGGCGCGGGATTTGCGCCTCGATGGCC
>PKEY01000130.1 GCA_002919265.1 Hyphomicrobiaceae bacterium | reverse complement strand
GGCGCCCGCACCATTCGCCTTGCCCACCGCATTCGCTCCCGGAACGGCGTTTCATGAAGCAGACCAGAGTTTGGCTGAAGCGCTCGCTGATCGGTGCCGTTCTCGTCCTTGTGGCGGCGGGTGCCGCTGTTGTTGCTGTTGCTCTGAGCACCGTTCCGTCCCTTACGGGCACGCAGGTCCTCCCGGGACTGACACAGCCCGTTTCTATCATCCGGGATCGGAACGGCGTTCCGCATATCATTGGCACCACCGTCGAAGACCTCTATCGTGCCCTCGGCTTTGCCCATGCCCAGGACAGGCTGTGGCAGATGGAGCTCATGCGCCGTGTGGGACAAGGGCGTCTGGCCGAAATTTTCGGCGAGCAACTGGTCGATACGGACATTTTTCTGCGCACGCTCGATCTCGCAGGCCACGCCGAACGCAGCTACGAGCGCTTCCCTGCGGACGCGAAAGCGCTCTTGGAGGCCTATGCGGCAGGGGTGAATGCCTTTCTCGAACGGCCGGTTGGGCTTTTTGAATCGCGGTGGCCGCCGGAATTTCTGGTGCTCCATCATAAGCCTGAGCCCTGGCGACCGGCGGATTCGCTCACCCTCGTGAAAGTGATGGCGCTTAATCTTAGCGCCAATCTCGGGCCAGAGATCCAGCGGCTGACGTTGGCGGCACAAGGGTTTTCACCTGACGAAATCGAAGACATCATGCCGCTCAACGACGGCGAGAATCCGCCTCCGCTTCCTGACCTCTCAAAGCTCTATCCGTTGCGAAGTCTGGGTCCTGGACGCAGGCGGACAGCGGCCCTCGACAACGATATCGGGTCCGGCGCATCGAACAATTGGGTGGTGGCCGGTTCGCGAACCGTTACGGGCAAGCCGCTCCTTGCCAACGATCCTCATCTCAGGCTTTCGGCGCCGTCCATCTGGTACCTTGTGCATCTGGCACTCGAAGGCAGTGAGCGCGCCAATCTCGTCGGGGCAAGCCTCCCCGGAACGCCGATCGTGGTTCTCGGTCGCGGCGATACCATCGCCTGGGGCTTCACGAACACCGAAGCCGATGTGCAGGACGTCTTCATCGAAAAGCTTAACCCGGACAATCCGGAAGAGTATCTGACGCCGGACGGCTGGCGGCGTTTCGATGTTGACGTGATGGAGATCCGCGTCGCGCGTGGTGAAACGCGCCTCGTTGAGCGCCGCCGCACGCGACATGGTCCGGTGCTTCCGCCCCAGTTTCGCAACCTCGGCCGGATTTTGGGCCAAGGCTACGTCGCCGCCCTGCAATGGACGGCTTTGTCCGACGACGACACCACCGTTCTTGCCGGGCTTTTCTCCCCGAACATTCGCACGGTAAGCGACTGGATCGAACGCACCCGGCATTACGTGGTGCCGATGCAGAGCATGGTCGTCGCCGACATGGCGGGGGATATTGCGTTAATCGCTCCTGGGCGCCTGCCGATCCGGCACCTGGAAAACCAAATCGCCGGCCGCGCGCCGGTGCCGGGGTGGGAGGCGAAATACGATTGGCAGGGCTACGTCGCGTTCGAGGAACTTCCGCGGACAATCAATCCACCGGACGGCGTCATTGGAACGGCCAACGCGCGCATCGTTTCGCGCGATTATCCGCATCACATCACGTACGACTGGGATGCCGATTATCGCCATCGCCGTGTCGCCGAGCTTCTTGCCAAACGAGACAAGCACGACATGGCGACGATGCAGGCGGTGCAGCTCGACGTCTTCTCTCCGGCTTTTGCAGAGCTCGCACCACTGATGATTGCTGCAGCCAAGGCTGCTGTGTCAGAAGAAGAAGATCTTCGGCAGCTGCTTGATCAGGTGGAGCGATGGGACGCGCAAATGCGTTCCGATGCCGTCGAGCCGCTCGTTTTCATGGCGTGGCTGAGAGAAACAGTTCAGGCCGTCTTTGCGGATGACCTCGGCCCTGTTTTTCGCCAATTCTTTCGGCCCCAGGCCAAAGCCCTCATACGCGTTCTGAAGGGCCAAGCGTCGGGCCGAGACTGGTGCGATGATATCAATACCCCTGCCCGCGAAAGCTGCGGAGACATTCTTGCGGCAGCTTTCCGACGCGCCATCGCCGATCTTGAATCGAGGTATGGAAAAGATCGCGCAAAATGGTCCTGGGGCCAGGCGCATTATGCTTCGGGCGAACATCGCGTTTTCAGCACGCTGCCGCTGATCGGCCGATATTTCATCGTCGGCACCGCCTCGCCGGGCGGCCCCTACACGCTCAATCGCGGCCTTGTGGAATTCGACAGTGAGGACCCATTCGCCAACCGGCACGCCTCAACGCTGCGCGCTATCTACGATCTTTCAGACCTGGACAATTCGCTCTTCATGCAGCCGACCGGCCAATCCGGCAACCCGTTTTCCCGTTTTTATCGGACATTCGAAACGAGCTGGTCGGAGGGCCAGTACATCAGAATCCCGACCGATCCGGCGGAGATCCGACGGGAAGCGATCGGGACCTGGCGTCTCCTGCCCAACTGACAACCCTACAATCGCGCCCTGCTCAGGCGAACGACTGCACTTGCTTGCTCTTCCCAATGAACATCAGGAAGAAAAGAACCGCGCCTGCAAGAAGCATCAGAGAGCCGATGATCGCCAGTAGCGGCTGTGCGTGGAATTGCGCGAATGGCAGGCCAATCAGAAAAACAGGCGCTCCCACGAGCGTCACGTACAGTTGCGGCTTCGCCAGGCTCGATTCCCGCAATGCGGGCCAAAGCTTGTGAGCAAAACCAAAAACAGCGTGCGCAACGAAACCTACCAGATTGATGTGGGCGTGCAGGTGAGCGTAAGCGAATTCCTCAGCTACCCCCATGCCAATGCCCAGCCCCATGCCAACGACCAGGTAAGCCAAGGCAATTGCTATAAAAATTCTGTCAATATTCTTCTCCACGGGCTGTTTCCTCCCTCCGCCAATTCCCGAAGCGGACATTCGACTGGGCGTCATGTTGATGTCAACGGTGATCTGTTTTTCTCGCAATCTTTTTTGCTGATTATCTCGGCAGATCTTCTGTTCAATCGCGCCTGTGGCTGACAAACGACAGCAAAGCCGGTGTTCCACGGGGTAAAGGTGGAAACCGTCGAATTATGGCTGCGCCTGCGCTGACACGTTCTGGCGCACCAAGTGGGGAGGTGCCTGTAATGAGGTTGTCCGTCATAGGCATTTGCTTGGCTCTACTGCTGGCATGCAGTGAAGCGGGTGCAGTTGCGCCCTCGGGCAATACCCAGACCTCGGCCCTTCAGGTCCCTTCCATTGTGAGAACCGATCAATGGCCGAAGTCCGTTGATGAATTCCTCGCCGGCAATTACCTGGAACGCGCTGACGTCGTTCTCACGAGACGCGAATGGGATCCAGCCTCTTTCCTGATCCGCTGGGCGACCAAATCGCCATTTTCCCATTCAGCGCTGATCTTCACCAGCCCTCGGCATGAGCCGGGCTACCAGAGTACTTTTGTTATCGAAGCGACGACGGACGGTGTCGATCTCAGCAATTTCCGTGACTACGTTGAAGACAAGAGTACGATGGTCGCCATCAAGCGCCTCAGGCGCGACTGGTTCGACCCCGACAAACAAAGCCGTGTGCGAGGATTGCTGCTCGAGAATATCAAGGCCGATTACAATTATTGGGCGATCGTGCGCATTGCCCGGGACCTCTGGTTCGGAATTCAGAACACCATCGAGGGGCAGGAGCAAACGGTCGAATCCTTCCGGGATAGCGAGTGGAAACCGCCGAACTCTTACATTTGCTCAGGTCTTGTGCAGGTCGGGTTCGTGGAGGCCATTTCCGAGTACATCTTGAACCGACAATTGCCACCCTGGGCGTTGAATGAAGTCATCTTCAAGCCCAGCGCCGCGGAGCGCCTCCCCCCGCCTGAGGCTTGGCAGGAAGCACCGCCGTCTCTCATCGATGACGTTGTGCCGACTTTCCGCGCCCAGCTGGCAACGGAACTCGAATCCGTCACGCCGGAAGATCTCGCGCGGAGCGACAAGCTCGAATGGCTCTACTTCATCCGCGAGGGCAAGGTGTACAAAGTGAATTCCTACGAGGAGGTCAAACGCCTGATGGAATGAGCGGTTATCGGAAGACCGGCATTCCGCAGGCGGTAATTCCATCGCTTCTGGCGCTGTTCTGTCTCAACGTAAGGAGGGGTAGCGCCAGAATTCGCCTCTGGAAGTCGTAACTCTTTGAAGGATCGGAACGCGCTTCTCCGGCGGGCGCTCACCCGTCTGGATCAGCAGCTGGATATCGTTGAGCAGCTCCGTCTTCTCCGCATAGCCAGAATGGTTGAGCGAGAAGAGCTCCGTATGGATGGCCGTGACGTCGATGGTATCGACACCAGGGACGATGATTGGCCCTTCGGGCGGCACATCGCCGGCACGGGGCACGCCGCCCCAAAATTCACGCGATACGGTCAGTGCACGATCGTTCGCCGCAGCGAACAAAGTGATACCGTCACTAATGCCTTGAATTTCCTTCGCCAGAAATTCAAACGCGTCCCGATCCACATCCGGCGCCGCCAGGATCACCTGGGCAACGCGAACGCCTTCCGGCGCTGAACGCTTCATATCGCGCAGAACCGGGAGCAGAAGCTGGTTGCCCATGCTGTGGGCAATCACGCTCACGGACTTAGCGCCCGTCTCGCGGACGACGAGTTCAAGAAATTCTCTGAAATAAGGCTCGGCGGCGCCGGCGCTCTCGCGATCATAGCTGTAATCACTGAGCCCCAACTGCCCTTTCGATGGCCAGCTGTAGAGGAACGGCGCGCCGTCGAATTTCAGGTCGTAGGCGATCTGGGCCGTGCGGAAAACCGCGAACTGAAAGCTCGTATTGAAGCCGTGAACAAAAACGATTGCGTGGTTCTCGTAAGCCTTGGACTCGCTCAGACGTTTCCGCACCAGCTCCAGGAATTCCTCGCGACCAAGTTCCCGAATTTCCTTGATCGTGAAGTGTTTCTTGGGATCCTCCGATTCCTGCCAGATTACGATCCGGGTAAATGGAAGGTGGTAGACCCACGGCCGTTCGATCTGTGGCACCTGATGGCTTTTGGGCACCGTCACCAACACGTGGCCGAGCTGAAGGCGCTTCCCGCGGCCTGAACTGTAGTCGATCGCCTTTGCTGCAGGGTCTCGCGCCCGGTCAGTGCCGTAGAAGACCGGAACAACGTCCCAATGTTCACTTTCCGCCGGTGGTGAAGGCTCAGGAGGAAGTGCGCCCGCGCTCGGCTCCTCAGCTGGAGCGGCTTCGGGTAATGCTTCTGCAGCAGGAGGTACCTCAGCGTCAGATCTACTACCGGCGGCGGGCGGCTGCACCGATCGCGAAGTACCGTTAAACGAAGATGGCGGCCTTGCGTACGGTCTGTATTGTCCTGCCGGCCTGTCGAGTTTCCGCCAGGCTGTCTTGCCTCGTTCGCTTGAAGGCGCTTCCTGTTTGTGGACCTGGAAGGTCAGCCCAAGGCCCAGCGGCGCGAGCATGACGAGCGCCAGCATCAAGCGCACAATGACTTTCGCCGCACGCGGAAGATTCGTGGTCGCCCACCAGGCGAAAATGTAGAGGAGAAAGGCAAGCAGAGTCAGGACGGCGAGAACCGTCTCTGGCGTCAACTCCATACTCCCCTCCCCTTGCCTGTGGCTCTTGCCCGCCAATCTAGTCGTGCGCCGCAATGGCCGCAATTCAACTCGTGTCGTCAGAAGGCCACCTGTTCACAGCCGTCGTCCTACAAACTGGGAAAGGTTTCGAGGTGAGCTTTTTGCCAATGGGCCTTGCCTCGCGACCGCTTCGCGGCCAAGTTCCCCAGCCAAACGGGAACAGGACGGGCATGGGACCGAAACGAAAGTCTCTGAGCGTGGAGGAGCTGGCTGCCGGCATTCGCCGCGGAGACAGGGCCCTATTGGCGCGCGCGATCACGTTGGTCGAGAGCACGCGGCCAGATGATCAGAAGCTGGCACAGGATCTCCTGCAGGCACTCCTTCCGGCGACCGGCAACGCCTGGCGTATTGGCATTACCGGTGTGCCCGGCGTCGGCAAATCGACGACGATCGACCAGCTCGGCATGAACTTGATTGCCCAGGGGCATAAAGTGGCCGTGCTGGCGGTCGATCCAACATCCCGCCGTACGGGTGGCTCCATCCTCGGCGACAAGACGCGCATGGCGCGGCTTGCCGTGCATCCCGACGCCTTCATCCGCCCCTCGCCATCCTCCGGCACCCTCGGCGGCGTTACCCGCCGCACGCGCGAGACGATGTTGTTGGTGGAAGCCGCAGGGTTTGACGTCGTGATCGTGGAAACGGTTGGTGTCGGGCAATCGGAGACGGCCGTAGCCGATATGGTCGATTTCTTCCTCGTGCTAATGCTTCCGGGCGGAGGTGACGAGCTGCAGGGGATCAAGAAGGGCGTGATCGAGATCGCCGACATGATCGTCATCAACAAGGCGGACGGCGACAATCTCGAACAGGCGAAGCGTACAGCCGCCGATTATCGAGGCGCGCTCAACATTCTGATCCCGCGGTCCGCGACATGGACACCGCCGGTGCTCGTCGCCTCAGCAGTGGAGAACCGGGGGCTTGATGCCGTGTGGGAAAAAATTTCGGAGCACCGGGCGAAAATGAGCGCAAGCGGCGAACTTCAGGCCCGGCGCCAGGCGCAGGCTGTCGACTGGATGCACTCCATGCTGCAAGAGCGTTTGCTCGCGGAACTGACGGCTCACGACGACATTCGCCGCCGCATCAAGGAGTTGGAAGAGGACGTTCGACAAGGCCGAATAACCGCACCGCGGGCAGTTGACGAAATCCTCCAGCTCATCAGGAAGTAAATAGAGGGAAGAAACCCAAGTCGGGGGCACCAAACGAAATTCGTGATGATCGATCCTTCACCTCGCGTCCGCAGGAAACACTTCCTATTTGAAGCGCATGCGCAGACAACGCCCAGTCATTCTGCTGACCGGCTTTGGCCCATTCCCGGGTGTACCGGAGAATGCCTCGGCTGAGCTCGTGCGCGCGCTTGGGAAAGCAGCACCAAAGCACTTCCCCGAATTTCGCGTTTGGACCGCGATTCTGCCGACGGAATGGCGGGCGGGCCCGGCAAAGGCGGGTGAGCTGATTGCGAGCATCAAGCCAACCATAGCGTTGCATTTCGGCGTATCTCGTCAGGCTAGCGGGTTCACTATCGAGACACGCGGCGTCAACTTTGCCCTCCCGGCCGCAGATGCTGCCGGCCTGCCTCCGGTTTCCGAGCAGCTTGAGCCGGAAGGTCCGGAAGCGCTTCACTCCACCTTCCCGGCAGAGCTCATCATTGAGCGATTGCGCTTAAAATCGCTCCCAGCAGAGCTGTCGGAAGATGCGGGCGGTTATCTCTGCAACGCCGTGCTCTATCATTCCCTCTATCGCGCGCGGCAAGCCAATTGGCCAATCCGCTGCGGATTCGTCCATCTGCCCGCTGCTCTGTCTCGCACCCCTGCACCGGATTACACCGAAACCACTCTCGATTGGGAGCAAGCGGTAGCAGGCGGTCTCGAAATCATTGCAGCGACGATCGACGAGGCGGCGCCTACTTCGTGACAATCCGAACTTAGAAACCGGCTGCCTCTAGAGCCTCAAGCCAAGGCGAGGCACAGCGCAAACGAGCAGCCGCTACGCCGCGCCAGTTGGGAACGACCTCCTCGCCCGCCAAATCTTCCGCCCCCGGGAGCAGCCGCGCAATCAGGGCTTTGAGGACCATCTCCGAGGCCCGCTTTGCACCATCGTCGATCTTGATAGCAAAGCCGAGGCCGCGGCCTGGTAACGCCCCGCAGTAGACACCCTCTGCACCGGTCTTCGTGAATAGCTGGCCTTTGAAGCGAGTCATGAGCGACGTGTCGAGACGCTCCGGGCCGGCCACCATCTCAGGCTCTGCCCAGCAGGCCAGCATGATTCGTTGAGCAGCTCGCGCACGCTCGGCTCCGAGGCCTTCGCCGGTCACCAGCCGGGCAAAGCCACGCGCCAGATTGGCCAGCGGGATGGCCCAGTTCGGCGCCGAGCAGCCATCGACACCCACGTGATCTGGACCAAGGCGAACTCCGGTCACGTCCTCCAACGCTCGTGCGATGCGCACCTGAACCGGATGGTCCGAGCGCAAGTAATCGGCAGCAGGCTCACCCATATGCACGGCGGTCGCGAGCATGGCCGCATGCTTGCCGGAGCAGTTGTTGTGCAGCGCCGAGGGCTCATGGCCGGCTTTGATCAGACACCGCGTCGCGGCGATGGAAATGGGATCATGCGCGCCACAGCCAAGGGCGTTGGCATCGAGCCCGGCCTTGGCCAACATCCCCGCAGCAACAGCGACATGGCGTTCGGTACCGCTATGGGATGCGCAAGCCAGCGCAATTTCAGCATCACCGAAGCCGAAACGATCGGCTGCGCCGGTTTCGATTGTGGGCAGGCATTGGATCGACTTGATCGCCGAGCGTGGATAGATCGGCCGGTGGACCGCACCGATAGCGAACACGAGCCCTCCGTCTGGCCTCGCGATAGCAAGCGCGCCGCGATGGCAGCTTTCAACGCGGTCGCCACGCAGCATCTCGACGAGGACAGGGTTCGCCATCTCCACCTCCATGCTAAGAAACGGGATCAGACCAAGCTCATTTGCCACGCGGAACTCCGCCTGTCTTCCGACTTGTTCGCTGGGTTGGCCTGCTGCAGCGAGGGATCACACGGCATGGACAGCTCACTGGCCGCCCGCAGTTGAAGATCGGTCATGCCGCCCGCGTTCGGGAATTATCCGCAGATCTGAACAACTGACGGAACGCGAATGCGCCT
>PKEY01000114.1 GCA_002919265.1 Hyphomicrobiaceae bacterium | reverse complement strand
CCGCAGGAGCCGTTCGCCGACATGATCCGCGAGGCTGGCTTCGAGCAGGTAACCTGGCGAAATCTCACCGGCGGCATTGCTGCCATTCACTCCGGCTGGAGGATTTAGCCCGGAGCGGAAATGGCAAGCGCGTTGACGAACCTTTTTCGCCTGGCTCGCGCTGGCCTTGTGCTGGCGCAACACGGCGTTCGTTTTGTTCCACCTGGCACGAAGACACCTCTTCCTTTGAAACTGGCGTACGCGGCGACTTGGCCCGTTCGCGTAATCTCTGCGCCGTTTCAAGCGGGAAAGCCGCGCGAAAGGCGGATCACAGACGCACTTGCCTCGCTTGGACCGAGTTACATCAAACTGGGCCAGTTTCTGGCGACACGCGCCGATCTCATTGGACCGGAGCTCGCGAGCGACCTGCGCCATTTGCAGGACAAGCTTCCTCCTTTCTCGATGGAGGAGGCGCGTCGCGCGGTCGAAGAGGCGCTGGGCGGCAAGCTGGAAGACCATTTCGCCGAATTCGGGCCGCCCGTCGCAGCCGCTTCAATCGCGCAGGTCCACAAGGCGACCGTCATCGAAAACGGCCAGCCGCGCAAGGTTGCGGTGAAAATACTGAGGCCCCACATCGAGCGCAGGTTTCGGCGCGATCTCGACAGTTTCTATTTCGCAGCTCGGCTTATCGAGCGCTTTCACGTTCCCTCGCGTCGTTTGCGCCCGGTGGCAGTCGTGGACACACTGGCGCGAACGACGCAACTCGAGATGGACCTGCGGCTCGAGGCGGCAGCTATCTCCGAAATGGCCGAGAACAGCGCCGACGACCCGGACTTCCGTGTACCGCAGGTCGACTGGCGGCGGACGGCCAGACGTGTGCTGACGGTAGAGTGGATCGACGGCATCCCGGTGTCCGATCGCGAAGCGCTCCTCGCGGCAGGTCACGATCTCAACCGCCTTGGCGAAATCGTGCTACGCACGTTTCTGCGTCACGCCATGCGCGACGGTTTCTTCCACGCGGATATGCACCAAGGCAACCTGTTTGTAGATGAACAGGGTCGCATCGTTGCGGTCGATTTCGGAATTATGGGCCGTCTTGGCATGAAGGAACGTCGGTTCCTCGCCGAAATTCTGCACGGCCTCATCACGCGTGATTACAAGCGTGCTGCAGACGTTCACTATTGGGCGGGTTATGTGCCGCCACACCATCCCGTGGCGGTGTTTGCGCAGGCGTTGAGAGCCATTGGTGAGCCGATCCACGGCCGGACGGCTTCGGAAATATCGATGGCAGACCTTCTGGGGCAGCTCTTTGCCTACACCGAGGTCTTTGACATGCAGACGAGGCCGGAGCTGATCCTGCTGCAAAAGAGCATGGTCATCGTCGAAGGTGTGGCTCGCAGTCTCGACCCCAACCTCAATCTTTGGACCACTGCTGAGCCAGTTGCGCGCGAATGGGTGGAGAAGAATTACGGCGTTTCGGGCCGTTTACGCGAAGCTGGCGAGGGGGCCGAAGTGCTTGGCAGAATACTCACCGATCTGCCCGGTATCATTGAGCGCCTCGACCAGGGCGCGACCGCCTTCGCGGAGATGGGGAAGAATGGATTGCGGCTTGATTCTGAAACGATTGAGCGGATTGGAGCCGCGGAAGCGCGCCAGACTCGCTGGGGTCGTGCCGCCCTTTGGGTGGGTGCCCTGAGCCTGCTTGCGATTGCTGCGGCGCTGGTTTCGTGATTGTCGCAGTCGGGAGGGACTGCGAGAACGGCAATGACTAATCAAGACCCGAAAGACATTGCAGGCCCGTCGCCGACCTCGGCATCAACAGCGCGCAACTCAATTGACATCATCATCTCGAAGGAGACGCCGGACCAGCCGGAAATTGCTGCGTTCCTTGCAGCATCGGATGCGTACGCACAGTGTCTTTATCCTCCCGAAAGCAACCATCTTGTCGGGCTGGAAACGCTGATGGCGCCTGACGCCGCATTTTTCGTTGCGCGGCGTGCAGGGATAGCGCTCGGTTGTGGTGCGTTGATCGCGATGGATGGCGGGTGGGGCGAAATAAAGCGTATGTGGGTTGATCCCGAAGCTCGCGGGCAAGGGATCGGTTTGAAACTGCTCGAAGCCATCGAAGCCGCGGCCCGTGAACGGTCGATTACCGTTTTGCGACTCGAGACGGGCATTCGGCAACCCGAAGCCATCAATCTCTATAAGAAGTTTGGCTTCGTAGAGCGCGGGCCGTTTGGCGACTACCAACTCGACCCGCTAAGCATTTTCATGGAAAAGCGGCTGAGCTAACTGAATTTGGGCAGGCCGTAAGTTCAACGGCCGCGCGTTTTCCGCCAGACTGCGAATTCCTCGTGCACGAATTCGTCCGTTGGAGGATAAAGGCCAAGAATGGAGCGGCCCTCATTCACCTTTTCGGTGACGAAATCTTCGAACGCGGTCATTTCAACGGCCTCGTCCGCGATCTCGTCCGCCAGGTGAGCAGGGATTACCACGACACCTTCACCATCACCGACAATAACGTCTCCCGGCCAAACCGGAGCGTCACCGCATCCAATGGGAACATTGATGTCAATTGCCTGATGGGCGGTCAGGTTAGTCGGCGCTGAGGGCCGCTGATGATATGCGGGAAATGGCAACTTTGCGATTTCCGGCGAGTCGCGAAAACCACCGTCGGTCACGATCCCTGCCGCGCCGCGCTTCATCAGTCGTGTGACCAGGATCGATCCTGCAGACGCAGCCCGCGGATCCTTGCGGCTATCGATCACCATGACCGCGCCTGGCGGGCACTCTTCGATGGCCTTGCGCTGCGGGTGGGAACGGTCCTGAAAAACCTTGATCGGGTTCAAGTCCTCGCGCGCCGGGATGTAGCGCAAGGTGAAGGCTTCCCCGACCATGTTGGGGAGATTGGGATTGAGCGGGTGCACATTTTGGATGAACTGATTGCGGAAGCCGCGCTTGAACAGCGCCGTGCAGATCGTGGCTGTGCTGACCGTTTTCAGCTTCTCGCGCGTTTCCTTCTTGAGTGTGCTCATTCTTCTCCTCGATCAACTCGAAACAGGATAAGTTATTTGCATTAAGCCCGAAATCAAATTGCATGACCCTTACGAACGCTCTATGTCACCTCGCCGCTGCAGCAAAAGCGCGACCAACAAGCAAAGAATAGCCCAGGCTGAACCGACGGCCCAGCCTGCCAGCACATCCGTAGGCCAGTGCACCCCGAGATAGATGCGGCTGAGGCCGACGAGTACGGTCACGAAAACGGCTAGCGTCAGGACGAAAGCGCCGACCCGTGGATCAGGACGCATGTGCGCTACGATCGCGCCAATCGTCAAATAGACGACGGCGGACATCATGGAATGCCCGCTGGGGAAACTTGCAGATGTGACCAAGGGGCCGATATCCGCAAAAGGCGGTCGCGGACGTGCAAATGTCAATTTCAGTGCATTGCTTAACAGCACACCGCCAAGAACGGAAATAAGAAGCAAAAGTGCGGCGTGATCCTTTCGTTCCAGAACGAGAAAGCCGACCGCGCTCAGGGTCACTAGCGTCAGAACGCCGGTGCTACCAAGCCCAGTGAAGTCCCGCATCATTTCCTGGAACCAGCGAGGACCGGCCATGCGAGAGGGATCTTCTTGATCGCGGAAAAGGAGAAGTAACTCTTTGTCTATGGCATCGGCACTTCCGTCCACGACCATGTCCGCGAGCACGATGAACAGCCACGTTCCTGCGGCAGAAAGCAAGAGCGTCAACAATACAGGCCATTCGCGCCGTATTTTCATAAGGCTGCGGCAGCGCGCGATGAAGTTCAGTTTAGTTTCTGGCGAATGTGGGCGGTTCATGATGCGATAATGCAACGCCTCATCTTGAGATTGGCTCCCGAATCGAGACGGCTTTTATTGGGTGCCCGATTCTGCCTGTTTTTCTTTCTGCAAGATCGCTCTCAGCTCGGTCTTTAAAATTTTGCCATAATTGTTCTTGGGCAGGCTTTCCACGAACCGATAGTCCTTGGGACGCTTGAAACGCGCGATATTTTCGAGACAGAGCGCGTCAAGCGCGGCCGTGTCCACCTTAGCTCCGGGCCGGGTGACGACGAACGCAACAACTTCCTCGCCCCACTCGGGGTGGGGACGGCCGACGACCGATGCCTCGATAACATCGGGATGACGGAGAAGCACTTCTTCGATTTCGCGCGGATAAATGTTGCTACCTCCGCTGATGATGAGGTCTTTCGAGCGGTCGCGCAGGGTAAGATAGCCATCGCCATCCAAGCTGCCAATGTCACCGGTATGGAGCCATCCGCCTCTCAGTGCTTCAGCGGTCGCTTTCGGATTATTCCAGTAGCCTTCCATCACGCAGTCGCTCCGCGTGATCACTTCGCCCGGTTCTCCAACGGGCAGGTCACGATCCTGATCATCAACCACGCGAACGGCAACACCGGTGCGAGGCACGCCGCACGTGCGAAAATCTTCGGGCGAGCGCGGCGACGCATGCATCGCCTTCGTCATGCCGGTGATGGTCATCGGCGACTCGCCTTGCCCATAAAGGTGATAAAGCCGAGGACCAAAGATTGACAGCGCGCGCTCAAGATCGGCCACGTACATCGGGCCGCCGCCGTAATAGATCGTTTTCAGATTTTCTACGCGAAAATTCTTGACGGCTGGACTGTGGACGAGCCGCGTCAGCATTGTGGGCGCGGCAAACATTGTCAAATTTTGAAATTGATTCGAAGCGTCAACGATCTGATCCACATCAAAGCTGGGAAGGATTACCTGGTGTCCTCCTTTCAGCATGTGGGGTAAGGCGTAAAGGCCGGAGGCGTGAGACAGCGGACCTGCGTGCAACTTCACATCTTTGTGATCAAGGCTGTCGATGTCAGCGTAATAGGCATGGCACATAAAAAGAAGATTGCGGTGGCTGAGGATTGCCCCTTTGGGCTTCCCGGTCGTGCCACTCGTGTAGAAAAGCCAGGCGCGGTCCTTTGGCTCGGTGACGATCGGCACCATCGGTTCACTGCGGAGCAGACAATCATAGTCTTCGCTCCGTGTGCAAATGACCGCTTTGAGGTACTCGACCGTGTCTGTGAGCTTTGCGAGCGATGACCAGAGGCCTGGAGTGGTGATCATCAACCGCGCACCAGAGTCCGTCGCGATATGTTCTATTTCCCGAGCGTGCAATTTCGCGTTGACTGGCACGGCGCATAGACCAGCCGTCCAGCATGCAAACAGACATTCGAGAAATTCGCCGCAGTTCTCCATTGCCAATACCACGCGATCGCCGCGCGTAAGGCCCATGGAGACGAAAGAGCCGGCAATCCGTGCAGTACGTTCGCCGAAGACGTGGTAGGATAATGTATGGCTTCCGTCGGTAACGGCTGGCTTGTCACCAAGCCGTCGGCAAACGCCTCGCAATAGAAGTGCCAAATTCATGCGTTTCCCCCGATACGGTTGATCAAATTTTATGGTTGGTCAGCGGAAGCTGTCTCTTTCGTAAGAAAATGTAGTTCGCAGAACAAGTTTGATTTTCGACCTCTTGAGAAGCCGATGGCGCGAACTACGTAATTGGGCATTGGGATTTCGAACCGGATGCAGAGGTCAGTTTATCCATTCAGTCTTTAGGTTTTTTCAGATTGCAAGTTTCTTTTAGGGACGACGAACTCGTCGGATTGTTATGGTACGCCGTTCCATCCATTCACCCGAACAGCTTCGTGAACTCGTCATCCAATCCGCGCGCGAAATTATTGTTAAGGAGGGACTGTCTCGCCTTTCCGCCCGAGAGATTGCCCGCAAAATAGGTTACTCTCCTGGGACACTCTACAACTTATTCGATAATCTTGATGAGCTTCTCTTGCAGGTGCAGGCGAGGACGCTTGATGCGCTCGACCAGAGGCTATCAGAGCTGCAAAAGTATTCCCCGGAGGCCGACCAGCTCAGTCTGATGGCTCGCGAGTACGGACGGTTCTGCCGCGAACACCCCCAGCTGTGGAACCTCATCACACAACACGATCTGCCTCCCGCTTCCACGATCCCCCCGTGGTACTCCGAACGCATCGAGAGATTGTTGCAACGCATAGAGGTGGCATTGGTGCCACATTTCCCTCCCAGCCAGAGCAACTCTGAAAGCTTAAAGCGCTCAGCGCGCGCGGTCTGGGCGGGGCTCTATGGCATCACTTCCCTCTCAGCCTCGGGAAAGCTGTCGGGTTACGGCGACCACTTCAACGAGACTTTGGTCGATGATTTCATCAACACGTACCTGGCGGGCCTAAGTGCGAAGCTGAAGGGCCATTAGCCTATTCGGATGGGGATGCGGCTGACGGACCAGAACTTTCGATCGAGCCGGTAGAGATCTCGTTCGAGGCGCCCGGTTCGGAGGCCAGCCTGGGTAAGGGGCCCACCAGCCCGAACCAGCGGTCCTCCGGCAGCAATCTCCGCTGCAGCCCAGCCCACAGCTCGCGGGAGGCAATGCCGTCGACAAAGGGTTTGGCGGGAGGCGTGAGCGCGAACAGGAGAGCAGTTATTATGGCAACGACGGCGCTGTCCCCAAGGCACCTGCCGTCGTAGAGTTTGAGCGCCGATCCAAACGACGCCTTGAAGCGTGTGTCCAGGACGTCGACGCTCGACAGCTCATCGAGCACAAGGTGGGTTATGTAGCCGACGAACAGGAAGCCGCCGGCCAACCAGGCAACACCCTCGTGCCGCCCGAGGACATCCTTGAAAACAATGGTCGTCAGAAACCAGAACATCAGGCCGGCGAGGATAGAATGCCAGATTCCGCGGTGATAGGAGAAACGGTGGAAGACGGCCTCACCGCCGTATCGGAACAGCACGAACGAGCCGAGCCATAGCAGCCACATCTCGGCGATGGAGTATTTGTAGGCGACCGAGAACAGCACGCAGAAGGACAGGAAGGTTGCGAGGCCGGAAAAAAGCGCCCGGCTCGGCCGCGAGTCCTTGAGGTCGATGTCCGGGAGGACGCTACCCAGAACGCCGGCGAGCGTCACGGCGATAAGGTTTTCGGGGGCGATGACATCGGCCGCAAGCGTCAGGGTCGCCAGTCCGCCGCTGACCACCGTGCCGACCGCGATGTGCGTTGTGAAATTCGCCATTGCTTCCCTCCCCGCTCGGCCGGACTGGGCCCTGACCCAGGACCTGAACAGGGCAGGTAAGCACTGATTCGTACGGCTTGAGGAACTTCGCCCCGCGTCGGTTGTGGACAAGTGAGACGCCTCGCGCGGCGTTCATTCGCCACGTTGATCGGGCGACGCCTGAAGTGACACACAGCCGCCTTTAACGAGACCGCGGAACGACCTGTGGCGACGAGCGGACGATCACACCAACGCATTGCTTCGAGCAGGCTGAGCCGGCTCGCAATGGCTAGCATTGCGGTGGCCGCGCTGGTCATGGGCCTGAAGTACGTCGCCTACGTGCTGACCGGCAGCGTCGCCCTCTATTCCGACGCGCTGGAAAGCATCGTCAACGTTGCGACGGCGGTGGCCGCCCTGATCGCCGTACGGATCGCAGAAAAGCCCGCGGACCGAAGCCATCAATTCGGTCATCACAAGGCGGAATACTTATCAGCTGGATTGGAGGGGGCGCTGATCCTGCTCACTGCGCTCCTGATCTTGCGCCACGCTTATGACGCATGGCTCACCCCTCGCGCCCTCACCGCACCCGTCCAAGGCTTGGCCGTCAACGCCTTGGCGGGCGTGATAAATGCCGCCTGGGCTTGGCATCTGATCGTCCGGGGCCGAGCGTTACGTTCACCCGCAATCATCGCAGACGGTTGGCACCTGTTCGCGGACGTGGCGACCTCGGCGGGGGTAATCGTGGGGCTTTTGCTGGCGCTTGCCACCGGTTGGATGATTCTCGACCCCTTACTCGCGGCGGCAGTCGCCGTCCACATTCTGTGGGTCGGCTGGCGGATCATAACGCAGTCGATGAGTGGGCTGATGGATGGTGCGGTGGAGGGCGACATGATGGCCCAGATCCAGCGCATCATTGCGGCCAATGGTGACGGAGCCCTGCAGATTCACGATCTCAGAACCCGGATGGCCGGTCGCGCCACCTTTATCGAATTTCATCTTGTGGTGCCTGGGAACATGTCGGTGACGGAAGCGCATGATATTTGCGATCGGTTGGAGGAAGCGCTTGCCACCGAGATCGAAGGTGCCGAGGTGCTGATCCACGTGGAGCCGGAAGGCGAGGCAAAGTCAAAGGGCGCGCTGACGTTCTGAGCTGTTCGTATTCGCCGTTGTGAGCCTATCCGGCGCGAGGCAGTCAGGCAATCACGAGCCGCACGGGCTCATTCCGGCGTCCCAACTTCGTCGATGCTGCCGTAGTAGTTTCGCCTCAGACCAACTCGGCCCAAAGATCATATTCGTCTGCCTCGACGACTTTGGCGCGGACGATATCGCCGGGCTTCACGCGCGTCTCGCCATTGAGGAACACGCTGCCATCGATCTCTGGCGCATCCCATGGCGAGCGGCCGATGGCCCCTTCCTCGTCGACCTCGTCGATCAGCACGTCGATGGTGCGGCCCTTCTTTTGGCGCAGCAGATCGCGGCTGATCTCCTGCTGTGCGGCCATGAAGCGATGCCAGCGTTGCTCCTTGACCTCCTCCGGCACGGCGCCGGGCAGGTCATTGGCAGCAGCGCCTTCGACAGCTTCGTACTTGAAGCAGCCGACGCGGGTGAGCCGCGCTTCCTTGAGCCATTCAAGAAGCAGCTCGAAATCCTCTTCCGTCTCGCCAGGGAAGCCGACGATGAACGTGGAGCGGATGGCGAGGTCCGGACAGATCTCGCGCCAACGCTGGATGCGCTCCAAAGTCTTTTCCTGCGCGGCCGGCCGGCGCATGGCGCGCAGCACCTTCGGGCTCGCGTGTTGGAAGGGAATGTCGAGATAGGGCAGGATCTTACCCTCGGCCATCAGCGGGATGACCTCGTCGACGTGGGGGTAGGGATACACGTAGTGAAGGCGAACCCAGGCACCGAGACTGCCGAGCGCTTCCGCCAGCTCGAAAAAGCGCGCCTTCACCGCCTTTCCGCGCCATTTGCTCTCGGCGTACTTTAGGTCGACGCCGTAGGCACTCGTATCCTGGCTGATGACAAGCAACTCCTTCACGCCCGCCTGCACCAGCCGCTCCG
>PKEY01000095.1 GCA_002919265.1 Hyphomicrobiaceae bacterium | reverse complement strand
GACTGGTCAACCGGCTGGTTCCAGCGGATAGGTTGATGACCGAGGTTCTCGCGACCGCTGAGCGCATCGCCGCCAACGCGCCGATTGCAGTTCGCCAGGCAAAGCGGTCCATGGACAAGGCAGAGGACCTCGACCGCGCGAACGGCTACAGTTTCGAGATCGAAGCCTACAACCGCACGGTGGTTACGGAAGACCGCATTGAGGGCATCCGCGCTTTCAACGAAAAGCGTAAACCGGACTTCAAGGGACGCTGAACCGAGAATCGAAACTGCGAGTGGACGTCATGTCAGAAGGCGCAGCCGACACCATAACAATCCCCGTTGAGCAGCAGTGGCAGGAGCTGCGCGAAGGCGTCCGGCGTATCTGCGAGGATTTCCCCAACGATTATTGGGTGAAGCTCGACCATGAATCGGCCTACCCGACCGAGTTCGTGAATGCCCTGACCGAGGCCGGCTACCTCGCCGCGCTAATCCCGGAGGAGTACGGCGGCTCGGGCCTTCCTCTGAGCGCCGCGTGCGCCATCCTCGAGACAATTCATGAGCAAGGCTGCAACGCCGCCGCCTGCCACGCCCAGATGTACACGATGGGCACAGTCCTGCGACACGGCTCGGAGGAGCAGAAGCGAAAGTACCTGCCCGGCATCGCCTCGGGCGAGTTGCGTCTGCAGGCTTTCGGCGTAACCGAGCCGACGACCGGCAGCGATACCACCCAGCTCAAGACCCGCGCTGAGAAAAAGGGCGACCGCTACATCGTCACCGGCCAGAAAGTCTGGACGAGCCGGGCCATGCAGTCGGACCTCATGCTGCTTCTGGCGCGAACCACACCGGCCGACCAGGTACACAAGCGGTCCGAAGGCCTCTCCGTCTTCATCGTCGATTTGAGGGAAGCCAAGGGCAACGGCCTGGAGCTCCGCAAGATCGACGCGATGGTCAATCACAACACCTGCGAGGTGTTCATCGACAACCTGGAGATCCCGGCGGAGAACCTGATCGGCGAAGAGGGAAAGGGCTTCCGCTACATCGTCGACAGCATGAACGCCGAGCGCATTTTGATCGCGTCCGAATGCCTGGGCGATGCGCGCTTTTTCATTCGCCGCGCCACCGACTATGCCAGGGAGCGGGTGGTGTTCGGACGGCCGATCGGGCAGAACCAGGGCATCCAATTCCCAATCGCGCGCGCCTACGCAGAAACCGTCGCCGCGAGCCTTGTCGTTGCCAAGGCAGCCGCCCTTTTCGAGGCCGGTCGCGATTGCGGCGCGGAAGCGAACATGGGCAAGCTGCTGGCCTCCGAGGCGGCGTGGCATGCAGGTGAGGCCTGCATGCAGACCTTCGGTGGTTTTGCCTTCGCCCGGGAGTATGGCATCGAGCGCAAATGGCGGGAGACGCGCCTTTATCAGATTGCTCCGATCTCGACCAATCTGATCCTGGCCTACATTGGGCAGCACGTGCTCAGAATGCCGCGCTCCTATTGACCTCGCTCATTGGCAGCGACCTGGAACGGATTATTCTGGTTAGACATTCCGTATAACCAAAAACATGGAGGGCCCAGGCCGTGTCGCAGTCACCGGGACTAAGGCGTCTTCTTACCGCTACCGATCTTTCCGCGCGCGCTGAGCGCGCATTCGACCGGGCGGTTCAGCTGGCGTTGCAGAACAAGGCTGCGCTGACCGTCCTTCACGTCATTCCCGATGAATTGGACCCGGTCTACGCCGAGGCCCTGAAAGGGGCGGCGAGAAAGGCGCTCGAGTCGCTGGCCGCCCAGGCCATGACGCGCGGTGAGCTAAAGGTCGAAATCGCCATCAAAGGCGGGCTCGATCGCGAGCAAATCATGCGGCAGGTGGCGGAAGCCGTGACGCACGGCGAAAACTCCGTGGAAGTCCGGATAGAGCCGGGCAGCGTCTACGACATCATCACCGATACGGCAGCGGAAATAGATGCAGATCTCGTGATCTGCGGCGTCCACCGCAGGCTGATCATCGGGGACGAATGGCTTGGCACAACTATCGACCGCGTGCTTCGGTTCGGCAATCGGCCCGTTCTGGTCGTGAAGAAGCCGGCCGAAGGGCCATATCAAAATATTTTGGTCGGCACCGATTTTTCGGACGAATCGGCCGAGGCTTTGAAATTTGCGTTTGCAGCTTTTCCCTCCGCGAATTTCACGCTCGTCAACGCGTTTGAGAGTTCATTGGCGGGATTTTTGACGGGCGTAAATGCGAGCCAGCAGTCGATCGAGAAGCGGCTCGAAGAACTGCGCCAATTTTCCGACGCGGTACTCGCACGGGCGAAGGCGGAGTATGGACTTGCTGAGCTGAAGGTAGAGCACCTGATACGTCAAGGCTCGGCTCTCGAGGTTCTTCAGCAATCGGTAGATGAAAAGAAAATTGATCTGACAGTCGTCGGAACCCACGGCCGGACAGGCATTCGCCGCGCGATACTTGGCAGTGTTGCCGAAAGCGCCATCGCCAAGTTGCCGTGCGACGTGCTCGCCGTCCGGCCGAAGAGCTAAAACTACTGCAAGCTTTTTATTTCGATTTTTCCTCGGTTGCCGGTGGCTTGCCCAGCTGCGAAAGGTTGGCCAGCAAGTCCATCGGCACCGGGAAAACAATGGTAGAGCTGCGCTCTCCGGCGATATTGATGAGCGTGCTCAGATAGCGGAGCTGCAGCGCGTAGGGCGATTGTGCCAGCACGTCGCCCGCCTGCCGCAGCTTTTCCGAAGCCTGCAATTCGCCCTCGGCATCAATGATCTTCGCGCGACGCAAACGCTCGGCTTCAGCTTGCTTGGCGATCGCGCGCACCATCGTCTCGTTGAGGTCGATGTGCTTCAGCTCGACGTTGGAAACCTTGATGCCCCACGCATCGGTCTGCTGGTCGAGGATGTCCTGGATCTTGTTATTGATCTTCTCGCGCTCGGCCAGCATCTCGTCGAGGTCATGCTGGCCGACGACAGAGCGCAGCGTCGTCTGCGCAAGCTGGCTAGTGGCGACGTCGAACTCTTCGACTTGAATGACTGCGCGTTCGGCATCGATCACGCGATAATAAATAACCGCATTCACTCGCACCGAAACGTTGTCACGTGAGATCACATCCTGCGGCGGCACGTCGAGCACGCGCGTCCTCAGATCTACGCGGACCATCTGCTGAATGCCGGGAATGATGAGGACGAGCCCTGGCCCTTTCACCCCCCAGAACCGCCCGAGCGTGAAAACGACGCCACGCTCGTATTCGCGCAGAATTTTGATGGCCGAAGCCAGGATCAGCAAAACGATGATGACTGGGAAAAGACTGGTCAATAGTACGTCCATAGCATGTCCTCCCGTCAGCGCTTCGGCTTAACAATCAGCGTCAGTCCTTCACGATCCGTAACCACCACTGGGTCGCCCTCCAGCAACACAGAGCCGGATCGCGCACCCCAAGTTTCTCCGTGCACGCGCACGCGGCCGGTTTGGCCGGACCACTGCACAACTTCGCCACTGCTGCCGATCAGTTGCTCAGCCCCCGTGCGCACCTCACGCTGGCGGGAGCGCACGGCCACACCCAGCACTCCAGCCAGAATGCCGGCGCTGGCGATAGCCGCGCCGATGATGAGCGGTGTGGAAACAGAGAAATCGATATCCACCTGGTCCGGATCGAAGAGAAAGAGACCGCCGAGGATGAAGGCGACGATGCCGCCGATGCCCATAATTCCAAAGCCCGGCGTGAAGGCCTCCCCAGCTAGAAGAGCGATTCCCAGGAGCAGGAGCGCAACGCCCCCGAAGTTGGTGGGGAGCACCGTCAAAGCCGTAAGGGCCAGGACCAGGCTGATGCCACCAATGACACCTGGGAAAATCGCCCCGGGATTCAGCAGCTCGAAAAGAATTCCGTAAATGCCGATCAGCAGGAGGATGAACGCGACGTTGGGATCGGCGATCACCTGCAGCACCTGGATGTGCCAGGATGGGTCGACCTGGATGATAGGTTTATCGCGGGTTGCGAGCGTTACAGGACCGGCGCTGGTCGTCACGCTCCTTCCATCTACAGCGGCGAGCAACTCGCGAAGGTCCGGCGCGACAATTTCAATGACATTCTCTTGCAGCGCCTGATTTGCCGTCAGCGTCGCACCTTCGCGGACGGCTTTTTCTGCCCAATCGGCATTCCGATTTCTGAGTTCGGCCAGCCCGCGAAGATAGGCCACGGCATCGTTCATCAGCTTCCGTTCCGCTGCCCCTGCCTGGCCATCGTCATTTTTCTCATCCTTCGAAGGCTGCGTCGGCGGCGTTGTGCCTGGGGCCCCCATCTGAATTGGAGTTGCAGCGCCAAGATGCGTCGCAGGGGCCATCGCCGCGAGATGGGACGCGTACATGAGGTAGGTGCCGGCGCTGGCTGCCCGCGCACCGCTCGGCGCGACATAGCCAACAATTGGAATGGGCGACGCCAGGATCGTCTGGATCATTTCCCGTGTCGAGGAAACGAGCCCGCCAGGCGTATCGATGCGCATGATGATGAGGCTGGCATTCTCGTCCTGCGCCCGCTGCACGGCCCGTTTCAGATAATCGGCGGATGTGAAGCCAATGACGCCCTTGACGTCGAAGACAAGAACGGGGCCGTTGTTCGCCTGCTGGCCGATACTTGGGCCGATCGCGACGAGCGCGAGACCACCGAGGAGGTAGACGAGCGCCATTACAAGTCGCAGCCAGCCCCAACGCGCTCTCGCACTTAGAGATGGACGCATCGCGCTCATCCAGAACTTACGGCCATCGCCTGCTTTCATCATTTTCCATCGCCTCATCTCTCGATAGAACCTGAGACGCAGTTCGGTTCCCTCGATGAGACTTCTCTGGCATTCAGACTTGCCGCATTCGCTGCCAGTGGGCTTCTACGGGTGCCCAAGTTTGCTTCCTGGAGGTAAAGCATATCATGAAAATTGCGATTATCGGCGTCGGCGCTATGGGATCTGTTTACGCCGCTTTGCTCGCCAGCGGCGGCCATGAGGTCTGGGCGGTCGATGTCTGGAAAGAACACATCGACGCAATTCGCGAGAAAGGCCTGCGCGTCGAAGGCGCATCCGGTGACCGCACCGTTCGGATCAACGCGACGACCAACCCTGATGATGTCCGCGACGCCGACCTCGTGATTATTGCCACGAAGCACGACGGCGTGGTTGATGCAGCGCAAGCGGCACTTCGTATAGCAAAGGACGATGCGCCGATCCTGACCATTCAAAACGGCTTGGGCAGCGCCGATGCCGTTGCGGAGATCGTCGGCTCCAAGCGCATCATGTTGGGCGTAGTTGGCGGCTTTGGCGCCTCCATTAAGGCTCCCGGGCATGCCCATCACAACGGCATGGAATTCGTACGGCTAGGCGAAATGAATGGCGGGCTGACGCCGCGTCTCCAAGCAGTGGCCGAAGCCTGGCGCGCGGGCGGCTTCAAGGTGCTGACGTTCAGCGACATTCACAAAATGGTTTGGGAAAAGCTGATTTGTAACGTCACCTACTCCGGACCGTGCGCGCTGACGGGCCTGCGGGTCGGCGAAGCTCAGGAAAATCCGAATGCCTGGAGCATCTGCGCGGCTTGTGCGAACGAAGCCTATCAGGTGGCACGCGCCAAAGGTATCGCGCTCGACTTCGATGATCCGATCGCCTACGTCCGCGCGTTCGGGCAGAAAATTCGCAATGCACGCCCGTCCATGTTGCTCGACCATCTGGCCGGCCGTCGCGCCGAAATCGACAACATCAACGGCGCTATTCCTCGCGAGGGTGCGAAGGTTGGCGTTGCCACACCCGTCAACTCAATCGTCGTAGCCTTGCTGAAGGCGAAGGAAGCCGGTTTTGGGGGCGGGCGTTAAAACCGCCCCTCACTTACCAGGTCGATGATGATATCGACTTTCTCCAAAGCCTTGGCGAGCTGGCGTTTTCCGGCTTTCCCCAACCGGTCCGGATTGACGCGAGACGACAACCGCGCGCCGTTTTCGGAATCGGCAATTTGTTGAGTCAGCATCGCGCCGAGAATCGTGCGATGGGCGTCGATGACTTCTTCGATCTCCTGCTCGGAGCCGACGCCCAGCGCTGCAATTCCGCGAAGGCGCTCCGGTGTTGACCTTGCGCGCACATCATGTCGGATCGCCAGCACTCGTGCGCAGGTGAAGATCGGCATCAGTCCAGCTTTTTTGAGATCAATGCGCCCCTTTTCATCAATGCGGATCTTGCCAAACAGCGTAAAAGCTGGCGAACGCTGCCGCGCGACTTCTACCAGCAGTTTCTGAAATGCCGGCTCCGCGTGGCCACGATCGTAGGCGTAATGCCAGATGGCTTCGCCGAGGGAGATATCTCCGTGCACGGGCATCCCGTCAAAAAAGATATCCGTGCTCAACAGGTCTTCCGGACGCTGACGGCGCACCCAATGGTCGATAGTGGATTTCCAATCAGCCAAGCTCATGCGCCAGGCGCGATTTTTCGCCATCACGCCGCCCTTGCAGAAGGGCACGCCCACCTCATCCAGGATTCGGCACATTTGGGTGCCCAGCGCCTCGAACCAGCGATCCTCTGGCCCGCCTTCGGTCCCGGTCTCGTAAACGATGGCGTTGTCTTGGTCGGCTGCCAGCAGACTTTCGCCGCGGCCGGCGGAACCCAGCACCAGAACGGCATAGCGGCACGGAGGCGGGCCGAGACCGTCATCGGCGAGCCTCTTTTCGGCGAGTTGTGCAGCCCGGGAAGTAATGTCGCGAATTTCCGAGCTGATTACAGCCGAAATATCCCGCGGATCAGTGCCTTCCGCAGCCAGGCTTCGTGCCATCACAGGAAGTTTCGCCCAAGCCGCTGCAAGAGCCGGGACATCTGGTGCGCTGGCAACTTCGTCGCCCAGCATTATAGCTGCGCGCGCGCGATGCCGAAGAAGATTGCGACTGGTCAGGGCACCAACGATTTTTCCTCGACCATCATCGACCGCCAAATGGCGGAAGCCCAACCGGTCGAGACGTCCAATCGCACGATAGACAAATGCATCTTCAGGAACGGATTGCAGCGGCTTGCTCATAATCGACGCAAGCGGTGCGTCGAGCCCCTTCTCCCCGAGCTCGTTGATGGCCCGCAACACGTCGCGTTCCGTGACAATTCCGAGCTCACCCGACTGCTCTCGAATGTAAACGGAGCTGATTTTCTTCTCGAGTAATAGCCGAACGCCCTCTCTGACGGTCATTCCACCGTCGGCAAAAATAGGCGGCGTCGTCATCACGTCGCGAACGCGATGGCAATAAGGAAAGCTATCGATCCGGGCGATGTGCGGCGACTGGCTCGTCGAGAATTCCTCGGTGATCAAACCGCCCGCGGCGCGCGCATCCGCCTCCGCAAGCTGACGAATCGCGGCCTCGGCTTCAGCAAAGGTACGAATGCCGCGTTCCCGCAATTTGGGGACAAGCGCCAGAAACAGGCGCGCCGTCGTCTCTGCATCACCCATCGCAGTATGGCGGCCAACCAATGGCACTTTCAGCCAATCGCAGAGCGTTTCGATATTGTGATTTGCGAGACCCGGTGCCGCCAGCCGGGCCAAGGCGCGGACGTCGAGAGCGCGCGGCTGCCGCCATTCCCGATTGGCCAGCAGATATTCACGCTTCATTATACTTAAGTCGTACCCGACTGTATGCCCCAATACGACGGCATCTCCGACAAACTCTTCTATCTTCGAAATAATCTCGGAAAACGGCGGAGCATTTTTGACATCTGCGTCACAGATGCCATGAATTGCGGTCGCTGACGGCGGGATGGACATCCCTGGATTGACAAGGACGTTAATTTTCTCGTCCTCGACGATTCGCCCTTGGGATATCCTCACAATTCCAATTTGCACCGCACGGGCGGACCTTGCATCCAAACCCGTCGTCTCAAGGTCGATAACGGCGGCATCCAATGCCACCAACGGTGTCGAATAGGCGGCTTCGGAATTGACGGTATTCATCGTGATGCCCATGCCTGGACGCGCGGCATTAGCATCGCAATTTCAAATCACGCTGTCAGCAGATTTGATAAACGCCTTCGCCCCCGGGAAAAAGAACGATATTGCAACCTCGCAACACATGTCGCCCGGATCATTCTAAAGTCAGGGTTACCTCCCCTTTAGCGACTCCGTAACTTTTCGAAGATGGGCGGAGTCCGCCTTCCGGGCGGGCTGGCTTCCCATGCAACGCAACAGGTTAAGCGCCGCTGGCGCCTAATTTGGGAGAAACGACTAATGGAACAGGGCGAAGACAGGTACTGGCGACGAACCAGTAACCTCATGTGGACCATGTTTGCGCTGTGGGTGTTCTTCGGCTTCGTCATCCACTTTTTCGTGAATCAGCTGAATGAAATCCAGTTCCTGGGCTTCCCGCTCGGCTTCTACATGGCCGCCCAGGGCTCGCTGATCGTTTTCGTCATCATGCTGTTCTTCTTCGCCTCGGCTCAGGACAAGATCGATCGCGAAGAAGGTGTGGCCGAGGACGAGTGAGGAGGCGGGACCATGGCTAACCAAGCTCAGGCCGCGAAAGGGGATTTCGTCTCCAATCTCGGCAAGATTTACGGACTTTATACGGGCGGTTTCTTCGCGTTCGTCATCTTCCTCGCCATTCTAGAGCAGCTGGGCGTTCCCAATCAGTACATCGGCTACGGCTTCGTGTTCCTGACGATCGCCGTCTACGCCATCATCGGGATCATCTCCCGTACAACGGAGGTCGGTGAGTACTACGTGGCCGGCCGGCGGGTGCCAGCTGTTTACAATGGTATGGCGACCGGCGCCGACTGGATGTCAGGCGCGTCTTTCGTCGGCATGGCCGGCACGCTCTTCCTCCTGGGTTACGACGGCCTCGCCTTCGTGCTCGGCTGGACGGGCGGATACGTGCTGGTGGCCATTCTCATTGCGCCGTTCCTCCGCAAGTTCGGTGCCTTTACCGTCCCCGACTTCTTTGCCGAGCGGTACGGCGGAAACTTCACGCGTTTCCTCGCTGTCATCGTCCTGATCTGCTGCTCGTTCACGTATGTTACGGCGCAGGTCTACGCCACGGGCATCATCGCCTCTCGCTTCCTCGGCATGGACTTCACTGTCGCAGTCTATGTCGGCCTTGTGGGCATCCTGCTCTGCTCGATGCTCGGCGGTATGAAAGCGGTGACCTGGACCCAGGTGGCGCAATACATTGTGCT
>PKEY01000042.1 GCA_002919265.1 Hyphomicrobiaceae bacterium | reverse complement strand
AGCTTCGCCGTCATCTTGTTGTGGTCGACCTCGATGTAGTCGGGCACATCGCGCTCAGGGCTCTTGATGGCCTCGAGCACCATCGGGATCTGCCGGGCCCGCTCGCGAACCTCGATCACATCGCCAACCTTGCAGCGATAGCTCGGGATGTTCACGCGGCGGCCATTGACCAGTACGTGACCGTGATTGACGAACTGGCGGGCAGCAAACACCGTCGGCACGAACTTCGCGCGATAGACGATGGCGTCGAGACGACGCTCCAGAAGGCCGATCATCGCCTCGGAGGTCGAGCCCTTGGAGCGAGCTGCCTCCTGGTAAATCCGGCGGAATTGCCGCTCGGTGAGGTTACCGTAGTAGCCCTTCAGCTTCTGCTTGGCGCGCAGCTGCTGACCATAGTCGGAGAGCTTGCCCACACGCCGGTCACCGTGCTGGCCGGGGCGGCTGTCGCGCTTGTTGATGGGGCTCTTAGGACGGCCCCAGATGTTCTCACCGAGGCGGCGATCGATCTTGTACTTCGCGCTAATGCGCTTCGTCATTTTCGTGGCACTCCGATATCTAGCGCAATCGCTGTGGAGCGCCCCCTCCTCTGCCCGGCTCGCCCGGGCCGACAGGCAACGACCACTTCTGACCGCTGCCACGGGTGCGCAAATCAAATGCGGGCCACCGAGGCCCGCGGAGGTTTCCATAAACAGAACAGAGCAAGCCGTCAACGCTTCCGGCGCGCTGGAGGCAAGGCCTTCTTGCCTCACTTCTTGACAGGCGCCGGCGCTTGAGCCGCCTTTGGCTGATCCGGTTTCGGCTCTGTGGCGATATACGCGGCGATCAGCTCCTTCACCTTCTTGCGCTGCTCATCCGTGCACGTCTTTGCGTCGTTCTTGTCCGGCTCCTCGATAACGACGTCCTTCTCGCCGTCCCGCTTCTCGACCAGCCGGATCTTGCCGGTGAGCAGCATCACCGTCGTCAGGTGAAGCTGGTTAATGTAGATAAGCTGCTGCTCCGTCCACTTGTTCTTGGCAGTCTCCCGGCGCATGAGGGAGCGGTAGTTCTCAACCTGATCTTCCGGGAGCTCGCAAATTTGCGCATGCGCGGTGAGGCGACCGACCTTGATGACCTCCCGCGCCACGTCCATTGGGATCTCGACCTTGCCCCGATCCTTCTTGTCGATCTCGACCGACGTGCCATCCGGCTTGGTAAACTTGGCAGGCGTCAGGGCCCAGGCGTAATCCATGAAGGCCTTTACCGCGCGCTCACTCAGATCCTGCGCGCCGGCGGATGAAACCATCAGCATCAGAGCCCCGAGCCCCAGCCCTGCTGCCCGCATCCCCGCAATCCAAACTTTGCCCATCGAATCAGCCCTTAAACCCGCTCGCCGTTCGCGACACTAGCAAACACGTCCGTCGTCGCACAGCATTGTGGGGTGGTTCGGCCCCAAAGTGGGCATAATCAAGGCACCTCATGTGGGTGACTTGCGGCCCGCGCCTTTGCCATGAGCAAGCGTGGCCACGATGCCACGCAATGTTCTGACCTCCTGCTCGCTGGCATTCATCCTTGTGAACATCGTCTTCACGTTCCGCATCACCGTGTGGCGCCGGTGCGGGGGATTGAAAAAGCCGAGCCGGTCGAGCTCGCGCTCCAGATGGTCAAAGAAACCAATCAGCTCTTCCTTCGTCGCAGGCCGTGATCCGCGGATGTTAAGGCCCGGCTGAATTGGAGCCTCGTACGGAGTTACACGCCCCAGCGTGCCGCGCTGAGTCTCTTTCAGCCACTCGTAGCTGACCAGCAGCACTGCCTGGGCGAGATTGAGAGAAGCGAATCGCGGATTGACCGGCGCCATAACGACAGCGTCCGCGACGGCCACCTCATCCGTCTCGAGCCCTGAACGCTCCGGCCCGAACAGGACGCCGCAGCGCTGCCCCGCTTCCGTACGACGACGAATTTCCTGCGCCGCCTGCTCTGGCGTGAGCACCGGCTTGGCGAGATCGCGCTGACGGGCTGTCGTTGCGCAGATGTAGCTGAGGTCGAAAATGGCCTCGTTGAGCGTGGGGTAAGCCTTCGTCGCGTCGATGATGAAGTTGGCGCCGGATGCCGCCGCCCGCGCCTTCTCATTCGGCCAACCGTCGCGCGGCTCGACGAGCCGCAGATCGTCGAGACCGAAGTTGGCCATCGCGCGGGCAACCATGCCGATGTTGTCAGCAAGCTGCGGCCGGACGAGAATGAGTGTGGGGCTCGGCAGCACGTCCTCATCGATGCCGGCCAGACGCTTCGGGCGCGGATCTTCGAGCTTCTTCAACCGACGGATAACGCGCCGGGCCAAATACCAATACTCCTCGCCAGCCCAGGTCTTGGCGAGAACCTCAAGCGAAGGGAACGTGACCGGCGGCAGCGGACCATTCGGCTTCAACTCCAAACCGGTGTCCGCAAAGGTGATCGACGAAAAACGCGCGCAGTATTGGTCGAGAGTGGCAAGACCAGCGTGCTCCGTCCATTTGCGACAGCCGGGACAATAGGCTTCCGCGTCGACACAGGCTTCGTCCGCGCAGAAATTGATGACAGCGCGAACCTCCTCGGTGGTTAGGGGCGGATCGGCCAGCGTCCCCGCCGCTTCGACAGAGTCGTGATAGGCGGCGCGAACAACGTCGGCCACTGTAAGCCGCGTTGTTTCTATGGTCGGAGCCTGGGTATCAGGGTGCTTTGGGTTGACGGCGCGCATCTGCCGCTGTCCTCACGTTCCGCGCGGCGCGTCCCGCCGCACGGCTGCCCTAGCCAATGCTGGCCAGCGCCGCAACAGGCGGGCGGTCACACCAATGTTCTGATCGCCATCAGCAGATGAGAAGATCGACCTGAGATGCGCGCCACGAAAGCTCCGGCAACGGGATCGGTGCGCTGAAACCCTCCGCTTCATCGGCGAGATCGAGCACGTGCTCGTAATAGGGGGCGAGCAGCGCCTTGAACCGCTGGAGGCGATCGGAACCGTCGCGGTCGACCGTGAGCTCGACCATGATGGGTACGCGCGCCTCCCGCAGCTCGCGCATGCCCTCGAGAACGGCCAACTCGTGACCTTCGACGTCGATCTTGACCAGTCCAACCTCGTCGACGCTGATACCCTGCTGGGCGAGAATTTCGTCCAAGGAAAGCGCCGCGACAGTCACAGCATCGGTGGCACACTTCGCGAATGTCCGCTCCACAGAGTGCGCGCCGAAATTCCGGCGATGCCGCATCAATTGCAGCTCTCCGCCGCGTGCGCTCGCTGCAGCCTTGATTGCCGCAATTCGTTTCTCGAGGCCATTGAGGCGGATGTTTCGTTCGAGCAAGGAGAAATTGTTCGGCTCGGGCTCGATGGCGATTGCCCGGCTGAATGCGCCCGAATTCATCGCATAAATGGAATGAACGCCGATATTGGCGCCGACATCGATGAAGACGCAATTCCGTTTGAGCGACCGAGTGCGTTGGAGCGAAAATATTGCGGCTTCCAGCTCGTGCCGCTGCCAGCACCGCCCTGCCATCAGCTTCAACGACATCTTGTCGTCACGCGGATTGACGTAGAGCGCGTGATCACCGAACGGAACGAGACAGAGCGTACCCGGTGCAAGATGCCGGTCCAACAAAGCCCGCAAGGCCAAGCCGCGTAATCGCGGTTTGGCTCCAATCAGGCCTGTCGCGCGATCAATGGCGCGCGCCATAAACCGGCGACGTCGTTTCCGCCAGAACTCACGATCAAGAGCGAAACGACCCGTAGTCACGAAAACTCTCGCAATTAGTTTTGTGGGCCAGTGAAACTGCGGCAAAGGCCGCTGGTTCAAATTCGCCCCATATAAACGCCGCACATCCTTTATGGATCACACGCGAAGCGCGTTATCGCATCGCGCATTCTGTGATACATTGGCGATATGAACGTGTACGCACCGTCGCGAATGGCCGTTGAGCCGGGGCTGAAAATGCCGCTTCAAGATTTTTTTCCAGCGGAGTGAGGCGGCGCAGACGTGTCGTGGTGGGATCAGGTTTTCCGTTACTGCGAACGTGGATCGGACCCGTCATTTTGGGCCGAGCCGTTGAATGCCGTATCAAACGCCGCGTTCATCCTCGCCGCGATTGCCGCCGGCATCTCCTACACCCGCAGGCCGCGCAATGAGCCGGCGCCCGGCGTCATTGCGCTCATCCTTCTCGTCTTCATTATCGGGATCGGGAGTTTCCTTTTTCACACCTTCGCGACCCGCTGGGCCGCGATGGCGGATGTGATCCCCATCGGCATTTTCATGCTGAGCTATCTTGGATACGCGCTGCGCACTTATCTGAAGCTCAACTGGCTCTGGGTCGCCGTCGGGCTCGTGATCTTCGTCGCCGCATTGCAGATCGCCGGCGCGATCGACTGCCGGCCCGGCTTCTTCAGTCCGGCATCAGCGCGCGGGGCCTGTCTCAACGGTACGGGCGGCTACGTGCCCGCCTTTCTCGCCATGATGGGCATCGGCGCGGTGCTTGCGCTCAAGAGTCACAAGGCTGGCGGCTACCTGCTTTGCGCCGGCCTCGTGTTCTTCGCGTCGATGCTGTTCCGGATCGTCGATCTGGAGCTCTGTTCTGAGACGCGCATCGCAGGCGGCGTTATAGGCACACACTTTATGTGGCACCTGCTCAACGCCGCGACGCTCTACCTGCTCTTGATGGCAGCAGTCCACCACGGCCAGCGCATCCGGCCGTGATGGAAGCTTCCGCGCGGCCAGATGCGCAGCCTGGAATTCACCGCCCCTTCAGCTTCTCCCGCAGCCGCTGCTCCTTCGCAGCCAGCTCCGGAGTGACCGCCTCGCCGAAGTCGGCCATTTCGTAGAACGGGCGGATCCGAAACTTTTTTGCGTGAGATGAAGTCCGTGTCAGGACCAGGCTGGCCACAGGCGAACTGGGCCTCGCATCTTGCAGGCTGCGGTCAGAGCTTCCTGAAATAGTGCATCGAGGGGATAGCCCTATCGAATCCAACCGCTTCGTATG
This sequence comes from Hyphomicrobiaceae bacterium, assembly GCA_002919265.1. Lineage (GTDB taxonomy): Bacteria > Pseudomonadota > Alphaproteobacteria > Rhizobiales > Hyphomicrobiaceae > ZC4RG25. The sequence continues at coordinate 4,240 of PKEY01000042.1, read as the reverse complement.
CGGCCCGGGCCGGTGCGTGTGCGGAATCCGCACCGGTGCTGACGTAAGCGGCTTCGGCACCGCGCTTCTTCAGGTCGGTCAGCGCGAACTCATACATCGTCCGGCCGATACCCTTGTGCTGATGGTCGGGAGCCACGGCATTCAGACCGATCTCTCCGATTTTGGTCTTGTCGTTCATGATCGTGACGACGAACCCAACGACCTCGCCGTCGAGCTCGGCGACGTAAGTCTTCACGGCCGGATCGGAGCTCGGCAGCTTGCCAAGGTAATCTGCGTACTGCTCCCGCCAGTCATGGTATTGAAGGAGGAAAATTTCGCTGCCGAGCGTCTGTTCGAAAAGGCGATGATGCGGCGTAAACGCGTCAATGCAGATTTGCAGGACGCGCTCGTAGTCCTGCTTTTCGAAAGGACGCATCTGGCAGATCATTGCCCCATCCCTCTCATCTCGCGACACTGAAGCGGCGCAGCCCACCGCTTCAGTGTGCTGGCCGCCCTAGACGCAGCGTCCGCCATCCACCTCGAGCGCCACGCCGGTGATGAACTCGGAAGCCGGATCGGCAAGGAACAGAGCCGCATTGGCAATGTCCGACGGCTTCGACATGCGGCCGAGCGGAATGGTGGCCAGGAACTTCGCGCGGTTCTCCGGCGTGTCCGGCATGCCCATGAAGAGCTCGAGCATGCCCGTCTCGCCGATCACCGGATTGATGGCGCACACGCGGATCTTCTTCGGCGCCAGCTCGACCGCCATGGACTTGGTGAGCACGATCGCGGCGCCCTTCGAGCCATTGTACCAAGTAAGGCCCGGACGCGGACGTACGCCTGCCGTCGACGCGGTGTTGATGATGACGCCACCACCGCGCTTCTCCATCTCAGGCACGCAGAAAAGCGCCGACAAATAGATCGCCTTCACGTTCACGGCGAAGATGCGGTCGAACTCTTCCTCCGTGACGTTAAGCATCCACTGGTTCTTGTGCGTGTAGCCCGCATTGTTGACCATGATATCGAGCCCGCCGAACTTCTTCACGGTCTCGGACACCATGGCTTCCACATCGGCCTTCTTCGACACGTCGCAAGCGATATAGGCCGCGGAAGCGCCGATGCCTTCGGCAACCTCCCGCGCGCCCTGGCCATTGAGGTCGGCGACCATCACCTTGGCGCCTTCTTTCGCATAAAGCTCGGCAATCGCCTTGCCGAACCCCGATGCGCCGCCGGTCACGATCGCAACCTTGTCCTTAAGCCTCATTTCATCCTCCAAAGTTCAATCTGGAATTATCGGGCTACCGGTAGTTTTGCTTTTCCACGAGAGCCCGATAGGGGCTCGCGCGATAGGTGCCCAGAATCTTGAGTTCCGTTGAGAAGAACGACAGCTCCTCGAGGGCCAGCCGCACAGGCCGATCGGCCGGGTGGCCTTCGATGTCCGCGTAGAACATCGTCGCCGTGAATGCCCCGTTGAGCTGGTAGGACTCCAGCTTCGTCATGTTCACGCCGTTGGTCGCGAAACCGCCCAGGGCCTTGTAAAGCGCCGCGGGAACGTTCCGAACCCGGAAGAGGAATGTCGTAATGAACGGCCCCTCGCCCGGATCTGCATCGTCCGGCTCGGCGGCGAGGATGACGAAACGCGTCGTATTGTGGGCCTCATCCTCGATATCGCTCTTGAGGATCTTCAGGCCGTAGATCTCGGCTGCCAGCGTCGAGGCAATAGCTGCCAGCGTCGGATCATTCCGCTCGGCGACGATTCTCGCCGAACCAGCCGTGTCTGCCTCGGGCACCGGCTTGAGCCCCAGCCGGCGGAGCGTATTGCGGCACTGCCCCAGCGCCTGCGTATGGCTCATCACCATCTTGATCGTGTCGAGTGATGCGCCTGGCACAGACATCAGCTGATGGCGCACGCGAAGGAAGTGCTCGCCGACGATGAACAGCCCGGCATTCGGCAGCAGATGGTGAATGTCGGCGACTCGGCCCGCCACGGAGTTCTCGATCGGGATCATGGCGTAGCGCGCCTCGCCCGATTTCACGGCAGCGAGCGCATCCTCGAATGTCGGGCACGCCATCGGCTCGAGATCGGGAAACACTTCCGTGCAGGCCAAATGCGAATTGGCGCCCGGCTCTCCCTGATAGGAGATGCGGTTCGATACGGCTGAGCGGGAAGCGGAGCGGCTTTCCCCGGCCGCCGTTCTCTTCTTGGATTGCGGCATGATCTCTACGACAGAGGATGGCTCGGAGAAGACAAACTGATGCCGGCGTCTACATTATTTCGGCGCAAGCAGCTTGCGAGCCCTCTCCAGATCGGCGGGAGTATCGACACCGAGCGGAACCGTGTCAACGAGCGCCACGTCGATGCGCATTCCGTTCTCAAGCGCCCGCAACTGCTCCAGCTTTTCGCGCAGCTCCAATGGCGATGGCGGCAGCGCCACGAACCGTTCCAGCGCCGCCCGCCGGAACGCATAGATGCCAATGTGGTGGTATAACGGCCCCTCTCCGTAAGGCGCCGTCGCCCGCGTGAAATAGAGCGCCCTCAGCCGATTCTTCGCGCACCCGATCGGCGTTCCGACAACCTTGACCACGCTCGGTGCCGTTTTCTCCTCGGGATCGGTGATTTCGGCGGCGAGCGTCGCAATGTCAGGCCCCTCCTCCGTGATTGGCGCAAGGCAGCCCCGCACCAGATGAGGCTCGAGCGTCGGCAGATCCCCCTGAAGATTGATGACGTGACCGACTGCCCCATCCGGGTCGATCTGACGGACCGCTTCGAAGACTCGATCTGACCCGGAAACATGATCCGCACGGGTCATCACGGCTTCACCACCTGCTGCGCGAACGGCCGCGGCAATTTCCTCCGTATCGGTGGCGACGACGACTCGGCCAAGGTCCGCCGCCCGCGCCCGCTCCCAGACGTGTACGATCATGGGCTTGCCGTGGATGTCCGCGAGCGGTTTGCCGGGAAGGCGGGTCGCCTGCATACGGGCCGGGATGACGATGAGCGTGCGGGTCATGCGACGTGTCTTTCGTAGCGAACTGAGTGAGTGACAATTGGTCTCGGGGAGAGCAGCTAGACCTGACTGCTCGCCTGGTTGCATGAAGATCGAGACTTTCTATAGTCGGCCGCCGATCACGACGCGAGTGATAGCGGAAACGAACAGGCTTCGGGCAAGAGGGCTGGGGAGTCGATGGATACCTGGGAGTTTAACAAGATCGCCGGGGCTGTGCTCTCGGCACTTCTGCTCATCTTCGGGACGGCCACGTTCATCGACATCCAGATGAGCCACAAGCCGGAGAAGGCCGGCTACACGCTGCCAGTTGATGTTTCCGCGACCCAGGAGGCTGGGCAAGCCGCTGCTCCCGCTGGCTTGGACTTCGAAGAGATCAAGGGTCTGCTCCACAATGCCAGCGCCGAGAATGGCCAAGCTGCGTTCAAGCGCTGCACGACCTGCCACACGCCGGACAAGGGCGGCCGCAATGGCACCGGCCCGAACCTCTGGGGTATCGTAGGCCGGCCGAAGGCTTCTCACGAAGGTTTCAACTACTCGGCTGCGCTGAAGGAAAAGGGCGGCGAGTGGACGTATGAGGAGCTCGCCAAGTTCATCAACAATCCGAAGGCGGCTGTCCCGGGCAACAAGATGGCCTTCGCCGGTATCAAGGACAAAGCCGAACTGGCGGATCTGCTAGCTTACCTGCGGACACTCAACGACAATCCGCCGCCGCTGCCCGAATAATTCGGAATCTCTCGGTGGGTGTAGGGAACGGGCGGAAGCCTCAGGGCTTCCGCCCGAATCGTTTGAAGAGGCTCCTCTCCCTCGTTTGAATGACCTTTGCCGCGATGGTCCTGCTGCGGCGTTTGCAAGGCCACTTTTGCTGCTATAACGGCTCCAGTCGCCCTAGGACGTCGTGCCCCCTATCTAAGATGCATAGCAGCCTTGAATATGGGCATGGGCGATCGCAGGCATCCAAACCGGGAGCAGCGAGTGCAGGCACGGATCAAGGGTCGTATAAGCAAGGGTTTTTTGGCGCTGGCGGCGGCTGTCCTGGCGCTCGGCGCAACGGTGGACGTCCCACGGGCTGGGGAGGAGCAGAAGCGGCATCATGCCCTTTCTCTCATCGGCGACCCGGCCTACGGACCAGATTTCAAGCACTTTGACTGGGTCAATCCGGACGCGCCCAAAGGGGGCACAGTGCGCCAGTGGGCTATGGGCTCGTTCGACAGTCTCAACCCCTTCTCTATCCAAGGCAGCGCGGCGGCGGGCCT
>PKEY01000094.1 GCA_002919265.1 Hyphomicrobiaceae bacterium | reverse complement strand
GCCGTGCAGCGCCGCATCGAAACGCTGCGCAAGAACATCCGCGATCTTGAAGACCGCATCGTCAAGCTCAAGGAGAAGCAGCTCGTCGCGCCGCAAGACGCCATTCTGCCTGGTGTTCTGACCGATACCGTCGAAAGTCTGGAAAAGGACATCCAGGAATCGCAGCGTCGAATTGAGGAAAACCGGAAGGCCATCGAGGCTGCGAAGGCCGAAGTTCATCAGGCGCTCAAGGCATCCGGCCTTGAGCTATCGGCCGAGCAGGTCGACCTCCTGCTCGACAGCGTCCTTTCCGGCGACCTCGTGCGATTGGCCGCCGTCTTCAACTCGGCAAAGCTGGTCGATCGTCAGCTCGCGAAGATGCTCAACGCGTCCGGCAACAACATGAACGCCGCGCGCAAGTACTTCGCCATGCACGCGGCGCTCTTTGCGATGTTGGTCCATGCGCAGGACACGCTGATCGACAAGATCGACAACAACTACCTGCCCAAGCTCGACGCGATTACCAAGGACATCGAGGCGGCCCGGCGCAAGACGAACGAGCTGCTAAAGGCTGAGAACCGGCCCGATCAGCGTCGGGCGCTGGAGGCTAACCGCGAGAGCCAGAAGCTCGCGGAAGAGGCAGCAAAAGGCTACCGGCGATACCTCTTGCAGCAGCGCGAGCAGATTGCGGAGGCTCGCAAGCGTACGGCCCACGATCTCCGCATCGCCGACAACACCTATGAGACGGTCGAGGCGAGCTTCCAGCTCCGCAATCTGATGCGGGACAGCTCGGCGTCCTTCGAGGCCATCCAGAAGCTCGAAGCTCCGACATTCGAGCAGATCTTCCGCAACGAGGAGCTGCGCAAGGAGTTCGAGAGTCTCACCCGCAAGCTCGACTCGCCGACATCCTGATTGAGCGAGCCCTCACCGCCTGTACTGGACGAACGGTGATTTCGTCGCAAGCTGGTCGTAAAGCATGCGGGCCCGATAGTTGAACTCCTGCGTCGCCCAGTAGGTGCGCGTGCACTTGCGGGCGTCGGCTTCTTTGTAGACGGCTTCAATCAGTGCACGGCCGATTCCATTCCCACGCTCCGTCGGCCGGACGAACAGGTCTTCCAGATAGCAATACCACGTGGGCGACCAAGTGGAGCGATGAAACAGGACATGCGCCAGGCCGACCGGCACATCGTCTTCTTTCGTCGCGACGAGGCAGATGTGAAAATCTGGCTCCTGGTTCATGAGCCGCTGCCACGTCAGCTCCATCACGTCTTCGGGTACGCTGGCCTTGTAAAATTCGATGTAACCCTTGAACAACTCCAGCCAGTACGGCTTGTCACGGGCTTCAAGTCGTCTCACGCGAACCGGTGTTTTGCCCGTGCTCTCCATGTTGCTCTCCCTTTCTCGTAAGTCGCTCAGCGTTCACTCAGACGTAGTCTCAAAGTACGCGACGCTTTCTCATCCTAAGTCCTCTCCTCTGAAAGATGAAATTAAGCAACAGTTAGTGTTGCCCGACTAACCTTCCTGGGTGTTTGTCTCGCCGATGGGTTGCAGCCGCATGGCTCTTGCCCGTATATTCCGACCAACGAGCAAAACGGGGGCATCCTGGAGAGACTGCGAATGCGTTTAACCGCCACTTTCGGCTTGGCGGGCGTGATTTTATGCGCCTTGTTCAGCTCCGGTGCCCATTCCCAAACAGGAAAGTGCGCCGCGGGCCCCGATGCCATTGGAGTCTCCCGGGTTGTGGAGATCGATACATCCGACGGCCCCCGGTTCGGTCATCTCCAATTCAAGGACATCGATTTTCTGCGCGATGGCGAGGTCGTGCTGACGTTCGACGACGGACCATTGCGCAAGAACACGCGCGCCGTGCTCGACGCCCTGGATGCCCACTGCACGAAGGCGACGTTCTTCACCGTGGGCAGGATGGCCGTCTCCGATCCAGCAACGCTGCATGAGGTTGCCCTGCGCGGGCACACCATCGGCGTGCATACGTGGTCGCACAAGAATTTGCAGGCCATTTCGGAGGCTCAGGCGAAGACGGAAATCGAGCTCGGCCTAAGCGCCGTCCGGGCAGCGCTTGGCGCCCCAGTAGCCCCATTCTTCCGCTTCCCCTACCTGGCGTCGCCGCAGAAAGTTCAAGCCTACCTGCAGCAGCGCGGCTTCGCGATCTTCTCGATTGACGTGGATTCGTACGACTACCGCACGCCGAGCGCGGCGACGATGCAGCGGAACGTGCTGACGCAGCTTGCCCATCGGAAGAAGGGCATCATTCTCTTCCACGATATTCAGGCTTCCACGGCGCAGGGCCTCAAGGATCTGCTGACTGAGCTCAAAGCGCGCGGCTTCCAGGTGGTGCATCTCGTTGCCAAAGAGCCGGCAACGACGCTTGCCGACTATGACGAAATGGCCGAGCAGGCGCTGAGCGGAAAACGCGTTGCCGCTTCGACCGAACCGGCCAAGCGTCCAGCGACGCCCCAACTGTCCGCGGCTCCGGCAAGCGTAAGCACAACGGTTAGCGCACCTGTCAATGTTGTGTCTCCACAGACCAAGCCGTCGCGGCCTCGGTACGGCGAGGAGCCGCCCTGGCAGGTGCGGGTATTCCAGAATTAAAGGTCGGGCTGCCGTCAGACCATTGGCCCTTGACGGCTCCACGCAATGATTGTCGGGCGACCGCGCGTGGCGGTCACCTTTCTGAAAATGCTTCTAAGCCGCCCGGCTCACATCATCGACCCGCCCGCGGCTCTTTCCAGATCGTGCCGCGGCGCAACGCTCGCGGAAAGCCTCTGATGACGGATCGACGCGACCGAAACGGTCCGGCCGATAAAGCGTGACATCGATGGACGGTTCTATGCCGGCGATCAGTTCCGCGATCGTCAAGCCAAAGCCGCCAGAGGCCGCAACGCCCGATCCACAGCATCCGCCCGCCAGCAGGAATCCTTCAATTTCGGGAACTCGCCCGATGACGAATTTGCCATCAGGAGTATAGTTTGAGAGCCCCGCAATATGATGCGCAAAACCCCATTCGTCGATCTTGGGGATGACCTTTCTCAATTCACTGGCTTGCGTCACGAGGAGCTCCGTGTCGCGCTCCTCATCAATGAGCGGCATGTCAGCCATGTCGGCCGTCAGCGCCAGCGGGTCATATGTCAGTGATTTCGGCTCCTGCAGTCCAATGACCAGCCCGCCGACTTCGGAGCGCAAATAGGCGCGCATGTCCGGCAAATGGATGTTGGGCTGATGACCGGTACCACTGCCGTCAGGTGCGGTAATCCAATAATGGCTGCGCGTTGGTGCAGCGGCCAAACCCCAACCGAGCCAGGAGGCGATCACGGCACCCCAGACACCAGCCGCATCGACCACCCAATTTGCCCTTATCAAACCCTCGTTCGTTTCGACGCCCGTGACGCGCGGACCGTCTGTCAGAAGCCCCGTAACCTCGATCCCGCTCCGGATGCGGACCCCGAGTTTGCGCGCGGCTCTGGCGTATGCGGACCCGAGATGAGCGCCGTCGATGTATCCGTCCGCCGGAACAAACACGATCCGCCGCGCATCTCCGAGCTCTAGCCATGGGCAGAGGCGCTTCGCTTCGGCAGGAGTAATCGTCGAAAATTCGACGCCCGCTGCCGTGAGGCACGCTTCCATTTTTTCCAGTTCACCGAGCCGCGCCTCGGAGAAAATGGCGCGAACGCTCCCCACTGGATGGAAGTCGATCTTTTCCTCGAGCAGCGCCTCCATTTCGTCGATCGCGGCCAGCGTGCGCTTTACCATATGGATCGTCGAAGTATCGGAGCGGGCATGGCAAACAAGACCGGCTGCACGCGCGGTCGCGCCGCTGGCAAGCTGATTGCGGTCGAGAACGAGAACGTCAGTGATGCCACGTTTGGCCAGGTGATAGGCGATCGAGCAGCCGATTATCCCGCCGCCGATGATGACAACGGCAACCTCGTCGATTGTAGCCGACGGCGCAGCGCGCATGGATTTTCTCCTGTCAATTTAGAACCGGTCTGGACGGTAAGGGGCGATGTCGATGAAAGGCTTGCGCCCTGCGATGAGATCCGCGATCAGGCGGCCAGTCGTCGGCGCACTGGTCATTCCGTTATGGCCGTGACCAAAAGCGAGCAGAATGCGATTATCGCTCGGAAGCGGACCGATGACCGGCAGGGAGTCTGGCAGGCAAGGCCGCCGCCCCATCCACTCCGTCGCGCCGGTTAGCTGCAGTCCCGGCAACCAGTCCGATGCTAGCGTGCCGAGCTGCCGCGCGCGGGCATAGTCCGGCTCCGCGGAAGGCCGCGCGAACTCCACTGTCCCGGCAAGCCGGATCCCGTGCTCCATGGGCGTTGCGTAGAATTTTGCATCCACGAAGGAGACGGGCAATGGCAGCTCGATGCCGGGCGACGGCAAATGAAGGTGGTAACCGCGCTGCGTTTCCAGCGGAACGGAAAGACCGAGCGCTTTGACCAACGGCTTTGACCAGGCGCCCGCCGCGACGATGACGCGATCCGCTTCGAGACGCTCACCATTTTCCAGGCGAACAGATACGGCGCGATCGTGCTGCTCGATCCCAACAACGCGCCCGTTACGAAGTGTCCCGCCGCTTCCTGTGACGTACTCGACAATTCGCAGCACAAGGCTGTGTGGATTGGTGACATAACCATGTTCGGGCTGCAGAACGGCGCATTCGAATTTGTCCGCTAGCGCCGGCACCAGATCACGAATGCCAGACCGATCGAGGATTTCGAATGTTATCCCGCGGTCCTGGCGCATCTTCCAGCCGCCCATGGAGGAATCCAGCCCTTTGCGGCTCCGATAAACCACGATGCAACCTGACTGGCGGACGAGTGATTGTGCTCCGGCAGCCTCCAAAATTGGCTTGTAGGAATCGAAAACCGGGCTATGGAGCGCGTGCAAGGCATCGACAATGGCCGGTATGCGCTCGGGCTGACCAGCCGCGAGAAAACGGAGAAGCCAGGGAAGCGACTGCAGGAAATATGAGGGCCGAATGACCAGTGGCCCATTACGATCCATGAGCCAGCGCGGCACATCTTTGAGCATACCGGGCATGGACAGCGGAATGCAGCTCCCTGGGCTCAACGCCCCCGCGTTGCCCCGGGACGCGCCCGCCGCAGGTTCTTCTGCTTCCAGCATCGTTACGGAATAGCCTTCGCGGACAAGGTAGGCTGCACAGCACGCGCCCACGATGCCGGCACCGACCACCACGATACGTGGTGTGCCCTTATTGTTCTGAGACATGCTTTTTATCTTCCAATCATCACATCAGCGGGCTTTCCACGCCTGCGATCGACGTGTGACTCCCCGCGTTGCCAGGAGGTGAAGACATCTGGCGGCGATGCACGTTCCTACGATCACCATCGCCATTGCCGCTGCCGCGGCATACTCGCCGGCATCGTCCATGTTGATGACAGCGATGGAGGCCAATGCGGTGTTATGGGAATAGAGGAACACCGCCGCAGAAACCGTCGTCATGCCGCTCAGGAACAAGTAGATCCAGATATCGAGAATGGCTGGGGTGCAGAGCGGCAGCGTCACCACGAAGAAGGTGCGCAAGCGTGAAACCTTGAGCGAGTCGGAAACCAGCTCGAATTCATTGTCGAGCTGGCGCAACGCTGTAACCGCGGTCAGATGGCTGACCGTGAAATAGTGCACGATGGTGGAAATCACCAGGACCGTCATCGTGCCGTAAAAGACCTCCAGCGGATTGGCCGGGTCGTTGAGGAAGAAAACATAGGACAGTCCAAGCACCAGTCCCGGAACGGCCAACGGGAAAATGGCCAGCATGTGATAGGCGCTTCTTAGCCATGCCGGCGCTGGCGATTTCTCGCTGAGATAGGCCCCCACAAAGATGACTGTCGTTCCTATCGTCGCCGTGAGGAATGCGAGCTTCAGGCTGTTGAAGTAGCTCTGCCAGCCGCCGCCAGCAAAGCGATGGAACTCATAATTGCGGAGGGTGAGTTCCATATTGTACGGCCAAAACTTGATGAAGGATGCGTAGCCGGGCACGCAGATCATCGCCAGCATGACGACGGCCACGAGGATGCACAACACGAGCGCCGCGCCGTCGCGCAGCCTGTTTGGCCTTGGCATAAACGGAACGGCCTTGCTGGTGAGCGCCGCAGCCTGGAAGCGCCGCACGCGCCGATCAATGATGAAAGCAAAGGCCGCAGGGATCAGCATGAGAATGCTGATGACCGATCCGAGCTGGAAATTCTGCTGGCCGACGACCTGCTTATAAATCTCCGTCGCCAGCATGCTGTACTGACCGCCGATGACTTTCGGAATTCCGAAATCGGTGACGCACAGCGTGAATGAGGCAATCGCCGCGCTCACCAACCCGTATTTCATCGACGGCAGCGTGACCGTGAAAAAAATCCGTAATGGACTTGCTCTCAAAGCGCGTGCCGCCTCGAAAAGGCGAGCGTCGGAAAGTGCCAATGCGGCACTCAGAATGATGAAAACATGCGGGAAGTGGGCAATGGACATGCCCGTGACGATTCCGATGGGCCCATAAATGGACTGCCCCATCATCAAGTCGTTGAGATAGCCCTGGTTCCCGAAAAGCTGGGTTAGCGCCATTGCGGAAAGCAGTGATGGCGTCAGCAGCGGCAGCAGTGCGATGCTGCGGAAGAAATTCTTGAAAGGAACGCACGTGTGGGCGATCGCGAGAGCAAAAAACAGCGCGACGCCCACCGTAATTATGGTGCTTACGACCGCAACAAAAATCGTATTCCAAATGACTTCCGCTGCGATGGGCTGAGAGAAGAACGAAGCGTAGTTAGCCAGGCCGACGAAGATGCCGTCTCTGTCTTGCAGACTGCGCCACAGAAGCAGCAGCAGCGGCATCACGGCAAACAGCACCAGGAACATCGCCAGCCCTGTCAGGATCAAGGCTGGCGATGACGGGATAGAGAACAGCACCCCGCGTGCATGCGATGGGCCAGTGCGCCCAACATATGCTCCGTTCGCCGCGGCCACGTCGCTTCGTCTCCTCAGCACCACTTAGATTGTGCTCAGTTCTTCTTCGGCTCGGCCTTGCTGCCGTAGCGCTTCTCCCACTCGGCGAGGATGCGCTCGCGATTTTCAGCCGACCAGGAGAAATCCTGCTTCATGATCCGGTCGCCGATATCCTTGGGCACATAGGGAATTTCCTTCGCGAGCCCCGGCATGGCGACCACCGAGCGCGTGGCGCCGTAAAGCTTCATCGCCTCTTCCGAAGCTGCCCAGTCGGCGAGCTTCTTGGCGGCCTCGAGCTTCTTGGTGCCGTTGACGATCGCGAACGCGTTCATGTCCCACCCCAAGGCCTCGTCAGGTAGGATCAGCTCGATGGGAGCCCCATCCTGCTTCAGCCGCGAGCCCCTGAGCTCGAACGCGAGCCCAATCACCTGCTCACCCCGCGCGGCGATGACTGCTGGAGCGCTGCCCGAGTGCGTGTAGCGGCTGACGTTCTCGTGCAAGCCATCCATCAGCTTCCACGCGGCCTCCTCGCCGTAGGTCTGGATCCACGCGGAGACGAACATGTACCCCGTTCCGGAGGATGCCGGATGCGGCATGACGATCTGCCCCTTGTAGACGGGGTTCGTCAGGTCGCTCCAGGTCTTGGGAGGTGGAATGTTGCGCTTCTTGCCTTCGATCTCGTTGTAAATGATGGCGCAAATCCAGGCCGAGTTACCAAACCAGTAGGGCGGATCGGCCGGATCGCGGAATTTCTCAGGAATCTTCTCAAAGCCGGCCGGGCGATAAGGCTGCAGAACGCCCCTCGATCTCAAAACGTCGATATTGGTGACGGCCAGACCCCAAACGGCGTCGGCGCGGGGGTTATCCTTTTCCGCCAGCAGCTTTGCGGCAACAACACCAGTCGAGTCACGAACCCAGTTGATGACGATGTCAGGATGCTTCGCTTCGAAAGCTTCCTTGTATGCCGCCAGGTCGTCGTTCTCGTAGGCCGTGTAGACTGTCAATTCCGTTTTGGCCCAGGCACCCGCCGTCATGCCGACAGCCGCGGCAATCGTCGCCGCCAGAGCCATACATTTTCTAAAACCCCTCATGACGCCTCTTCCTCCTTCCCTCCGCTTGAGAGCCTATGAAAAATCGGAGTTGAGATCGAATACGAAACCCGCTCTGCCCGCCTGGCGGCGTCGGCGATGTCCGACGCGTGCCAACAATTTCGCGCCCTACTGAGGGGCTAAGCCAAGCCGTCAGCTGCACGCTCCCTGGAAAGGGCAGCAGTTGCTCTCCGCGATGCCACTGCCCTGCAGCGCGGAAAAGCTGCCATTCAGCAGTCGCGCACTGAAAGGTCGAGCCTTACCGATTCAGCAGCGCCCCCAAATTCATGCCTGTGAAGAGCTGTCTCAAATGATGATTGCGACTTGGCCGCTATCTGTCCATTCTTTACTTTCAATGCGTGTTATTGAAGACAGCGATAGCATTTGGTAGCAAGCGCTCCAGGGCAAGAGGCAATCATTAGTTGCAATGAATTTTTTGTACCTTCGGGCCTTCCACGCCGTTGCGAGCGAGGGCAGTTTCACACGGGCTGCGCAGGTCTTGCGCGTCAGTCAGTCGACGCTTTCCTGGCAGGTCAAAGCATTGGAGGAGCAGTACGGCGTCCGGCTGCTGGATCGGCGAAGCAAGCATGTCGTTCCGACGGAGGTAGGAAAGCGGGTGCTCCAACTCTGCCGCGAGATCTTCCGCCTTCAGGACGAAATCGAGCTTACGCTCGATGAAACACAGCGACTGCAGAGCGGCCGTTTGAAGGTTGGGGCTGACGGTCCGCGACACGTCCTGCCCGTGCTGGCCGAGTTCATCCGCCGGCATCCTAGCGTCCAGGTATCCCTCACGACTGGCAGCGCCAAGAAAGTGATGAGCGATTTGCTCAACCATGAAGTGGACGTGGCCATCGTGGCGGCGGAAAGGCCTCGGGCCTCGCAGCTCCATATGGTCCATTTCCGCACCTACCCTCTCGTCGCCTACGTCCCCCGCGACCATGAATGGAGCCGGCGCAAGACGGTGCGCCCGATCGATTTTCATGGACAGCCCATCATTGTGCGCGAGCCAAGCTCCCTTACCCGCACCAAATTCATGCGTGCACTCAAGAAGGCGGGCGCCGTCCCATCGATCGTCATTGAAATCGACAATAGAGAGGCCACCCGCGAGGCCGTGGCCTTAGGAATGGGGATCGGGGTGATGGGTTCACCCGAATTTTATGGCGCCGATAATCGCTGTGTCTGTTTGGAATTCGAAGATGCCGATTTGCATTTCACCGAATACGTGGCCTGCATGAAAACTCGGCGCCACTTGAGGACTGTGCGGGAATTCTTCCGGGTAGCGGAGATGTTTGCAAGTCCGAGGCCGTATC
>PKEY01000020.1 GCA_002919265.1 Hyphomicrobiaceae bacterium | reverse complement strand
TCTGCTGACGAACCCGCAGCTGGATCCGTTCGGCAAGATTCCGGAGTTCAAGTTCTGTGCTGCTCGGGTGGAGCCGGTGAAGGAAACAGCCGTTGCGGCGGAGTAGTTCGGCTCGGCTGGCAGTTGCCTAGACGCCGGCGGGCACGAACACGCAGCGCGGCACGTAGGTGCCGTCGCCGTTTTCACGTACGCAGACATGCGTGTCGTTGTCTCGTGACGGCCGCTGCGTAAAGCCCTTGGGGACGCGCACCCGGATGTTGCCTGCAAACATGAGCATGGCCCCGTCGGGCATGTGCTCCACTCGGTCGACCCTCATGCAGTCCCGCCCGCTGCAGCACTCGATCGGATACCAGCTGTGCGCCGTCGAGACGGTGAGCGGCACGGTGGCGAGCACCAAAAAGGCCCCTAACCGCAGGACGTAGTTCACTAGCATCCGTGACGACTCCGATTGGCCGAGAATACGCACGCGGCCATAACCGGTCTGCATCGGTACGGTTCCGGCTGGGACAGGCTGCAATGCTCACGAGCACGACTGCGGCTGGCAACCTGCGGGCGAATCAAAGCTGACCTTCACCTTGGTTTGGTACGCCGCCTAACTCATCGGTTGTGTGGATAAGTGTTGTTTTCACGCAATAGTTGCGCCAACCAAAGTGGCAAAAAAACCACATTATCCGACGTCAGATAAATAGGATCTTTGTGAAGAAACTGTCGATTACTCGAAGGGATTTCAAATTAGGGCAGAATCTTGGCAGCCTTGAAAGAGATGAAACATTGATTTTTGCCGGCTGAAACGCATTATGGCGAAAAGAAGGCAAATCGTTTGTAGATGCTTGTTCAACCGTCGCAGATCACTGACGGTCTGATGAGAGAATGAAAAAAGCCCTTCCGCCGACGTTGCCTACTTGCATCAGCCAATCCTGCACGGCATTGTTGCAGCTGCCAGTTCTCTTACGAGGGCGGCGGACCTTCGGCGTACCGCCGGAGACGAGGGCGAGAGCAACAGGTGCCGGAGCGGGGACGGACCTGTTGCTCGCTCCGGCGCCGCAGAGGGTGGCTGCTTTAGCGTCAGCGTTCGGAATTCATCGCGCCTTCCCCTTGCCGTTATGGCGTGGTAGGTCTTTCTGCCCAAGTGAGACCGCCTAACCAGAAAAGTGCAAGTCTGTGAGCTCGCGTTTGTCAGAAGGCGATCAAACATGAAGCCGGCCGCAACCGATCTGGAAAGCTTCATTCGGTCTGCTTTCGCCTCTCACGCGAGTGTCTGTCGGCGGCGTATCGTCGGCGGCCCGGCAGTTGCAATCGACCACCGGGCGACGGCGGTTCTCGCGCCCGTGTTGAACGAAATTTTCTCGGACATTGCGGCCACTTCGGAATCTGATGTTGCTCCGGACGTTGCGATCGCTTGGTCTTATGATCCGCAGGGATGCTGCATTATCGAGCTGAACAAGGGCTCGGGGCCGGTTCGCTCCGTTCGATGGCGTCAGTCTTCGAGAGCGTACAGCTCAGCTCTTGAGGCTTATGGCCAAAGCATGATCCGCTGTGAGACCTCTGATTGGGGCGCGCGGGTCATAGTCCCGGCGCGATATATTGCCGATCGCTTCTCGACGAGCAGCTCAGGCCCGGCTCACGAGGATCCGATCGAGGGGCGGACGGTATTGGTCGTTGAAGATCAGCTGATTATCGCCCTCGACCTCGAGGCGCTGCTGCGCGAGGAGGGGGCCGAAGCCGTGCAGCTCTGCGGCACTGTAGAGGACGCTCTCCGCTCGTTAGAGACGGAGCGCCCGGATGTCGCCGTCCTTGACGTCAATCTCGGCACGACGACTTCCTTTCCCGTGGCGCGGGAGCTGCAGCGCATCGGCGTGCCTTTCATTTTCGCCACGGGTTACGGCAAGGAGATCGAGTTTCCTGCCGAAATGCGGCAGGTTCCGCTCGTGGCCAAGCCTTATTGTGTGAAAACGATCCGCGAGGCGCTTTCGAGCACCGTCGTTGCACACGTGTGAGCGCGCTACGCCTGCGGATTTCCAGAAATTTCGCCTTTAGTTCGTATACGCCGGCCGCCATCCTGCGGCGCGTGCCTCCTCTTCACTACAGAACCAGCGTTCTCCCCGCGACGGGTCGATATGCACGGAGTCGTAGAAGCGGCTCCAGGGCATGTGATAGATGCGGCCCTTGTTCGTGAGGTTCCCTTTGATTACGCACCCGCTGGGCGCTGATGATCGAGCCGCAGACCACTTCTCGGCGCGGTATGACCAGGCCGGCTGGTTATCGCCCTGCCAGATGCCGACGCGCATTTTGCGAGCATCAGCTTCGACATGAGCCAGTCGCCGCGAATATCGAACAAACGCCCACGCGAGACCCCGCCGAACCATCTCGGCATTGAGCTCAAGTGAGCCCACATAGCAGATGGCGATGAGGCGGCCATAGCTATCGTATTCGGTGCCCGTGCAGTGAACTTCCCGACCAGCGGTCATGTCGGCAAGCTCTCTGGTCGCGGCGATCCCACACTCCCAGCGTCTCCGCGAGGCGTTGCTGCACGTTTGCCCTGCCTCCGGCGCATCGATGCCTTCCAGGCGGATTCTGACCTTGTCGATCTCCAGTGTGTCGCCGTCGACGATGCGGGCGTAACCGGAAATCGTTACGCCCTTCAGGTCAGGCGCGGCTTTCGAAAGATCGGACGGCGAGATGATCGCCAACAGGCCGCCCAGGAGAGCCGCCAACCCACCAGCGCCCACTATACGGAGGATTTGATGTCGCCCAGACTCAAGCATGAGTTGAGCCTGATGCGATTCGTTGGGCGCCGTCGAGGAAAGATTGCGGCCAAACTTATCTGAAACTTAACGAATTTCGGGCCGCCCGATTCAACCGGATGGTGCTGCCGCTCAATCGGTCGAAGTCTTCCTCGGTTCGGGCTGAAGCAGAGAGACCAAGGCTCCGAGGATGAGCATTGCGCCAGAGGCTCCGAGGCCCCAGGCGAGGCTGCCTGTCTGGTCCGCCACTGCGCCAGTTACGACCGGCCCCACGAGCTGCAGGGCCGAGAAGAGCAGAGTGAAGGCTGCCACCGCCTCGCCCCAAACGACTGGAGGCAGGGCCTTCTTGACCAGCGCTGTGACGGCGGCCGGCGGCATGAAGAACTGGCCGAACAGTGCCGCTGAGACCAGCATGACCCAGGCTGAGGTGTCTATGATGGGCAGCAGGGCGCCAACCCCAATCGAAAGCAACATCCCAGCAAGCGGCCACCCGCCCGGCCATTGTGCGAGCGAGCGCGTCCAGATCCGAGGTGAGACGATGGCCGCGATGCCGAGCACGACCCACATGAGCGCGATTTCCACGTTGCTCGCGCCGTGTTCTCGCATCCAGGCGACGATGAAGGTCATGTAGGCGAAATAGCCGAGCGCGTAGAACCCGTAGCCCGCAAAGGTGGCCGCGAGCGGCCCCTTCCGCCAGGGATGCGGCTCTGATTGGGGGGCGGGCGCCGTCGTCACACGTCGCGCTGCAGCTGTGATGATGAGACCGACGCTGCCTGAGATCACGCCCAGGCTGAGCCACGCCCACGGCCAGGCCGCGTCACCGCCGATCGCGAAGAGGGCCGGCAATGTAATGCCCGGCAGCAAAAGCCCAACTCCGCCGCCTGCGAAGTAAATGGCGATAGCGCCTGCTGCGCGCGCCGGATCGTTGGGAAAAAGGCTGGCGGCGAGTGCGCCTCCCGAGATGAACACTACAGCTCCACTGATTCCGGCGATGAGCCGGAGGCCGATCATGATGGGAAAGCTGGTGGTGAGGGACATGGCGGTGATCGCCGCCACCGTGATCCAGAGCGCGCCGATGAAGAGCTTGGTTGGCCCAAGTTTGCGAACGCTGGCTAGAGCGATGAAAGCGCCGATGAAATATCCGAGAGCATTCGTTGTGTTCAGCGCACCGGCCTGGGTGTAACTCCAACTCAGGTCTGCCCGCATGGCCGGCAGGATGAGCGCATACGCGAAGCGCCCAAGACCGTTCGACACGGCAACACCGAGCGCGAGCCCTGCGGCAATCAGGTAGCCACGCCGAATGGCGGCCGTGCTGTCTTGCGGCGTTTGGTTCATGAGGCTTTCGGCTGTGCGTCGACCGTCTTTGTAATGGCGGGAGCTTGCAACTCAACACCACTCGGGGGAATGTTCCGAGGGGTCACGTATATCGAGCCAGTGCCAGGAGCAAGAGATGTCGGAGCCGGGGTCCATTCATTCGGCAGCGGCCAGAATAGGTGTTCTGCGAGCAGCGCGTAACTGGCTGGAGCGAGACGGTAGGGTAGCGTTGGCTACTGTCGTCGATACGTGGGGTTCGGCGCCGGTGCCGGTCGGCGGCCAGCTTGCGATTGCTGCGGACGGCAGCTTCGAGGGCTCGGTGTCGGGTGGCTGCATCGAAGGAGAAGTCATCACCGCAGCTGAGGAAGTCCTTGTTGACGGCCGCCCGCGGGCGCTCGAATTCGGTGTCGCTGACGAAACGGCCTGGCGCGTGGGTCTGCCCTGTGGTGGGCAAGTTCGGGTCTACCTCGAGCGGCTTACGAAGGAAGACGGCTTGAGCCTGCTCAATCGCGCCCTGCAAGCGGACGAACGGCGGGAAGCCTTGCTCATTCGCACGCGCCTATCCGATGGGCACCGTGAGCTCTTTGACAAGAAGATGGCTGATCTGCCGGTGGAAGTCGCAACCAGACTTCGCTCCGGCGAAAGCAAGCTGCTGAAAACGCCGGAGGGTGAGGTCTTTCTGCATGCTATTCTGCCGCCGGCGCGCATCATCGTCATCGGCGCGACGCATATCGGGCAGGTTCTGTGCGAGCTCGCGCGCATGACGGGTTACGAGGTCACCGTCATCGATCCGCGCACCGCGTTTGCATCAGAAGCGAGGTTCCCCGGCGTCAAGCTGCTGACGGAGTGGCCGCAGGATGCCTTGCCGCGCATCGGTCTTGACCCTTACACGGCGGTAGTCGTGGTGGCGCACGTCAGTCATATCGACGACGAGGCGCTGAAAATTGCGCTCAAGTCGGACTGCCTCTACATCGGCGCGCTGGGGAGCAGCCGAAATCACGCGAAACGCCGTCAGCGGCTGCTTGAGGCCGGGATTACCGAAGCCGAGTTTGCGCGGATCAAGAACCCCATCGGTCTCGACATCGGCGCGCAGACACCCGCTGAAATCGCTGTCGCGATCATGGCCGAGGTGATTTTGGCTGTGCGCGGGCCGAAGGCGGAGCGGAAGGGCTGATCGCGATGGGCGAAGCCGGCCGCAGCTGCATCGCCGCTCTCGTCCTTGCGGCGGGTTCGTCGACCCGGTTTGCTGCCGGCAACAAGCTATTGGCGGAAGTATCGGGAAAACCGTTGATCGCCTGGACTATCACGGCATTCGTCGAAGCTGGCATTTCCTCCATCTTTGTCGTGACTGGCCCGGAGCCAGAACGTGTGCAATCCGCACTCGGAGAATTGCCCGTTCAGTTCGTGCGCAATCCAAATCACCTGGCAGGCATGGGTGGCTCGATCGCGGCCGGAGTCGCGGCGCTGGGCGAGGATATTGCGGCTGTCCTGATTTCCCCAGGCGACATGCCCGGGATAAGCGCCGAGCTGGTCCGTTCACTCATCTCCGCGTTCGAAGCGGGTGGTGGCGAGCGCATCGTCCGCCCTTTGCTGCCGGATGGCCGTCCTGGACATCCAGTGGTCTGGCCACGCCGTTTCTTCCCAAAGCTTACGCAACTCTCAGGACCGGAAGGCGGCAGAACCTTGCTCCGAGAGCTTGCGAGTGAAATCGAACAGATGCCGTGGAGTGATCCCGCCGTGGCGCTTGACATCGATACAGTCGAAGAGCTGGAGCGCTACCGCGCGGCCAAGCAAGAACCGCATAACAGCTAGGCGCAGCTGCGCTTGACGATGCGCCAGCAACCTTGAATGCCTCGCTATTCATCAAGTGCCACGGGGAGGAGGGATGACGTCCGGGCAGGTGGATACGCCGAACTCGGCATGGCAGCGCCCGCAATTGGTTCTGTTTGGGTATGCGCTGCCGGTTTGGCGGCTGGCCGTCGTTGCTCTTGTTCTTTTGCTTGCCGCAGGTATCACCTTCATCCCCGCGCCGCAAGGCATGCCGCAGCAATCCATGGTCGCCCTTGGTTTGATCGGCATGACCGTGGTGTTGTGGGCCACGATGGTCATGCCGCAACCTGCTGCGGCCGTGATGTTCATCGCGCTGGTCATCCTCACTGGCGCGGCTTCGCCAAAAGCAGCGGTTTCAGGTTTTTTCTCAAGCTCACTCTGGCTGGTCTTCGGTGGTCTGCTGATTGGTACCGCTGCTGAGCGCAGCGGCTTCGGTCGTTTCATCGCGCGCCGTTTTCTCGGCCGCTTTCGCGACTCCTACTCTGCCCTGGTGGTGGGGGTGATCGTCGGCTCGACGATGTTGAGCTTCCTTGTGCCGTCCAACATGGGCCGGCTCGCCATCACCGTCCCCGTCGTTCTGGCGCTCGCAAAGGATGCTGGCTACCCGCTCGGTTCTCACGGGCACATCGGCCTTGTGCTGATCGCAGTGGTCGGCAATTTCGCCGTGGCGCAAGGCGTGCTGCCCGGCAATCTGCTCAACATCATGATCGTTGGTGCCGGAGAAACGCTCTACGGCATTCACGTCACGTACATGCACTATCTTCTGATGTGCGGCCCTGTGCTGGGGGCGGTCAAGGCGATTCTGGTTTGGCGCTTTTTGGTCTGGATGCACCCGGCGCCCACGCCACGCTTCGACGACGGATCAGCCGTCGATCAGCTCAGCCCCGATGCGAAACGCGTCGGCCTCATCCTTTCGATCGCCATTTTACTTTGGGCGACTGATTTCTGGCATGGCATCAAGCCGGGATGGGTTGCTCTCGCCGCAGGTGCGCTGTGCGTCGTGCCGGGTATCGGCGTACTGCCTGCGCGCGAAATGATCAATCTGCGGCGCCTGCTCATCATCGTGTGGGTCGGGACGGTTTTGAGCCTGGCGGCAGTGATGACGGAGTCGGGTGCGAGCGCTCTCGTTTCCAGCGTGCTGGCGCGGCTCGCCGGCGTGGAAGGCCAACCGCCCATCTACGGCTATTTCGCGATGGCCTATCTTTCCTCGCTTCTAGCCACGATGTCGACGTTCGGCGGCGCTGTGCCGACCATGGCCGCCGTCGCTGCCGAAATCAGCAACGCGACGGGCCTTCCGCTGGACACTGCAGTCATGTCCATCGCTGCGGGTATGTCAGCGATCTTCTTTCCCTACGTCGCTGCTCCGATTGTCGTCGGCCTAGTGCTCGGCCAGGTCAGCCAGCGCGCGGCGTTGCCCTTCATGGTCGTCATGGCGCTGGTGACCTGTGTGCTGATTATCCCGCTGAATGGCTTCTGGTGGTGGCTGATCGGTGAGCTGCCGTAATTACCAGAACGTTTCCGCCCCGAGCTCGCGGATCGCGGCGTTTGCCGTCATGACGGCGCCGACACTGCACCAGTGTAGAAACATCGACGCTTGGATCGGAAATCAGCTCTCGTGTGGCATTGGAGAGGCGCGGGTTATTGCCGCGCGCAATGACCACGTCCTCTCCCCGCTCGGCCTGTTCGGTGAGCTTAGACAGCTGGGGCTTGGCCTGATGTACGGTGTAAATGGCCATGAACGCCTCACGAATTAGCTAAGCTGATTTGCTAATTCGTGAGGCTGATCAGGCCAGCTTAATGTGCCGCCTCCCAATTATCCGCAGCCTTCGCATCGACCTTCAGCGGCACGGAGAGCGCGACCGCGGGTTCCGGGCTCTTCTCCATCACGTGCTTCACGGTTTCGATGAGTTTCGGAATCTCCGACTCGCGCGCTTCAAACACGAGCTCGTCATGAACCTGCAGCAGCATGCGCGCTGACGTAAGTCCGGCCTTCTTCAATGCCTCGGGCATGCGGATCATCGCGCGGCGGATGATGTCGGCCGCGGAGCCCTGGATCGGCGCGTTGATGGCCGCCCGCTCCAGGAAGCCGCGCATTGAAGGATTGCGCGTGTTGATCTCCGGGTAGTGCACGCGGCGCCCGAAGATAGTCTCGACGTAGCCGTGCTCATGCGCAAAGGCTTTTGTGCGCTCCATGTAGTCGCGAATGCCGGGGAAGCGGGCGAAGTAAGTCTTGATGTAGTTGCCTGCCTCTTCGCGCGAGATGCCGAGCTGGTTCGCGAGCCCGAAGGCCGAGATGCCGTAGATGATTCCAAAGTTAATGGCCTTCGCGCGCCGCCGAATTTCCGGAGGCATATCCTTGATCGGCACGCCGAACATCTCGGAGGCCGTCATGGCGTGAATGTCGAGTCCGTCCGCGAACGCCTGCTTGAGCGCCGGAATATCTGCGATGTGCGCCAGTACGCGAAGTTCGATTTGGCTGTAGTCGGCAGAAACCAACAACATGCCCGGCTCGGCGACGAAGGCCGTGCGAATGGCACGCCCTTCCTTCGTGCGGACGGGAATGTTCTGCAGGTTGGGATCGCTCGAGGCGAGCCGGCCCGTCGTCGTCGCAGCTAGCGAATAGCAGGTATGGATGCGCCCCGTCTCCGGATGGATATACGTCGGCAGCGCATCCGTATAGGTCGACTTGAGCTTGGCCAGCTGGCGCCATTCCAGCATGGTGTTGACGAGTTTGCGCGCCTGCTCTGGTAGCTCCTCGTTCTGAACGAGGTCGTCGAGCAGGTTGGCGCGCGTCTCCCACTGGCCGGACTTGGTACGCTTGCCGCCCGGTAGCTTCAGCCGCTCGAACAACAGCTCACCGAGCTGGCGCGGTGAACCCAGGTTGAATTTGTGGCCGGCGAGCTCGTAGACCTCCTCCTCGAGCCGCGCGATGCTCTGGGCGAAATTGCCGCTCAGCCGCGAGAGCACATTGCGGTCGACCTTGATGCCCGCGCGCTCCATGCTGGCGATCACCGGCACCAGCGGCCGCTCCAGCGTCTCGTAGACAGTCGTCATCCGCTCCGCCACAAGGCGCGGTTTGAAGCGCATCCAGAGCCGCAGCGTCACGTCCGCGTCCTCGGCGGCGTACTCCGTCGCCTTGTCGATCGGCACGTTCGCGAAGGTCTTGCCGTTCCTCTTCGGCCCCGGTGCGTGTTCAATCACCTTGTCGAACGTGATTGTCGTGTGCTTCAGGTGGCGCGCCGCCAGCTCATCGAGGCCGTGATTGTTGCGCCCGCCGTCGAGGGCGTAGGACATCAACAGCGTGTCGTCGAACGACTTGACCTCGATGCCGTAGCGGCTGAGCAGCAGCCAGTCGTACTTGATGTTGTGGCCGATCTTGAGGATCGACGCGTCTTCGAGCACCGGCTTCATGGCGGCCAGTGCATCGTCCAGTGAAATCTGCTCAGGCGCGCTCCCGTCGCCGAAATCGAAGCTGTCGTTAGCTGGTCTATGACCCAGCGGCACGTAGCAGGCCTGTCCGGGCGCAATGGCCATAGAGAAACCAACCAGCTCCGCCTGCATCGGGTCGCGGGACGTGGATTCCGTGTCGATGCTGAAACGGCCCACGTTGCGCGCTTCGGCGATCCACTGCTGCAGCCTCTCTATCGTCGTCACCGTCTCGTATTTCGAGCGGTCGATGGCAGGCGTAACGGAGGCTTCCTCGGCGAATGCCACTACGGCCGCAGGCGTGCCGGCCCCGGCCGGCAGTGCCGTAGTGTCCGCTTTCTTGGCCAGAGCAGGTGGATCTGATTGGGCTTTTTCTGCCGGCCGCTTAGTCGCCGCGGGCTTCTCCGGCATCGGCGGTAGCTCGACCCCGAGCTTCTCGGCGATGCGCCGCGTCAGCGTGTTGAACTCCATCTCGCGGAGGAAGCTGAGCAGGGCACTGGGGT
>PKEY01000108.1 GCA_002919265.1 Hyphomicrobiaceae bacterium | reverse complement strand
GGTCTCCCCAGACCTTGGACGGAGGGGCCGCGCCGGGCGACCGGTGCGGCCTTCAAGTTATGAGCGGATAACAATTCGCGGCCTACGGCGAGATCCTCCGAATTTTCCCGATGGCTTCTCAAATTGAGGCATGAACGCTTGTGGCCGCGGAACCTCCAACCTCGCCAATTGATTGAACTAGCTTCCTTATGCGAGCCCGCCTGCCCTAGCGAGCTCATCCGCCTGACGAGCCTCAATTATTGAAAGCGGCGGAACCAATCGTTTTTCGATTCAATTTGGTCTTGGAGGGTTGTTTCGAAAGGGCTGCTTAAGCAGAAAAGCGCTCGCTGAATTTTCAGTACTTGTGCATCCCCTGGATAGCCCCATCAAACCTTCACTGCCGCGAGGAGATATCCTGAGGCTATCCAAATTATCCTCCTTCCTGTCGATAACATCGGCGTTAGGCGTCCTCGGGGGAATGGCCGATCTATCGTTCGCACAAGAACTCCGAAAAAACGCGACTGAACCCACCAAGGAAGAAAATCAAAGGCTCGTCAATCAGCTGCCATTCTCGGACAGAACAGATTTCGAGAACGCGCATCGCGGTTTTGTGGCGCCCCTGCCGACGGCGACAATAACTGGTGAAGGCGGTAAGGCGCTTTGGAAACCGGGGCAATTTGGTTTCATCGGAGAAAACGCTCCAGCACCAGACAGCGTCAACCCAAGCCTCTGGCGACAATCACAGCTGATCAACATCAGCGGTCTCTTCGAAGTCACCGACGGCATTTATCAGGTCCGAAATCAGGACTTGTCGAACATGACCATCATTGAAGGGAACGAAGGCATCGTCGTCGTTGACCCTCTGGTTTCAGTCGAAACGGCCAGGGCCGCAATAGACCTCTATTATGCGAACCGCGGTCGCAGGCCCCTCAAAGCAGTGATCTACACCCATAGCCACGTCGACCACTATGGTGGCGTTCGCGGCATAGTGGATGAGGCCGACGTTACATCGGGCAACGTCAGGATCTATGCTCCGACCGGCTTTATGGAAGCTGCTGTTGCGGAGAATATTTTCGCTGGCAACGCCATGAGCCGTCGCGCCAGTTACATGTACGGCAACGTGCTTCCCCCTGACGCCAAGGGCCAGGTCGGTGCCGGGCTCGGCACCACCACTTCAGCCGGTACCGTTACGCTGATCCCCCCAACCAATCTCGTAAAGGAAACAGGCGAAAAGCAGATCATCGATGGTCTGACCTATGAATTCCTTCTGGCTCCGGGGTCTGAAGCACCGGCTGAGATGCTGTGGTTCATAGAGGAAAAGAAAGCCATTTCTGCCGCCGAAGACGTCACCCATACCTTGCACAATACTTACTCGCTTCGCGGCGCCAAAATTCGCGATCCTCTCTCCTGGTCGAAATACATCAATCGGGCGCTTTCGATGTGGGGTGATAAAGCCGAGGTCATTTTCGCCCAGCATCATTGGCCGACCTGGGGCAATGAAAATGTCGTCGAGCTCATGCAAAAACAGCGTGATCTCTATCGCTTCATCAACGATCAAACGCTGCGCATGGCCAATCAAGGCCTCACGATGGTTGAAATCGCCGAGCAGTTTAAATTGCCGGAGAGTCTCGCCAACTTCTGGGCCAGTCGGGGCTATTACGGATCAATAAACCACAATGTGAAGGCGACCTACGTCCTCTATCTCGGTTGGTTCAACGGCAATCCGGCAACGCTGCATGAGCTTCCACCGGTCGAAGCGAGCAGGAATTACGTCGAGTTTATGGGCGGAGCCGATGCCGTCTTAGGGAAGGCGAAGAAATCGTTTGAAGAGGGCAAATACCGCTGGGTGGCCCAGGTTGTAAATCACGTTGTATTTGCTGATCCCAATAATCAAGAAGCGAAAAATTTGCAGGCCGACGCGCTCGAGCAACTTGGTTATCAGGCCGAGTCGGGTCCGTGGCGCAACTTCTACCTATCAGGCGCCAAGGAACTGCGAGAAGGGATCACGCCACAACCGACGCCTGATACGGCAAGCCCTGATACAGTACGGGCAATGACGCCAGAAATGTTCTTCGACTATCTTGGTATTCGTCTGAACGGTTCGCGAGCTGCGGACGCCAAGCTGGCGCTCAATATCGATTTCGGCAATTCGGATGGCCAATATCTGGTCGAGCTTGAAAACGGCGTACTTAATCACACTGCTCACCGCCAGTCCGACGACGCTGATGCAACGGTGAGATTGACGCGAGAGACGCTGAACCGAATTGCCCTTCACGAGATGACGGTGGCAGACGCCATCAACTCTGGTGACATCACAGTTACGGGTGAGCGCGGCAAGCTGGAGGAGTTGATTTCCTACCTCGATACCTTCGAGTTTTGGTTCAACATCGTCACGCCTTAGGCACCACCGCGCAGCCAGTAGTCTGGTCACGAGCACTGATTCAGCTGCGGGAAACTGCTGATAGGAGCTAGCTTAGTATCTGGGTCGCAGGCGAACCGCAGTTTTCCCAAACCTGCCAGGACGTGATGCTAACCTGTTGAAATTATTAGGAGTGGCGCTCCCTACGGGAGTCGAACCCGTCTTTCCAGATTGAAAATCTGGCGTCCTAACCGATAGACGAAGGGAGCGCTGGCCCGGCTGTATAAGAAGGTTCGGCGGCCGTGGCAAGGGCTGAAGCCGTTCTGCCGCGGTCGCGTCTCTGAATGAGCTTGCTCAGCTGCACTTTCGCTCGAGCAGCCGACAGAACCTGGCGTGAACGAAGCGCACTCGCAGAAGGGCCACCCCTATTCAGACTTGCGTGGCCTCGCGCTACCGCTTGCTCGAGATCCCATCTGGGTTGGCCGCTTGAATCGTCGCCCAAAAGCATCTGCAGGGAGCAGATGGTGCCGGCAGAGGGACTTGAACCCCCGACCTACCGCTTACAAGGCGGTTGCTCTACCAACTGAGCTATGCCGGCGAATTGCAGTGCAACGCGGCGCTTATAGCCCGAGACGATCCATCTGGCCAGATGTCCACGAGTCGCCCCTTGGTGCCCTGCCCTCCTTTACACAATGTATACTCTAGTCTCCATTTCGCCAGGACAGGGTTCGCCCTGCGCCGTAAAGTAGTCAGATGTCGCACAATACGCGTTGCGAGTGCCACGCGAGGAGATTTCGTTATGCGTTCACGCTCCCTATGGGCAGCTTTGATGGCATGCCTGGCCCTGAGCCTTGCCGGATCTCAGCCAGCCTCCGCAGGCGGCGAGTACACGGTCTGGAAAGGCAGGGATTACCGCCCGGCCTACTATCCCGTGAGACCGCGGCCCGTCAGCGTCTACTTCATCACGGATCCTTACGCCTATCGCTACGAGCCCCGCGGTTACTACCCCTACTACGACGCCGGATACTGGCGCCCGCTCTGCGGCAGGAACATCAACTGCGTCCCGGCAGTCTTCCAGTCGCCTTACTGGAAAGCCTGGGGCTACCCCAAACCCTGGCTGAACCGCCATTACCACCGCGTCTACCACGGCCGGATTCGGCCCTGGCATTGGTGAGCGGCCACTCCCCATTGGCCGATAACGCCTGACAGGCGTCCCGCTCTCCTGCCAGGCCGAGGGACCGGGCTAGAGCCACCTCGCCCGGTCCCAATTTGCTGCGTGGAACGTGCTCCTCCGATTCCCGTTGACCTTGATTCTAAGGGAGTCGGAGGTGGAACGCTCATGGAGAAAACAAGAAGCACTTCGGCCGAGCTCCGGAGTGCGATCGATCATGGTCTCACCGGAGATAAGATCGCAGCACTGGATCCTGCAGCTGCTCCACTCGGTACAGACGATGAGGCAGGCGGTGTGCCCGTCGACCCTGCCCTCATGGCCGAAGTGAAAGAGCAGGAACTCCGGGCCGGAAGCCAGATCCGCCAGTCCGCATCGCAACCGACCTCGAGCGACGGCATGCTCCCCTGGCTGTTGGTCGCTGCGTTTCTTCTGGCCGCCTTTGCGATGGTCTGGGTCGCAATGGACTATGTCTAGGCAGATCAGCAGGACGCACCGGGCTCAGGTCGCATCGAGCAGTTCTCGCGTGACGTAGTAAACGCCGCTGTCACCCCCCTCGAGCCGTGCGGAAACACCGCGGTAGAAGTATTGCGGATTGAAACCCCAACGCTTGTTGAGCCGCATGGAGGCCGCAATTTCTATGGCCGGCCCAATCATCTCAAATCCGTGATCCAAGAATAGATCGAGCAGCGGTTCGTAGGCGAAGACCTCTACCAGCGCCCTGAACCGCATAAGCACCGCAAGTTCGAGCGACGGATCTCTTCCAAGACGCTGCCGCAAGCAGCTTTCGACGATTCGAGCATCCTCCGGCGTAAGGCCTCGCAGGAAGATCAGGCCGCACTCTTTTGCGACAAGCTCCCGCATCGGAGCTGCAAGGTCTTCAGCGGCGATGGTGGGAACGTCAGTGGGGTCCCATGTGATGGCCATGGTACTTCCTCATAACAAGCACGCTAGTGGTGAGCCGTCTTGCGCCTCGAAGAGGCAGCCCCCGAACCTGGTGATTTCTCCGTACGCGTACATGATCGAGTCCGTCTTCATCGGCAGGGTCGTCCCAGTCGACCCCTTTCTCACGCTTGAGACGAGATTGCCGAGATCGCCGGGGACGCGCTGTTCCCGACGTGACAAGCCTCGGTGTGGTTGTGATCGGTCAGATGAGACGGAGCCGAACTAACGGCGGCCGAACCAACCGCGCAGGTCGTGGAGAATTTCGCGCGCGGCGTTGTGGCCAGGAACACCGGTAACACCGCCGCCGGGATGGGCGCCGGAGCCGCAAAGATAAAGGCCGGGCACCGGCATGCGATAATCGGCATGGCCGAACACCGGACGCATCGAGAAAAGCTGGTCCAGCGAGAGCTGGCCGTGGAAGATGTCGCCGTCCACCATGCCGAAACGGCGTTCCAAATCGAGCGGCGACAAAACCTGGCGCGCGACGATGCTCGCCCTGAAGTTCGGCGCGTGGCGCGTCACCGTTTCGATCACCACGTCGGCGAACTCATCCTTTGCTTCGTCCCAACTGCGCCCGTCCGGAAGATGTGGCGCCACGTGCTGCACGAACAAGCTCGCCACGTGCTTGCCCGGCGGCGCAAGGGTGGGGTCGAGCGTCGTTGGGATGAGCATCTCCACGACGGGCTCGCGCGACCATCCGTAGAGCCGCGCATCAAGGTAAGCGCGTTCAAGATAAGAGATGGTCGGTCCAATGATGATTCCGGAGCCATGATGTGGCTGCGGATGCTTCCCAGGCCGGCAGAGAAAATCGGGCAACTCCGACAGCGCCACATTCATCCGGAATGTGCCGGAGCCTGTTTTCATGCCTGTAAAGCGGCTTCGCAGCTCGGGAGCTATCGCGTTTTCCGGCACCAGGTCACGGAAAAGCAGTTTCGGCGGCACGTTAGCAGCCACCACACGCGCCCGAATTTCCTCACCCGATTGCAGAACAACGCCGATCGCGCGGCCATCCTTTACAGCGACCTGCGCGACAGCCGCACCCGTGAGAACTTCGGCACCGCGAGCCCGGGCCGAGGCGCACATGGCCTGGGTAATGGCGCCCATGCCGCCAACGGCATGGCCCCACACGCCAGACTTGCCGTTCACCTCGCCGAAGCAATGATGCAGGAGAACATAGGCCGTGCCCGGAGTGTACGGAGACGCGTACGCGCCGACGATGCCATCGAACGCAAATGCGCCCTGCACGAATTCGCTCTCAAACCAACAGGCAAGGAAGTCGGCAGCGCTCTTCGTGAACAGATCCAGGAGTAGCCGCTGATCCTCGATGGAGAGCCCCCAAAAGCGTCGGCCCAACCCTGCGGCCTTTATCAGTTCGATGATCCCTCCACCCGCATTGGGCGGCGTGCGCAGAACAAGATCGCGCAATATCCTGGCGGCTCGCTCCAACGCGGCGTCATAGGCTGGCAACCGCTCCGCATCGCGCGGCGAGAACTCCGCAATGGCGCGCTGACGATTGGCAAGCCCGTAGGGCATGAGAAGGCCGCGCTTTGCGTCAATGGGCCAGAAGTTGGCCGCCGGACGTTCGAGAATTTTGAGGCCGAATTTATCGAGCTCGAGATCCGCGATGACCTTCGGATTGAGCAGGCTCACCGTGTAGGACGCGACGGAATTGCGAAAGCCCGGGTGAAACTCCTCCGTCATCGCCGCGCCGCCGACGACGTCATTCTTCTCAAGCACGATGACGCGCAGCCCCGCACCGGCCAGATAAGCTGCGCAGGTGAGCCCGTTGTGCCCACCGCCGATAATCGCCACGTCGTATTGCGGATCGCTCATGGTTTGGTTGTCCCGCGCTCGCCACATTTTGGCAATGTGGCGGAAGCGTTGAAGCACGCGCCGGCAAATGATACGACCCGTCTCGGGAAACAGAACATCCGCTGGAGAAACGTCCGATGGCAAAGCCCGCCCTGCTCATGACCGGTCGCATGATGCCGCTGATCGAGGAACAGCTTGATCAGATCTTCGACGTGCATCGGCTGAAGCAGCCGGCGGATTTAGAGTCGGCGCTCGCCGCCAAAGGCGACGTGTTCGAGGCGATCTGCACGGGTGCGTTCACCGGTGTGAAAGTCGACGACGCATTGATGGCGCGTCTGCCGAAGCTGCGGATCATCGGCAATTTCGGCGTCGGTTACGACAGCGTGGATGCCGCGGCAGCCGGAAAGCGCGGAATCATCGTCACCAACACGCCCGACGTGCTGACGGAAGAAGTAGCGGACACCACGTTGGGATTGCTCCTCATGACAGTGCGTGAGCTGTCCCAGGCCGAGCGCTGGCTCCGCGAAGGCAAGTGGGCGAAGCAAGGCGAGTATCGACTGACACCGGCCAGCTTGCGCGACCGCAGCGTCGGCCTTCTCGGGATGGGTCGCATCGGAATGGCTATTGCGCGGCGCCTTGAGGCGTTTGGCCTGCCCGTCTCCTACCATACGCGCCGCCAGCGTCCGGAGCTGCACTACACATACTATCCGACCCCCGTGGAGCTGGCGAAAGCCGTCGATACGCTGATCGTCATCACGCCAGGTGGTCCGGAAACGAAAAACATCGTGAACGCGGTTGTGCTGGAAGCGCTCGGTCCGCGCGGTGTGCTCATCAACATGGCTCGCGGCACCTGCGTCGACGAAGCTGCGCTCATCCAGGCACTGCGGAACGGCACCATTCATGCGGCCGGCCTCGACGTGTTCCTGAACGAGCCCAACATCAATCCCGAGCTGCTCACGCTGCCTAATGCCGTGCTGCTTCCGCACGTCGGATCGGCGTCGGTCTACACGCGCAACAAGATGGGCCAGCTCGTCGTCGATAATCTCAAGGCGTACGCCGAGCGCAAGCCGCCGCTGACGCCTGTGCCCGAGACGCCCTTCAACGGCTGGTAGAAACTCGCCACGCGACACTTAGGGCCTGCCTGAAATACGCGAAACGCGCTTGCCCCCGCGGGCAAGCGCGCATAGTACTCTGCGCGCACCGCTGGCGCGCTTCTTCCGCGTCATCTTTGTCTGCAGGAACTGATCGTGAGGCAAACCATGGGCTTTTTCGCTGACAGCCTGAACCGCATACAGCCGTCTGCAACCATCGCGGTCTCGACCAAGGCGCGCCAGCTGAAAGCCCAGGGTCGAGACATCATCTCGCTTTCGGCCGGAGAACCCGACTTCGATACGCCCGAGAACATCAAGGAAGCCGCCATTCGGGCGATGAAAGAGGGGAAGACGAAGTACACGGACGTCGACGGCATTCCCGAGTTGAAGGCGGCGATCGTCGAGAAGTTCAAGCGCGAGAACGGGCTGGAGTACAAGACCTCGCAGGTCACCGTCGGCACCGGCGGCAAGCAGGTGCTTTACAATGCCTTGATGGCGACCATCAATCCGGGGGACGAGGTGGTCATCCCGGCCCCTTGCTGGGTGTCCTACGCCGACATCGTGCTGCTCGGCGGCGGCAAACCCGTGTTCGTACCCTGCCGTCTGGAGGACGGCTACAAGCTGAAGCCGGAAGCGCTCGACCGGGCCATCACCCCGCGGACCAAGTGGTTCATCTTCAACTCGCCTTGCAATCCCACCGGTGCGGCCTACTCGCGGGATGAGGTGAAGGCGCTTACGGACGTCCTACTGCGGCACCCGCACGTCTGGGTTCTGAGCGACGACATGTACGAGCACCTGCTCTACGACGGCCACGAGTTCTGGACGCCGGCGCAGGTGGAGCCGAACCTCTACGACCGTACGCTAACGATGAACGGCCTCTCCAAGGCCTACTGCATGACCGGCTGGCGTCTCGGTTACGGCGCGGGCCCCGAGCCGCTCATCAAGGCAATGTGCAAGCTGCAGTCGCAGTCCACATCGAACCCGAGCTCGATCACCCAGTGGGCAGCCGTCGAGGCGCTGACGGGTCCGCAGGACTTCATTGAGCGGAACAATAAGGTGTTCGTGCAGCGGCGCGACCTCGTCGTTTCGATGCTCAACCAGGCGCGCGGCATCAAGTGCCCGAAGCCCGAAGGCGCGTTCTACGTCTATCCGTCGTGCGAAGAGCTGATCGGCAAGACCACGCCGAAGGGCGTCAAGATCAACAACGACGAAGACTTCGTCACCGCCCTGCTCGACGAGGAAGGCGTGGCCTGCGTCCACGGCGCCGCGTTCGCCATGTCGCCGTTCTTCCGCATCTCCTACGCCACGTCGACGGAATTGCTGGAGGAGGCGTGCAAGCGCATCCAGCGCTTCTGCGCCAGCCTCACCTGAAGCCTTGCACTATGGGGCTTGTGCCACAGGCCCTCGACAAAATGCTGCCGCCGGTCAACTGCACGTTGGTCGGCGGCACTCAGGCGGCTAGAGTTCATGCGCCGGGATCGCCATGACCTGTTGCGGCTCGTGTGGTGCTAGGCGCGGGCCAGAACTTGGGCAGGGGGAAATGAGCAGAGCTTTGGTGCTGAGCATTCTGGTGGCAACAGCCCTTGCTGTGGCCGGTTGTGGTGTGCGCGGCTCTCTCGAACCGCCGCCCAGCGCCAAGGCGGATACCACGGCCCAGGCCGACTCAGGTCAAGGCAAGCCCGCCGGCGCCGCTCCCAAGCCGCATCGCGAATTCATTCTGGATGGGCTGCTGCGGTAGCTCCCGAGGCGTAGCCAACCGAGGCTCCAAACCTATCCGAAAAACTTCGCCGCTTGAAAAGCGCGGCTCTTCAACGGGCGCAACTCGTGTTCCGCTTGAGCATGAGGCGCAACGCCCCCTTCTCAGAGCGCAGTGAAGCCTTCAGGCCCGCCGGTCATCCCCGACGGGCGACTGGACGTCCGCTGCTTACCGGTCGATCTCGCCGAACACGATGTCCAGCGATCCGAGGATCGCCGACACGTCCGCCAGCATGTGGCCCCGGTTCATGAAGTCCATGGCCTGCAGGTGGGCGAAACCGGGCGCGCGAATCTTGCAGCGATAGGGCTTGTTGCTGCCGTCCGAGACCAGATACACGCCGAACTCGCCCTTCGGCGCCTCCACCGCGGCGTAGACTTCGCCCGGCGGAACGTGGATGCCCTCAGTGTACAGCTTGAAGTGGTGGATCAGCGCCTCCATCGAGCGCTTCATCTCCGCGCGCCTCGGCGGCACGACCTTCGGGTCCTGGGCGATGTGCGGCCCTTGCCCCTCGGCGGAGAGCAGCTTCTCGCAGCACTGCTTCATGATCCGCACGGACTGGCGCATCTCCTCCATGCGGATCAGCTGCCGGTCGTAGTTGTCACCGTTCTTGCCGACGGGAATGTCGAACTCAAGGTCAGCGTAGCATTCGTAGGGCTGGGCCTTGCGCAGGTCCCAGGCAGCGCCGGAACCGCGCAGCATCACGCCAGTGAAGCCCCATTTCATGCAGTCTTCCAGCGAGACGACGCCGATGTCGACGTTTCGCTGCTTGAAGATGCGGTTCTCCATGACGAGGTCGTGGATGTC
>PKEY01000089.1 GCA_002919265.1 Hyphomicrobiaceae bacterium | reverse complement strand
GGCGCTTTGTCGCACTCGGACCGTCGGTCTTCAGGCTGAACCTTCCAGCGGCGGGAAAAGGTCGCGGTAGCGCATCACGGCGGGGTCAAAGCGCACATCCCGCGGGCGGAGTGGCCGGGCGAACGCGAGACCTGACAAGGATCGGCAGCGCGAGATTGCGACATAAGTCTGCCCGTGGGCAAAGGTGCCGCGGCCCAGGTCGATATAGACCTTGTCGAGTGTCAGCCCCTGGCTCTTGTGAATCGTCAGCGCCCAGGCGAGCCGCAGGGGGAATTGTTTGAACGTGCCGGCAACCGTCTCGACGATCTTCTCCGCCGTCTGGTCATAGGAATAGCGGCGATTTTCCCATGCCGCCGGCTCGACTTCGTGCTCCTTGCCGTCGATCTCGACCCACACACGTTTTTCGTCGAGACGGCTGACACGGGCGATGGTGCCGTTCACCCAGCGCCGGTCGGGATCGTTGCGTAGCAGGATGACCTTGGCGCCGGCTTTGAGGATGAGAGGACTGTCCGTCGGCTGGGCACTGTCGCTGAAGTCGCCGGTCACACCGGCCTCATAGGCGTAAGCGCGCCCTGGCAGCGCGTCGAGATAGGCCGCGTTGATACGGTTCGCGGCCGCATTCGTCGGCGTTAGAATGACGAACTGCTCGCCTTCGCCGAGGGTGTGGATCGGGCTTACGCGCGCGTTGAGCAGCTCGAGATCCGCCTCGTCGACCTCACCTTCTCGGATACGATCGAGCACATCGATGAGCTGAGGATCGTCATGACGGAAAACGTGCTTCAGCTCCAAGAGCGACGTGCCCGCGCCGTCCCGGAGCGCCGGCACATCGAAAAAGAACGGCCCGCCGAAGTTCGACTCGAGATGTTCGGCGACGTCGGCCTCCTGCACCACGGGCGGCAACTGGTGCAGGTCGCCGAAAAGCAGCAGACGGACGCCACCGAACGGCTCCCGTGGACGCCCACGGTTGATGCGCAGCGACTGGTCGATCGCCCACATCAGATCGGAGCGCACCATAGAGACTTCGTCGATGATGAGAAACTTGAGCTGCCGCATGATCCGGCCGTTGCGCGTGCGGCGGATATCTTCCGGCCGGATCAGACGCGGGGGAAAGCCGAAGAATGAATGAATTGTCTGACCGCCGACATTGACCGCCGCCAAGCCCGTAGGCGCCAACACAATGCCCTGGTCAGCGACGATCTCTCGCAAACAGCGGAGAAGCGTTGACTTACCGGTCCCGGCGCGGCCGGTGATGAAAAGATGGCCACCTTCCGTGCTGGGAAAGGCTGCCGCTAGCTCATGCTCGCGGGTGACGTGAACCCCCTCCGGCCAAGGATAATTACAGGCTCGGCGAGGTGCCGTATCCATTCTGCCCCCGATCAGGCGACGTCCTGCGCCTCTCTCAGTCGTTCCATCTTCTTGCGCATGTTGGGGTCGAGCCAGCGCTTGCGCAAGCGGATCGACTTCGGCGTGACTTCGACCAGCTCGTCGTCTGCGATGTACGAAAGCGCGCGCTCAAGCGGCATCTTCATGGGCGGGGTCAGGATGATGTTGTCGTCCTTGCCCGCCGCGCGAATGTTCGTGAGCTTCTTGCCCTTGAGCACGTTCACTTCGAGATCATTCTCGCGGGAGTGCTCACCGACGATCATACCCTGGTAGACGCGCGTCTGCGGCCCGATCATCAGCGCTCCACGGTCTTCGAGGTTGTAGAGCGCATACGCCACGGCCTCTCCATCGCCGTTTGAGATCAGGACGCCGGTGCGGCGACCCTGAATTTCCCCTTTATACGGGGCATAGCCGTGGAACAGCCGGTTCATCACCGCCGTGCCGCGCGTGTCAGACATTAGCTCGCTCTGATAGCCAAGAAGACCCCGCGTCGGCACGTGGAAGACGAGCCGCTGCCGTCCGCCACCCGAAGGGCGCATTTCAATGAGTTCACCGCGACGCTCTGAAATTTTCTGCACCACCACGCCGCTGTACTGTTCATCGACGTCGATGATGACTTCCTCGATGGGCTCGAGCCGACGGCCGGTTTCAGGGTCCGTCTTGTAGACCACCCGCGGCCTGGACACCGTCAGCTCAAAGCCCTCCCTCCGCATGGTCTCGATCAAAACGGCGAGCTGTAGCTCACCACGTCCAGCCACTTCGAAAGCGTCCTTTTCCTCGGACTCCGTCACGCGAATAGCGATGTTACGCTCGGCTTCCCGGAACAGCCGCTCGCGGATGACACGGCTTTGGACCTTGTCCCCCTCTTGCCCCGCCAGCGGACCATCGTTGATGCGGAAGGTCATGGTGAGCGTGGGCGGATCGATGGGCTGGGCCGGCAACGGTACTTCAACGCTTGGATCGCAAAGGGTGTCGGCAACGGTCGCTTCGGTAATGCCCGCGATGGCAACGATGTCGCCGGCCTCGCCAACCTCGATGGGTTGGCGCTCAAGCCCGCGGAACGCCAGCACTTTCGTGACGCGCGCTGTCTCGACAAGGCGACCGTCGTGGCGGAGCGCCTTGATGGTCTGATTCGGACGGACAGTGCCCGATGTGATCCGGCCCGTGAGGATTCTCCCAAGATATGGGTCGACCTCGAGGGTCGTTGCAAGCATGCGGAACGGTCCGTCCTCCACCTGCGGCGGGGGAACATGCGACAGGACGAGGTCGAACAGCGGAGCCATGCTTTCCTTGGGACCG
The DNA here is from genome assembly GCA_002919265.1 of Hyphomicrobiaceae bacterium. Classification (GTDB taxonomy): domain Bacteria; phylum Pseudomonadota; class Alphaproteobacteria; order Rhizobiales; family Hyphomicrobiaceae; genus ZC4RG25. Next base: position 7,452 of record PKEY01000089.1, on the reverse strand, counting down.
GCAGGATCGAGCGCCATCCACCCATCGCGGCCGGATCCATAGAGCACGGGGAAATCGAGTTGCTCGTCGGTAGCATCGAGGCTGGCGAAAAGATCGAAGATTTCGTCCAGCACCTCCGAATGCCGCTCGTCAGGCCGGTCGATCTTGTTGATAGCGACGATCGGGCGGAGGCTACGCTTCAACGCCTTCGAAACCACGAATTTGGTTTGCGGCAGCGGCCCTTCGGAGGCATCCACAAGGACAATGGCGCCATCGACCATGTTCAGAATGCGCTCAACCTCGCCGCCGAAATCCGCGTGACCCGGCGTATCCACGATGTTGATACGCGTGCCCCGCCAGACGAGCGAGGTGCACTTGGCGAGGATGGTGATGCCCCGCTCACGTTCGAGGTCGCCACTGTCCATCGCCCTTTCCGCGACCTTCTGGTTTTCGCGGAAAGCTCCTGACTGTTTTAGCAGCTGGTCGACCAGCGTCGTCTTGCCGTGATCGACGTGGGCAATGATGGCGATGTTGCGAAGGTCCATGTAACTCACGTGTTGCGGTGCGGAAAATCGCGCCCCAAGTAACACACTTGATGTGTTCCCGCTAGGAGCGCAGCCAGCAGCTCAAAACGCTGCGTTTACGAGAGAGGCGATTCAGCCAGCCAAACCAGCCGATGGGTGAATGCGCGGGCGGTAGCCCAATCGCAAGACCTCGACGATAGCGGGTGGGGTCAGCAAATTGGCGATGATATCGCCTCCGACTCTCACGCCCGCCAGATAGCCAGCCGGAGTCCAGGGTCTGAGCGCGCCGCCCAGCCAGAGATGGGGATTGCCCTCAAATCGCACAATGCTCCCGTCTGGCAGCTCGCCAAGACGCACCTCAACGGTCCGCTTCGTACCGTCTGGCCAAATCCTCTGCTGATGGAGGATGCCATCCATGTGCGGCGCCCGTGCGCGTTCAGCGAGGCCTTCGGCTTGCGCCCACAAGCTCGCAAATCGTAGCGCATCTGAGCGCCGGCATTCGAAACAAGGGCGATGACCGACAGCAAGCGCAGTCGCCTCGTCCAGGAAGAACAGCTCGGTGTAGTGGCCCGGCGCCATCACCTCGCGCCGCCGCCCCCGAAACTCCAGTTCGCAGCAAATCCACTGCCTCGTCACCCAGCGCCGACGGCCCAGCGTCTTGTCCGGGCCATGCAGGCAGCCGCCGCGATTGCCCATCATAGTGCCGCGCGCTTCGGTGGCAATAATCTCCCCTTCCGGAGTGACGCGGTTCTGCAGCGGCATTTGTGCTTGATTGACGTTGGATGATGGGCCCGACGGAACGCTCGCCGCGCCACGCGCCTCACTTGTTTTGCCACTCGTCCTTCACCTCCATGCACTTGTTGGAGATGAAGTTGTTGATGTCCTCTACGACCATGCCGTCGAGGACATTGAACGTGTTGTCCGTGGCGGTCGCAGTCCACAAAGCGCCCTTCACGACGGTGGGACCGTCAATCTCTCCCCAATTCAGGGAGGCTTTTACGGCCTTGCCATTCTCGAAAAGCACCTTCGGTGCGAAGGCAAACTTGAGCTCGGCATTCCCCTCCTCGCGCTCGACTTCGCAAGTGACCTTGTGAGTGTCGAGAACGGCCTCGTGCTTGGGCTCCGTCATCGCCTTTATCAAGGTCTCGCGGCGCAGCTTGATGTCGGTGGAGCAGCGGACGCGCCCCCACGGCCAGGACACCTTGGCCTTGGATACGATCTTCTGCAGGTGCTCTTTACGCCACGACTTTACAACGTGACAGGAGATGTCGTTTCCCGGCTTGCGATTGTGAAAAGCATCGCAAATGGCAACCTTACACGCCTTGCGGCTCTCGCGCTCGGCTATCTCCTCCGGCGTCAGCTCCACCTCTTCCTTGGAAGGCGGAACCTGCGCGTCCTGGGCAGCAGCAGGCACGGCCTGCACTGCCAGAAAAGCTGCTCCGAAAAGATAAAGAACCGCGTTGCGCGCCGGCATTGGACTCCCCTCCTTCGTGGCAAAGAGGGATGAGCTAAAGCTGCCGACTGGCGCAGGAATATGACGGCGGACGGCTGAGCATCCGGCCCTTCGAAGCTGCCCTTTTGCGGTTGCTTGAACTCGCTTCACCGGTCACCATATCTCATGCTGCGTGCACCAATGGCGCCCGTTCTGGACGGGGCCTGCAAGCGGAGGCCCGTATGGGATCCGCGGCACGAGTGAACAAGGTCGCTTGGAAAGGACTTTGCAGATGTCACGCATGTCGCTTTTGTCGAGCCCAATGCTGCTCGGCTTCGAGGAGATCGAACGGCTGATCGATCGCCTAGGGAAAGGTGGGAGCGATGGATACCCGCCTTACAACATCGAACGCATCTCCAAGGAGGGAGAGCGTGGCGAAATCCTGCGCATTACCCTGGCGGTCGCAGGCTTCACGCGAGACCAGCTTGAGATCACCGTAGAGGACAATCAGCTGACGATCCGGGGCAAGCAGCAGGACGACAAGGGCCGGGAATATCTCTACCGAGGCATAGCAGCTCGTCAGTTCCAGCGCACGTTCGTGCTGGCAGATGGCATCGAGATCCGCAGTGCGGAGCTGAACAACGGTCTCCTGTCCATTGATCTCGTAAGGCACGAGCCCGAGCGGCTGGTGCGACGAATCGAGATCGGTGAGCGCAATTCTGGCGCCTAAGGCGTCGACGCTGGCCAAAGACAGAGAATCACGGGAGCATGGTGCGCGAGGCAGCCGGCGGGCACCGCCGGAACTGCAGACCATGGCGTGCCAGCCCCCCTTTGGAGGAGTAGCGTCATGAACAGAGCGAAACGCGCGAAATCACCAGAAAAGAACAATAACCAAGCGAAGATCGCGCCGATCATGAGCCAGTTTGAACTCGCTCGTCTTGGCGACGGAGAGATCGCTTACATCAAGGAGCTGACGTCGGAAGAGGCCAAACGCCTCTACCCAGCAATTGAGTGGTTGCCGGTTGGAATCAACCTGTATGCCCTCTATGCGGCGGACGGCACGCCTATTGCGCTAACTGATAGCCGCCAGGCGGCCATCGGCCATGCCCGCGGCGACAAGCTGGAGGTGGCGAGCGTCCATTGACGCGAAGCTTTCTCACATTCAAACCAAAGGCGCTCCGCCAGAGCTGGCCGGAGCGCCTTTCTTGTTTTCGTTTGCCGCAAGTTGACCGGAGTCAGCCGCGATAGCGCGCAAATTGCCCCTGGGGCTTCATCCACTCCAGATAGGGAGGGACGATGGCCTCGATTGTATGCGGCTGCGAGATCCCGAGGGCCTGCAACGTACGCCCTTCCTCCTCGGCGGCCTTGCTGACGACATTGTCCTGCTTCAGCAGCCGGACTTGGTCGAGCGTGAAGGGTCGGAGAGTGTTCGGCAACGGCGATGTGAGGACAGCCATCAGGCTCGCGAGCCAGAAGGGAATCGGGAAATACAGCCGCCGACGATCCGTCCACTCCTGAACCTTGTCGAGCAACTGGCGGAACGTGAAAACCTCCGGCCCGCCGACCTCGTAGATCGTTCCCGACTTGGCCCGGCCTTCGACCGCATTGGTGATCGCTGCCCCGAGGTCGCCGGCGTATATTGGCTGAAAGCGCGTTCGCCCGCCGCCGATGAGCGGCAGGAATGGGCTGATGCGCGCCATCGAGGCAAACCGGTTGAAGAACTCGTCCTCCGGTCCAAAAACGATAGAGGGCCGGATGATAACCGCGTTGGGGAATTCCTCCAGGACGGCCTGCTCGGCTTCCGCCTTGGTGCGAGCGTAGGCCGAAGGGCTGTTCAGGTCGGCCCCGATTGCGGAGATGTGGACGAGTCGCTCCGCGCCGGCTTCGCGCGCGGCCTTGGCAACAGCCCGCGCTCCCTTGACGTGGACGGCATCGAAACTCTGCCGCCCAGTGGGCGCCAGGATGCCGACGGCATTCACGACAGCGAAGGCATCCTTCACCGCCTGCGCCACCGAATCAGGGAAACGGACGTTGGCCTGAACGGCATGGATCTGACCGAGGCGGCCCATGGGCTGCAGATGCCCCGCCAAATCCGGCCGGCGCACGGCGGCGCGAATGCGCCAGCCCTTTCTGGCCAAGTTCTGAACCGCGTGGCGGCCCACGAACCCCGATCCGCCGAACACGGTCACCAGACCGCCCAAGGCGAGGTTAGAGGACATGCCGTAAGTCTCCTGCGTCCAAACCTTTTTCCGCTGGCCAGCAATACACACCCACCCCGGTCATGTGAAGTGACGCAGCGCAATTGACAACGCGGGCAAGCGGCTCTAACTCATCTGCGCACAGTGCCCAGGTGGCGGAATTGGTAGACGCACTAGTTTCAGGTACTAGCGGGGCAACCCGTGGAGGTTCGAGTCCTCTCCTGGGCACCATGATCGCATCTCATGCGATCTCACCCCATCTCATCCCGTCTCACAAGTTACTGAAAATCAACGGAAATCCCTGAGCTTCTGTCTCAGGGCGTCTCAGCGCGTCTCACCAAAGCGCAGCAATTTGTTGGTATCGGTGTTGGTATCGGGAGGTCGGTGAGATGGCGCTCACAGATCTCAAGGTTCGCAACGTCAAGCCGAACGGCAAGGTCATCAAGATCAGCGACGGCGAGGGCCTATACCTACAGGTGCAGCCCAACGGCACGAAGCTGTGGAGACTGGCTTATCGGTTCCTCGGCAAACAGAAGACTCTCGCTATCGGCACCTATCCCGAGATCAGCCTGCAGGAAGCTCGCGAGCGGAAGATGGAAGCTCGCAAACTGCTAGCTCAGGGTATCGATCCTTCAGAGCACAAGAAGGACCAGATACGCGCCGCAAAGCTGGCTTCGGGGCAGACCTTCAAGGCGGTCGCCAAGGAGTTTCTGGCGAAGTGCGAGGCCAAGGGTTACGCCAAGGACACCCTGGACAAAAAGAAGTGGATTCTAAACGATCTCGTCATCCCCGTCTTAGGCCACCGACCGATCGCAGACATACGACCGTCCGAGATCCTAGAGCTCTTATCCGACATCGAGGCTAGTGGACGGCTTGAGACGGCAAAGCGGGTTCGCCAGACCATTGGGGCCGTGTTCCGCTTAGCTGCCCTCACAGACCGGGCTCCCGGCGATCCGACTCCAGTGCTCCGAGGTCAGATCAGGGCTCCGAGGGTCACGAGTTATCCTGCCATCGTTCGACCCGACGAGTTCGGCGAGCTGATGCGGCGCATCTCGACCATTCGAAGCACGATCGTCCGTTTGGCCCTGGAGTTTCAGGCGCACACCTTCACCCGACCGATCGAGATACGCTTTGCCACTTGGGATGAGATCGACCTCGAAACGTCTGTTTGGACCATCCCTGCCGAACGGATGAAGAAGCGTCGGCCTCACGATGTTCCGTTGGTCCCGGCAACGCGTCAGGTCTTGCGAGAAGTCCGTAAGTATACTGGCAGGTCACACGGGCTCATCTTCCACTCACCACAGAACCCGAATAAGCCCCTATCGGAGAACACTCTCAACAAGAACATTTGGGCACTCGGCTACAAGGGAAGGCACTGCTCTCACGGATTCCGGTCCAGTGCCTCGACGATCCTCAATGAGAGCAAGAAGTACGACAAGGATGTGATCGAATTCCAGCTTGCCCACCTTGTCGGCAGTGAAACCCGGCGCGCTTACAATCGGGCTCAATGGTGGGACCAGCGCGTGCAGATGATGCACGATTGGGCTGACATGATTGCAGAGATGCGCGAAAGGGCAGCCTACAGAGGGTCAAACACAACCATACATCCTGTGAGCGGATAGTAAGGCGAGCGGGTAGGTCGTCCTTGGTTGCAACGCATTAGGCCGCGACGTCGTGCGCAGAAAGCCCGCCCGCTCCAACGGCCGATCTCCGGTACCGAGGGAGGAATAACAACTTTAGGTTTAGGCCATTTTCAGGTGCACTTCATAACCATCGAAGTTCGCACTTCTCCTCGGCGCGACTATAGTGGCCGAAGAGAAACTAAACTGGGGGCTGAAGATGGACGCCAGAGTCGACGCGACGGACAAGGGGGCGCTTCGACCGGGAGAACGAGAACTACGTGGGCTGGCAGCCGATCACCTACAAGGAATCCAGAAATTCGAGGCCGAACTATGGAAGATCGCGGACAATCTGCGAGCGAACTCCAACTTGGCCTCGAATGAGTATTTTATGCCCATCATGGGCTTGATTTTTATGCGTTACGCGACCAATCGCTACTACGAAGCTAAGGCTGCGATTGAGGCTGATAAGGCCGCCGGTCGTATGCCTGATCGCCCCTTGGTTCAGGCGGACTTTACTCGTCGCCGTGCGTTGATGCTGCCCAAGGAGGCCTGCTTCGATGTCATTCTGAAGTCCCCAAAGGACGGCAAACTCGGCGTCGCGCTGACAGAGGCAATGGAGGCGATTGAGCAGGCATTTCCACCGCTCGCCGGACAATTGCCGAAGGACTATACGCGGTTCGAGGATAGCGTCCTCGAAGAGATGATGCGCACCTTCGATTCAGAGGGGCTACGGAAGGCATCAGGCGATGTGTTCGGCCGCATTTACGAATACTTCCTAGCCGAGTTCTCCAAACAACGCGCTCACGATAATGGCGAATTCTTCACACCTCCATCTATCGTGCAAACCATAGTCAACGTCATTGAACCCGACCACGGTATCGTCTTCGATCCCGCCTGCGGCTCTGGTGGGATGTTCGTTCAGACCAGCCACTTCATGGAGAATGCTGGCCAAGACACGATGAAGCGTGTCACCTTCTACGGTCATGAGAAGAACGAGACGACTGCGAAGCTGGCTCAGATCAATCTCGCTGTACACGGACTACAAGGCTCAATTCGATCAGGCAACGAGGCCATTACGTACTACAAAGACCCCTTCGAGCTCGTTGGTAAGTGCGATTTTGTGATGGCGAATCCGCCATTCAATGTGGACGAGGTGGACGCCGAAAAAATCAAGGGCGATAAGCGCCTACCGTTCGGTCTGCCGGGCGTCAACAAGGCTAAGAAAGTCTCGAACGCGAACTATCTCTGGATATCGTATTTTTATAGCTATCTGAACGAGACGGGCCGCGCTGGGTTCGTTATGTCGTCCCAAGCTTCCAGCGCAGGAAGAGAAGAAGCTGCTGTGCGTCGGAAGCTCATCGAAACTGGCGCTGTCGACATCATGATCGATATCCGCGGTAACTTCTTTTATACGCGCACAGTTCCATGCCAGCTTTGGTTCCTAGACCGTGCAAAAGAGAAAGATGAGGCACGGCGCGACTACGTGCTAATGATTGATGCACGCAACATTTACCGGAAGGTGTCGCGCGCAATCTATGACTTCAGCCCCGAACAGCAGAAGAACATCGCAGCGATTGTTTGGCTTTATCGGGGCCAGTCGGAACGCTACTTGAAACTTCAAACACCATCCGTACGGCGCGCTCACGCACCTCAGGCGAAAACTTACGGGACGTCTTGTGATTCTCCATGGCTCCAAT
>PKEY01000036.1 GCA_002919265.1 Hyphomicrobiaceae bacterium | reverse complement strand
GCGCCTTCGTCAGGACCGAAGAACTGGCGGCGCAACAGCTTCATGGCGGCGCGGCCGTTCTTCTTGGGCACCCCGTTGGCCTCCACGACCAGCCCATCCTGCGCTCCCGCCTCCAGGAACGGCACAACCGTCCCACGTCCGCACATGTCGGCGTTGAGGTTAACCGCAATCACATAGCGCGCCCCCATTGCGCGGCAGACGGAAACGGGAACCGGGTTTACCAGCGCGCCGTCGAACAGCCACCGCCCACCGATGTTCACTGGCTTGAAGATGCCCGGCAAAGCGTACGATGCGCGGATGGCATCGACCAGTCGGCCGCGGGAAAGCCAGATTTCATGGCCTGTCCCGATTTCTGTGGCGACCGCGGTGAACTGGGGATTGAGGCTTTCGATGGTCGTATCGCCCAAGTGATTGATCAGCCGATCTCGCAACCGCTGCCCGGTAATGAGACCAGAGCCGCTCATGTTGAAGTCAAGATAGCCGAATACCCGCCGCCGGGTCAGGCTGCGGGCGAATTCCTCAACCTCGTCCAGATGACCGGCTGCGTAGCAGCCGCCCACAACCGCGCCAATCGAGGTTCCTGCCACGATGTCCGGCACAATGCCGGCTTCCAACAACCCGCGAATGACTCCGATGTGCGCCCAACCCCGCGCAGCGCCGCAACCTAATGCCAGACCGATCTTCACCTTCGTCATGGCTCAACCTCTGCGTATTCCCCGTTGGGTGGTCGCGTCTCGGGTGTATCGTATCCCTGAACGTGATGCCTGAAACGCTACCATCGGTTGAGGGTCGCTCCGAGCATTCTAACCGCGCGGGATTAACCGAAGCCTACGACGCGGAGAGGCTTCGGTTATCAACAACGCAGAAGATCGGGATTCGGCTAAGCCTAACCTTTAGGCAAAGTCGCTGGCACAAGACGGACGACGCCATCGTCCGTGCGCTGCATAGACAATACGCGATAGAAGCAGGAACGTTCGCCGGTGTGGCAGGCCACACCGGCGCCCTCGACGTGGACTCGCAGCCACAGCACGTCCTGATCGCAATCCGTCCGGATCTCGCGAATGCGCAGCAGATTTCCGCTTTCCTCACCCTTCTTCCAGATGCGCTGGCGCGAGCGCGTCCAGAAATGCGCGAAGCCTGTTTCGATGGTGAGGGTGACCGCCTCTGCGTTCATCCAGGCGAACATCAGCAGGTCGCCGGTGTCCGCGTCCGAGACGATCGCCGGGATCAGACCATCCGGTCCGAATTGGGGTTGGAACATGTCGCCATGCTCGATTTCTTCGGTCGAGCCGCGAGGAGCGAACAGGGCGGGGGCGGGCGCAGACATGGGTTTACTGAGCAATCGCTGAATTGGTCCAAACGCAACGACGTGAAGTCGTCCACGGAAGGTCGTGATTGAGAGCGATCACGAGATCACGTTTTCCGACTTCCCGTCATTTCGCGCAACGACGCCTCTCACCGCCGACGCGAGCCATTAGCAAGCATCAGAAACCGGTCCCGCAGAGCCGAATCGGTCGAGAACGCGCCAAGAAACCGGGTGGTCACCGCCGCCACACCCGGCTGGTGAACGCCACGCATGGTCATGCACTGGTGCTCGGCCTCGATCATCACCGCGACGCCCCGCGGGTCCAAAGCCTTGTCGATGGCATCGGCTATCTCGGCGCTGAGTGTTTCCTGCGTCTGCAGGCGCTTGGAGCAGGCTTCTACAACCCGCGCCAGCTTGGATAGCCCTGCAACCTTCCCGTTCGGCAGATAGGCCACGTGCGCGACGCCGATGAACGGCGCGATGTGGTGCTCGCAATGGCTCTCAACCCGGATGTCGCGCAGCATGACGAGATCGTCATATCCGCCGACCTCCTCGAACGTGGGCTCGCGCAGCATGGCCACAGGGTCGAGTTCGTAGCCGCGGAAATACTCGCGGAAAGCCTCGACGACGCGCCGTGGCGTGTCTTTCAGACCCTCGCGGTTGGGATCATCCCCTGCCCAGGCGATGAGCGTGCGAACGGCTTCTTCAGCCTCTTCCTGCGTCGGCCTGCGTAAAGGTGCGCCCTTGCTCTTGAACTGTGCTGTGGAGATGTTGCTCACCGGCGGTGTTCCATGTTGTGGCGAGCTGCAGGCGAAACCATGCAGGTGCCTCGCACTCGAGCTACTGCTCGCTATATAGTGTAGGGTGAGGCGTCGCAAGGGAGCCGGGCTGTAAGGCCGCGCGCCCCCATTGGCCGAGGCTGGACGGGAGCAGGGGATGGCTGGCCTGGATGACATGTACAACATGCGGATTTTCGAGCTCGCGGCGGATATTCCGCGCCAGCGACGGCTCGAGGATCCGGATGCGACGGCAACAGCCCATTCCAAGCTTTGTGGCTCGACGGTGACGGTTGACCTGAAGCTCGACGAGACAGGTCGGGTCAGCGACTTCGGGCAGACGGTGAAGGCCTGCCTTCTCGGGCAGGCGGCCGCGTCTGTCATGGGGCGCGAGATCATCGGCTCGACGCCAGAGGAGCTGCGCGAGGTGGGCCGAACCATGCGGCGGATGCTGAAGGAAAACGGCCCGCCACCGACGGGGCGCTGGGCGGACCTCGCCATGCTCGAGCCGGTGCGGGATTACAAGGCGCGGCACGCGTCCACGCTGCTCGTGTTCGATGCAGTCGAGCGGGCGTTGGATGAGATCGAAGCACGCCGGTCGGGAAGCGACCGGGCCGTGGCGGCGCAGTAAAGCGGCTCGGTGATATTTGGCGGTCGCCTCGCAGTACATAGTTGAGAAGTTCAGGTATTGGCTGACAGCTCAACAAAGGGGTGCTGATTTGGCAGAAGGGCGAGCACGCCAGGGCATTGGCGCGCTGTTGGCCTCCGCCCTGAAGGTGCCCATTCATCTTTACCGTTGGACACTCAAGCCGTTCGTGGGCTGGCACTGCCGGCACCTGCCGACTTGTTCCGAGTACGCGCTTGAAGCCATCGACAAGAACGGCGCGTGGCGCGGGTTTTGGCTGACCGTTTCGCGCTTGAGCCGCTGTCATCGCTTCGGGACCGCCGGTGTCGATCCCGTGCCGGACATCCGAAACGAGCGCCATCCGTTCGCGCCATGGCGGTACGGCCGCTGGACAGGCCAGCATATGACGCAGCATTGGCGGAAAAGCGCGTAGCGAAGGGCCAGCCGTTCGGCATTTCGCCACGCACCCCGCGCGTTCCGAATTTGCTTGACTTCCGCCCGCGAGTTGTTTGCAACAGCGCGGAACCGGGCCGCGGCGCGTAAAGAGGCGCCAGGGCCCGGTTTGTCTTACCTGCGTGGTATGCAGCGAGTGAGAGGAGATCGCGAAATATGGCCGAGATTACATTGACCTTCCCGGATGGGGCGAAGCGGACTTTCCCGAAAGGGATCACGGGCAAGGAGTTGGCCGAGACGATCTCCAAGTCGCTTGCCAAGAAGGCCGTCGCCATGAGCGTCAACGGCCGGCTCGCCGATCTTGTCGACCCGATCGAGACCGACGCCGAGGTGAAGATCCTCACCCGCAACGACCCGGAGGCGCTGGAGCTCATCCGGCACGACGCCGCGCACGTTCTGGCGGAGGCCGTGCAGGAGCTGTTCCCGGGCACCCAGGTAACCATCGGGCCGGTCATCGAGAACGGCTTCTACTACGATTTCTACCGGGAAGAGCCGTTCCATCCGGAGGATTTGCCAAAGATCGAAGCGCGCATGCGCGAGATCATCAAGCGCAACAAGCCATTCGAGAAAGAGGTCTGGAGCCGCGAGCAGGCCAAGGTCTACTTCCGCGAGAAGGGCGAGGAGTTCAAAGTCGAGCTCGTTGACGCCATTCCGGAGAACGAAGAGGTCAAGATCTACCGGCAGGGCGAATGGCTAGACCTGTGCCGCGGCCCGCATATGACCTCGACAGGCCAGATCGGCAACGCCTTCAAGCTGCAGAAGATCGCGGGCAGCTATTGGCGGGGCGATCCCACGAAGGCGAAGTTACAGCGCATCTATGGCACCGCCTGGGCTACCGAGGAGGATCTTCAGGCTTACCTCAAGCAGCTTGAGGAAGCCGAGAAGCGGGACCATCGCCGGCTCGGGCGCGAGATGGATCTCTTCCACTTCCAGGAGGAGGGGCCCGGCGTCGTGTTCTGGCACCCGAAGGGCTGGACGCTTTTCAAGACTCTCGAGAACTACATGCGCCGTCGCCAGAGCGCCGTCGGCTATCGCGAGGTGAACACGCCGCAAATCCTCGACAAGAGCCTGTGGGAGACTTCCGGCCACTGGGAGACCTTCCGCGAAAACATGTTCACCACCACGACGGAGGATGAGCGTGAGTTCGCGATCAAGCCGATGAACTGCCCGGGCCACATCCAGATCTTCAAGCACGGGTTGCGGTCCTATCGCGAGTTGCCGTACCGGCTGTCGGAGTTCGGCTGTGTGCACCGCTATGAGCCGTCAGGTGCGTTGCACGGATTGCTGCGCGTGCGCGGCTTCACGCAGGACGACGCGCACATCTTCTGCACGGAAGATCAGATCGCAGACGAGTGCCTGAAGATCAACGATCTGATCATGTCGATCTATCGCGACTTCGGCTTCGAGCACGTGGTCGTGAAGCTGTCGACCCGGCCCGAAAAGCGCGTCGGCACTGACGAGCAGTGGGACCGCGCCGAGAATGCCATGATGGCGGTGCTTGAGCGGATCGCGGCCGAGTCCGGCGGGAAGGTGAAAACTGGCATCAATCCGGGCGAGGGGGCGTTTTATGGTCCCAAGTTCGAGTACGTGCTACGTGATGCCATCGGACGCGACTGGCAGTGCGGAACCACGCAGGTGGACTTCAACCTGCCGGCACGGTTCGGCGCCTTCTACATCGATGCCGATGGCCAGCGCCGCACGCCGGTGATGATCCACCGCGCCATTTTCGGCTCGCTGGAACGGTTCGTGGGCATCATTCTGGAAAACTACGCGGGCCACCTACCGCTGTGGCTGGCACCCGTCCAGGCCACCGTCTGCACGATCGTTTCGGATGCGGATCGGTATGCCGAGCAGGTGCAGCGTGAGCTGCAGGAAGCGGGCCTGCGCGCCGAGGTCGACCTGCGCAACGAGAAAATCACCTACAAGGTGCGCGAGCACTCGTTGGCGAAGGTGCCGGTGCTGCTGGTTGTGGGCAAGCGCGAGGCCGAGGAGCGGACGGTTTCGGTCCGACGTCTGGGCAGCCAGCAGAGCCGCGTGATGCCGCTCAACGAGGCAATCCGCATGCTCATTGATGAGGCGACGCCGCCTGATCTCGCGAAGCCGGAGATGCGCCAGACGGAAGCCGCATGAAGCCGCCGGTCCTGCTGCTGATCGACTATCAGAAGGGCTTTGCCTTCATCGCTGCCCGCGTTCACCGCAACAACATCGAAGCGGAGGCGCGGGCGCTGGCGCTGCTCACCTTCTGGCGCGAGATGGGGTGGCCGGTGATCCACGTGCGGCATGATTCGCAAGAGCCGCAGAGCCCCTTCCGGCCGGGGCAAATTGGCAACGAGCCGATGGTCTTTGCTGCGGATCTGGAGGGCGAAGCCGTCGTCCGGAAATCCGTGAACAGCGCTTTCATCGGCACGGATCTGGCCGAGCGCCTCGATACTCTTGGCCGTCCGGATGTTGTGGTGGCTGGTGCAACGACCGACCACTGCGTTTCAACGACGGTGCGCATGGGCGCGAACCTCGGCTATGCCATGACGCTGATCGAGGATGCTTGCTTTACCTTTGATCGCGAGGCGCCGAACGGCACGGTAGTGCCGGCCGACATGGTGCACGCCGCCCACGTCGCCAGCCTCAACGGAGAGTTCGCGCGCGTGACAACAGCGGCAGAACTCATGCGAGAACTCGAAGCTCGGGCTGAGCAATAGACCGGCCGCTCAGTGCGGCGGCATTGTTCGGGAAAAGAGGTTTATGACCGCCACGCCCGCGATGATGAGTGCCATGCCGATGATTGCAGGCAAATCGAGTGTTTGCCGGAAAAGCGCATAACCGATCAGCGAAATGAGCACGATACCAACGCCGCTCCAGATCGCGTAGGCGATGCCGACCGGAATTGTCTTCAGCGTCAGCGACAGAAAATAGAACGCGGCCGCGTAACCAAGAATGGTGATGAGGCTGGGGCCCAATCGTGTGAAGCCTTCCGAGGCTTTGAGCGCGGACGTGCCAATCACTTCCGCGACGATCGCTATGCTCAAGTAAAGGTAGCTCACGACCTTTCCTCTGAGCCTGTTTCAGCCTCTCCCGCGATAGGGGGCAACGCCCTGATCGGGCAACCAGACACCTTTTGGCAGCTCACCAGTCTGCCAGAAGACATCGATGGGGATACCGCCTCGCGGATACCAGTAGCCGCCGATGCGCAGGAACTGCGGTTCAAGAAGCTCGACAAGCCGCTTGCCGATCATGACGGTGCAATCCTCGTGGAAAGCACCGTGATTGCGGAAGGATGTGAGAAAGAGCTTTAGTGACTTCGACTCCACGAGCCATTCCCGCGGCACGTAGTCGATCACGAGATGCGCAAAATCCGGCTGCCCCGTCACAGGGCAAAGGGAGGTGAACTCGGGCGCCGTGAAACGGACGACGTAAGCCGTATCGGGGTGCGGGTTCGGTACCCGCTCGAGCTTCGCTTCCTCCGGGCTTGTGGGGATGGCGGTTGCCTGGCCGAGCTGGGTGAGTTTCGAGGTGTCGATGCTCATGTCGAAAACTTTGTCGTTAGGCCGGTTGCAGGCCCAGCCTGGCATCGCGGTTACGCAGCCAGATGATGAACGGGATAGCCGCCAGGACCATCCAGGCCTTGCCAACCACCTGACCGGCCAGGAATTCAAGGTTGCCGAATGCCAGATATAGGAACACGGCACTGTCCACGATAAGGCCCACGAGGCTGCTGGCCAGCACAGCCAGCACGAGACGTCGGCGCTGGAGCGGCGTGTAAACGGCCAGATCGGCGAATTCCGAAAGCAGGAAGGCTACTGCCGATGCAATCACCCAGGCCGGCGGCGCCAGCAAACCCGAGAGCGCCGCGCCGGCCAGAATGGCGGCGGCCGCCCATTTCACGCCGAGCCGTCGTTGCACGAGGTCGCGCAGGACGAGCGCAAGGCCCACCATCAGGACGCCGCTCGGGGCCATAAGTCCAGGGGCAACCGGAATGAGGCAGGGTCCTTCCGGTGCGCAAACAGTGCCGGCGTGCCCGATCAACCAGTTCGCCGCCGGGATACAAAGGGCGAAACCGCCGAGGAACACAAAACCTTCGAGCCGCTGCCGGGCTGTCAGCGCCTCGTTCATCACACAATCTCCAGTTCGCAGCAGGAATGACCCCGCCGCTTTTACCCGCCCCTCCGTCCCTTGCAACCCCCAGCGGGGCAAGAGGGTGCGGCATGGCGCGCTGATCTCGATTCCCGAGGCTCAGAAACGGTTGACCGGCAACTTCAAATAGTGACGGCCATCGTTTTCCGCTGGCGGAAGCCGGCCGCCGCGCAAGTTCACCTGCAAGGCCGCCAGCATGCGGTCTGGAAGAGCGAGCGTGGCGTCGCGCTTGGTACGCCGTTCGATCCAATCCTCGCGGCGGGTGCCGTCCTTCACGTGTATGTTTGAAGCTTTCTGCTCGGCAACCGTCGACTCCCACAGCGGCTCTTTCCGCTCGGCTGTGCCGTAATCGTGACCGACGAAGATTCGCGTGTCGGGCGGCAGGGAGAGGATCTTCTGGATCGAGTCCCACAATACCTCGGCGCTGCCACCTGGGAAGTCAGCCCGCGATGTGCCCGCATCAGGATGCATCAGCGTGTCGTGCACGAAAGCCGCATCGCCGACGATGAAGGTGATGGAGGCCAAGGTATGCCCCGGCGAAAGCATGACCCGGGCTTCGAGATCGCCGATCGGGAAGGTGTCGCCATCCTTGAACAGGCGGTCGAAGTCCCGCTCGGGATCGAAGGCCCCAGGCACGTTATAAATTTCAGTCCAAAGTTCCGCGATTTCCTTGACTTTCTCGCCTATGGCGTTGGGTGCGCCAGTCCGTTGCTTGAGCTGGGCGGAGGCCATCCAATGGTCTGCGTGTGGGTGGGTGTCGAGAACCCAGTCGACCGTCAGCCCCTCTTTGGCCACAAGGTTGAGAACCTGCTCAATGGAGCCCGTGTGGGTCCTGTAGGACCTGAAATCGAAGTTCCATACGACGTCGATCAGGGCTGCCTTCTTCGTCGCGGGATCGGCGCAGATGTACTGGATGGAGCCGGTATCAGGTTCGTAGACGCCCCACACGTCCGGGCTGCCAGGACCGCGCGACGGCGAAAAGCGAACAACGCGGTCCTTTAGTGTCGTGCTCATCGCGGGCTTCCTTCAAGAATGCAAAAGAAGGGTAGCATCTTCTCTGGTGGCGGGCGAAGCGGAAAGGCTTCCACTTATACCCGCACCAGAGCGAGGAAAACATTCCAAACGTGATTATGGGGCTCAAGCCCAAACGAACTAGCCGGCTCCGCAAATAAGGGCACAAACGCGGGCGTTGGACGGGATGTCGAGCTGGCCGGATCGAAGGGCTGCGATGGCCGCGGCGCCCGAAAGGTCCGCAGAGACGCCTGTTTCGAACCAGAGCCAACGCGCCGCTTCCTTCATCGCCTCGTCGCTTATGAGGACGACTTCGCTTACATGGCGCCGGACAATCTCGAAGAGGCGTTCATCCGTGCGTCGGGCAGCCATAGTGGCCACGGTGGTGGTAATTTCGCGGAGTGTCACGACGTGTCCTGCAGCCAGACTGGCGTGAAGCGTCGGCGCTCCTTCAGGCTCGACGCCGATGACGCGGACGGAAGGACGGAGATTCTTGATCGCGGTGGCCAGACCACCGATGAGGCCACCACCGCCAATGGCCACGAGGATGACATCGAGGTCCGGCACGTCCTCCAGGATATCGAGACCCAGCGTGCCTTGGCCTGCTACCACGAAAGGATCGGCGTAGGGGTGAACGTAAAGGGCCCCTGACTGATCTGCGAACGCGAGCGCCTTCTGGTTGGCCTCATCGAAATTGGCACCGCCGATTTCGACACTGGCGCCCCATTCCTTGAGCTTTTCGACTTTGGGTGGCGATACGTTGATCGGCAGAAAAATCGTTGCCGGTACTCCGGTAACGTACGCCGTCCGCGCCACCGCCAGCCCGTGGTTTCCGCCGGATGCGGTCACGAGGCCTGCGCGGAGCTCCTCCGGCTTCGAGGCAAGCACGCGGTTCACGGCGCCGCGCGCTTTGAAGGAGCCGGTGACCTGCAAACATTCGAGCTTGAGCACGAGCCGCTCCCACGGCAGCGCTTCCTTCAGGCCCGTGGGGTAGAGAACAGGGGTGCGGCGAATCAAGGGAGCAATGCGGTTACGCGCGGCCTCGATGTCCTGGAGAGTGATCACGGGGAAGCTCCGAATGTTGACGCGGGGCGAGACATAAACCGTGAAGCGCGAGGCGTCGATCGCCGGTGCAACGTCTCATCGTCTAGCGGGTTGAAACACCGAAGAGGGGCGGATCTGGGCCTTGAGGTGGCGTGACAACTCGAAGGGCAGCAAGGCGATGAATGAAGGACATGAAGCCGTCAGACAGAGGCTCGATGAGCTGGGGCGGCTGATCGAGGAGCGACGGAAAGCTCTGGAACACCATGAGCTCGTGAGTGAGGAACTGCGTGGCGAATGGGACGATATGCTCCGCCGCCATCAGGAGTTGTGCCGTCGCTCGCAGAGCCAGGAAAGCACAGCCGCTGCTGCCCGGGAGACGCTCGAGGAGGACATCGACGTTCTGCGTCACGCGTTCTTCCGGTGGGCAGCTCGAGTCGATGAGCGATTCAACAAGCCCGGTGGATCCTCGACGTAACGACCCTCAGCGCATTTGACAGAAATCGCTCCGTGCTCGAAGGGGCTCATGGATCGCGCACTGCTGGAGCGCGGGTGGTTGAACCACTGATGTTTGGGCGATAGTCGAACGCTCTTGAAAAGAGACGTGCGGCAACTATTTCCCAAAATGACACGTCGCATTTTCAAAGGTTAACTCTTCCTACACAGCTTGGAAACCGGCGCTGCCAGAATCTTCCCGGGCAATTCTGGGGAGACCGAAGGGGCGTTGTGGGCATGACCTGCCCATATTTTCGCCACTTCCGCGCCGGAATGCGGCATTAGCAAATATCGATACGTCATTCTGATCGGAATACGGAGAATATGATGAGAAAGTCCGTTATCGCGACGCTCGTATGCGGCGCCATGATTTTGAATCCGGTCGCGGCGAGCGCGTTTTCGGGCGTCGTCCCGGCGGTCGCGACCGGCAGCGATAAGGCCGCGGTGATCCAGGTGAAGAAGGGGCATCATCACCACCATCATCACCATCATCGCCACCGCCATCGTGGGAGCGCGTTCGGGGCCGGGCTGGCCGTCGGCATCATCGGCGCCCTGATCGCGAAGGGTATCAGCGAGTCAGCGGCCCGTGAGCGTTATGATCGGTGCGCGCGGGATTTCCGCTCCTTCGACTACGAGACCGGCACGATCATCACCCGGTCGGGCCGCGAGGTTCTCTGCCCGTATCTGCGCTGAGCACTTCTTTGCCAGC
>PKEY01000132.1 GCA_002919265.1 Hyphomicrobiaceae bacterium | reverse complement strand
CTGCTACGGCACCGCCGGGAAGACCGCCCGCAACGATCTTCGCTAGCACGCACAAATCCGGCGTGACGCCCACCCGCGCCTGCGCGCCACCACGCGACCAGCGGAATCCGGTGATGACCTCGTCAAAGATGAGCAGAACGCCGGCTTGCCGCGTGATCTCGCGCACCTTTTCCAGAAAGCCGGGTTGCAGCGGAACCTGACCCCAGGACCCGCCTGAGGGCTCGAGGATCACTGCCGCGACATCGTCCCGCTGATTAAGCGTCTCTGCAACTCGGGCCGGATCGTCCGCCGGCAGCAGGATCGTGTGCTCGACGATCTGGGGCAAAACACCCGCGGGCACACTGCCGTCGTAGTGGGAATTCGACCCCGCCGCCACCTGATCGTGCCAACCGTGGAAGTGGCCCATGAAGCGGATCACCTTGGGCTTGCCGGTGAAGGCCCGGGCGAGCCTGAGCGCCAGATGCGAGGCCTCGGTGCCAGAAGCCGTGAACCGAATGCGCTCGGCGCAAGGAATGAGGCGGTTGATGAGCTCGGCCCAACGCACTTCGAGCTCGTGTGATGCTCCCCAGTGGGTGCCCAGCCCGATCTGCTCGGTGACGGCCCTCACGACGGCCGGATGACTGTGGCCGAGGAGTAGGGCGCCATGGCCGCCGACGTAGTCGACGTACTCATTCCCATCGGCATCCCATTTCCGCGGGCCTGATGCGCGGGTGGCATAGATAGGATAGGGCAGCAGCGTGCGGGAATCGTGCGTCAGCCCCGCGGGGAGGACACGGCGAGCGCGCTCGTAGAGTTCCGCGGAGTGCTTTGTCCGGGTGCGATACTCCGCTTCGATTTTTGAGTTCGTTCGCAGCTCAGCCATGTCGTCTCCTTGTCGAATGATTTGCCTTTGCGTCTTAGAGCTTTTCAGTTTGTTGAACAAACGGCTGCGAACCCTCAGGGCCTGTCGCGCAGGGACATGACGAAGGCCGCCAGCACAGAGATTTCTTCGCGTGTGAGGTGATGGTTCGGCATCATCGGGGGGATGGATCGTAGCCAGGCCTCAATGCCCTCTACCGTTTGTGATGGGCGATTGGCGACAGCCTTGAAGCCGGGGATGCCACTAGCACCAACCTTCTCGCCCTGTCCGGGATTGAGGTGGCAATTGGCGCAGAGCCGTTCAGCCAACTCGCGGCCGCGCTCCACAGCCTCGTCCGCACTTGAAGCCACACACGTTCCGATGAGAAACAGACAAGATGCGATTGCGGCGTGTGGAATTCGCGTAAGGCGCACGTTGAGATCCCTCAAGTGAGGTCAGCCATAGTCGTCCGTCCGCTCGGGATTTTGGCCGTTGAGACTGTGATGTCGAGGCGGTTCAGGCCGACTATCCAGAGGCATTGTTGCGCAGGGACAACAGCAGGCAACTTTCGCGGTCCCGATACGCTCCGACAAGGAACCAATTTCCGAGCCCTGCGTTTTGCGTGCGACCGCTGGTCATGCCCCCTTAGAAACGATCGGTGGTCCAGGGTGCCTCGAGGTCTCCCCCCGATGAGGCACCCATTCTTTTTTGGGCTGGCGGCTTATCGTTCAATCCCGCGTGACGAGCCGCTCGTTCGCCTTCTCGAGCCGCTCGCTCAGCTCCCGGATAACGGCCATGGCGAGGCGCGGCACCTGCTGGATGATGTCCATGAAAGTCATCTTGTCGATTTGCAGGGCCTGAACATCGGTATGAGCGATGATCCGGGCATTACGGCATTTGTTGCAGAGCACGCCAATTTCGCCAATCAGCTCGGTCTTGCCGAGCCGCGCGAGCAGAACGTCTCCCGCAGGTCCTGATCGCGTCACGTCGACTTCGCCGTCCAGTATCACATAGACCGCGTCGGGGGGATCGCCTTCCTCGAACAGGACGTCGCCGGCACGGAACTTGATCCTTGACCCGGCGAAGGCCATGAGCTTGAGCTTGCTGACATCCAGATCCCGAAACATCGGGATCTGTTGCAAGGTCCTGATTTCGTCCTCGATAGACATCGCCTTGCCTCGCGGGTTTGCTCCGGCGAAGGAGGAACGTTCTTCGAGCCCGAAAGCACCCTAAAATAACCCAAGCCCGCTCGGCACTGAGATCACTGCCCAGCTACCGGGCCAATATGTTGAATAGCAAACTGCGCGAAAAATTCGATTTCCACAAGTGCTCCGCGAGTAGACGATGGACGAAACGGGTTCGGAAACGTGCTGCGCTGCAGCAACTTGCCCGAAGTCACCGCTCGGCCAGAGCCAGTTTCGCGCCCAGTCCCACGAACGCGGCCGCAAAAGCCCGTCGCATCCAGACAAGTACGGGCGGTCGAGAGATCACGTGGGTTCGAACTGCAGCAGCACTAACGCCGTACACCGCGAAGACGAGGAATGTGATCGCCATGAAGACGGCGCTCAGCTCTAGCATGCGCGCGAGCGAATCCGGTTCATCGGCGCTCACGAATTGAGGCAGGAAAGCGAAAAAGAAGATCGACAGCTTCGGGTTGAGAATGTTGATCAGGATGCCCGTCACGATGACCTGTCTCGCAGATCGCGGTCGGGCGTCTTCCTCAATACTCAGGGCCCCATGCTCCTTCAGCGTGCTCCAGGCCATGTAGAGGAGGTAAATGACCCCAAGATATTTCAGCACCTGAAAGGCGATGGCACTCGTGTGTAGCAGCGCCGCAAGGCCTGTGATCGCTGCAGCCATATGCGGAAGAGTGCCAAGGGTGCACGCGAACGCGGCCAGAATGCCGGCTTTCGCGCCGCGGGAAAGCCCGGCAGCCAAAGTGTAAAGCACGCCGGTCCCGGGCGAGGCGACCACGATGAGCGTCGTCAGAAGGAATTCAGGGCTCACAGGCTCCTCCCGAAGCTATCGATCAGAGATCGCAGGATCACATTGAGGGGCGGACACAGGCACAAATGAGGCGAGCCGGACGATCTTGGTCTCCACCCGCGGCGATCGGCGCGAAGCGGTTCTCACTTTTCGGGTTCCGTCATCCGGATTCCTCGCCTATAAGGCCCGCCTAGCCTCAAATAGCATTTCTTACGCGAGCCTTCGCCGGCGAACGGCGGGCCGAATGCGCGCGCCTGAGCCAGGAACGGATCTTCCATGCCGAAACGTACCGACATCCAATCCATCCTGATCATAGGCGCGGGTCCCATTGTCATCGGGCAGGCGTGCGAATTCGACTACTCGGGCACCCAGGCCTGCAAGGCGCTCAAGGCCGAGGGATATCGCATCATTCTGGTCAACTCGAACCCCGCCACCATCATGACGGACCCGGAGTTGGCCGATGCCACCTACATCGAGCCGATCACGCCTGAGGTCGTCGCCAAGATCATCGCCAAGGAGCGCCCGGACGCGCTGCTGCCCACCATGGGCGGCCAGACGGCGCTGAATACGGCTCTCGCGCTACACAAGCAGGGTGTCCTGTCGGCCTACGGCGTTGAAATGATCGGCGCCCGGGCGGAGGCCATCGACAAGGCCGAGGACCGGCAGCTTTTCCGCGAAGCGATGAACCGGATCGGGCTCGAAACCCCGCGCTCGATGCTGGCCCACTCCATGCAGGAGGCCGCGGCCGCCCTCGAATACGTGCGGCTGCCTGCGATCATCAGGCCGTCGTTTACCCTCGGCGGCACCGGCGGCGGCGTCGCCTACAACCGCGAAGAGTTCTTCGAGATCGTCGAGCGCGGGCTCGATGCTTCTCCCACGCATCAGGTTCTGATCGAAGAAAGCGTCCTCGGCTGGAAGGAGTACGAGATGGAGGTGGTCCGCGATAAGGCGGACAACTGCATCATCGTGTGCTCCATCGAGAACGTCGACCCGATGGGCGTGCATACGGGCGACTCGATCACGGTTGCGCCCGCGCTCACGCTGACGGACAAGGAATACCAGATCATGCGCGATGCCTCGATCAAGGTATTGCGCGAGATCGGCGTGGAGACGGGCGGGTCGAACGTGCAGTTCGCCGTCAATCCGGCAGACGGTCGGCTCGTGGTCATCGAGATGAACCCGCGCGTGTCGCGGTCATCCGCGCTGGCGTCCAAGGCCACGGGATTCCCCATTGCCAAGGTCGCGGCGAAGCTGGCGGTGGGATACACGCTCGACGAGCTCGAGAATGACATCACGGGCGGCGCCACGCCCGCTTCGTTCGAGCCGACGATCGACTACGTCGTCACCAAAATCCCGCGCTTTGCCTTCGAGAAGTTCCCTGGCGCCGACCCCACGCTGACCACGTCCATGAAGTCGGTGGGCGAGGTCATGGCCATCGGGCGCACGTTCGCCGAAAGCCTGCAGAAGGCGCTGCGTTCGCTTGAAACCGGCCTGACGGGCCTCGACGACGTGACGTTCGAGGGACTTGGGCAGGGCGACGACAAGAACGTGATCCGGGCTGCGCTGGGAACGCCATCTCCCGACCGGATCCTCAAGGTCGCGCAGGCGCTGCGCCTCGGCTTCGATCATGAGATGGTGCACGCCGCCTGCAAGATCGACCCGTGGTTCATCGAGCGCATCCAGGAAATCGTGGACATGGAGGCCCGGGTTATCGCGCACGGGCTTCCGCCAACGGCTGAGCAGTTCCGCGCCCTCAAGGCCATGGGCTTCTCCGACGCCCGGCTTGCGAAGCTCGCCGGGCTTACCGAGGCGGAGGTGCGGCAGCGCCGGAAGGCGCTGGGCGTGGAGCCGGTCTACAAGCGCATTGACACCTGCGCCGCGGAGTTTGCCTCGCCCACGGCCTACATGTACTCGACCTATGAGCGCGGCTTCGAAGGCGCGCCGGAGTGCGAGGCCGAACCTTCAGATCGCAGGAAGGTCATCATCCTTGGTGGCGGGCCGAACCGGATCGGGCAGGGCATCGAGTTCGACTATTGCTGCTGCCACGCCTGCTTCGCGCTCACAAAGGCCGGGTTCGAGACCATCATGGTCAACTGCAACCCGGAGACGGTTTCGACCGACTACGACACTTCTGATCGCCTCTACTTCGAGCCGCTGACCGCCGAGGACGTGCTCGAGATCATCCGCGTGGAGCAGGCGAAGGGTAAGCTGGAAGGCGTCATCGTCCAGTTCGGCGGGCAAACGCCTTTGAAGCTCGCGGGCGCCTTGGAGGAAGCGGGCGTTCCGATCCTCGGCACCTCGCCCGATGCCATCGACCTTGCAGAGGACAGGGACCGCTTCAAGGCCCTAATCGACAAGCTCGGTTTGAAGCAGGCGGAAAGCGGAATCGCGCGCTCGCCGGAAGAAGCCCGCTCCGTGGCCGAAAGCGTTGGCTACCCGGTCATGATCCGGCCGTCCTACGTGCTCGGCGGCCGCGCCATGGAGATCGTCCACGACTCGGCGGAGCTGGACCGGTACGTCGCCCGCTTGTCAGCAACGCTCAATCGGCCATCGGAGCTTGTCGTGTCCGAGCGCCGGCCGCTGCTCATCGACCGCTATCTGTCCGATGCCATCGAGGTGGACGTCGACTGCATCGCAGACGGCAGGGATACGTTCATTGCCGGTGTCATGGAGCACATCGAGGAGGCCGGCATTCACTCGGGTGACTCCGCCTGCTCGCTGCCGCCGCACTCGCTTCCGCCCGAGATCGTCGCCGAACTGGAGCGGCAGACGCGGGAGCTGGCCCTGGCGCTCGGCGTGGTCGGGCTGATGAACGTCCAGTTCGCTATCAAGAACGGTGAGGTCTACATCCTCGAAGTCAATCCGCGCGCGAGCCGCACGGTGCCGTTCGTGGCCAAGGTCATCGGCCTGCCGATCGCGAGCATCGCGGCGCAGGTGATGGCGGGCCGGCCGCTGGCTTCGTTCAACCTGAAACCGCCGAAGCTCAACCACATTGGCGTCAAGGAGGCGGTCTTCCCGTTCGCGCGCTTCGTGGGCGTCGATCCCATCCTGGGGCCGGAGATGCGCTCGACCGGCGAGGTAATGGGCCTCGATCGCGATTTCGCGCTGGCGTTTGGCAAGAGCCAGATCGCGGCAGGTCACGCACTGCCCATGTCGGGAACGGTGTTCATTTCGGTGAAGGATTCAGACAAGGATCGGGTGGTCGCGCCGGCGCGCGATCTCGTCGAGATGGGCTTCCGCATTGTGGCGACGCGGGGCACCAAACGGCACCTGGAGCAGCACGGCATCCCGTGCGATCAGGTCAACAAGGTGCTCGAGGGCCGGCCGCATGTGGTGGATGCCATGAAAAATGGCGAGATCCACCTCGTCATCAACACGACGGAAGGGGCAAGGGCCCTGGCGGATTCCAAGGATATCCGCCGGACAGCCTTGCTGAATCATATTCCGTATTATACAACTTTGGCCGGTGCGATCGCTGTTACGAGGGCTATCAGGGCCTTAAAGTCTGATACGTTGAAGGTCGCGCCCCTGCAAAGCTATGCGGGAAGTACGGCTTGAAATAGCGGACTTCCCTCAATAGCTTTTTTCACGTTAGGGGGCAGGCCGATTTTCCCGGTGTGAGTGAAAATCGACAGGTGAAGCTCCGGCGCTTGCCGTGCCGGTGAGGAGACTCTGATTATGGCGACCGAACGCGTGCCAATGACCATCCAAGGTTACAAGCAACTCGAAGCGGAGTTGCATCGCCTGAAATCGGTGGAGCGGCCGCGCATCATACAGGCCATCGCGGAAGCTCGCGCCCACGGCGACCTGAGCGAGAACGCCGAGTATCACGCGGCCAAGGAGGCCCAGGGCCTGAACGAGGCGAAGGTCGCGGAGCTGGAGGACAAGCTTTCTCGCGCCGAGGTCATCGATCCGAGCAAGCTCTCGGGCGATACGGTGAAGTTTGGCGCGACGGTCACGCTCATGGACGAGGACACCGAGGAAGAAGTCAAGTATCAGATCGTCGGTGAGTTCGAGGCCAACGTGCGTGAGGGCAAGATTTCAATCGGCTCGCCGATTGCGCGCGCGTTGATCGGCCGTACGAAGGGCGATTCGGTCGAGGTGACGACGCCGAAGGGCACGCGGTCCTACGAGATCGTGAACGTCGAGTATAAGTAGCTCGACGTCCGTCCTGACGCTTTTCTGGTTAGCCCGTGCAGTCTACTGCACGGGCTTTGCGTTTTGCTGCAGCCCGCGGACTAGCCCGGAAGCAGGAGGAAGGCTGCGGCCGCCACCAGCGTCGGACCTAAGGCCGCCGTGAGCAACCCGAGCGGATTGATGGCACCGTCATCGAAGCTGCCCTTGAGGATCGCGAAGCCCGCCGGGTTCGGTGCGTTCGCGATGACCGTGAGGCCGCCTCCGGTCACAGCACCGGCGACAAGCGCGTACTTGAACTCGTCGGTGACGCCATCCACCAGCGAGCCAAGATAGGTCAGTGCGGCGTTATCCGTTATGGCGGTCAGGAATGTCGCACCCCAATAGAGTACGGCAGGTGACATGCCCTCCAGCGTCGGCTGAAGCCACCACTTCTGCAGGCCGCCGAGCACCACCAGGCCGGCGAGGAAGAAGGCCACCATAAGCCCTTCGCGGATAAGGAGACGCGACTGGTACTTGTGGTAGGCCTCGGTGAAACCCATGAAGAAAAGAAAGAAGGCGGCGAAGACGATCGGGTGATGGTTGAACACGACCACGCCAGTCAGAAAGACCAGATGCACCGCGACGACCCAGGCTGGCACGTCGAGACGCGCGAGTGCGTCCGACATGGTTTTCACGCCCTTGAGGTAGTCTCGGAACAGGAACGTTACCACAGCAGCGTTGATGAAAACCGCGATTGCCGCCTTCCAGCCGAAGTGCGTCAGCATGAACGCCATGTCCCAGCCCCACGTGCCGGCCACCATTAGGACGGGAGGCGCCGCGAAGGGCGTGAGCACGCCGCCAATGGAAACGTTCACGAAGAGCACGCCCAGCGTGGCGTACTTGAAGGCGTTCGGTGCGTTCTTGTTGACGAACCGCTCCCGCAGGAGAAGCGCGGAAAGCGTCATGGCCGCCGGCTCGGTAATAAAGGAGCCGAGCAGAGGCCCAAGCGAGAGCACCGTCAGGTAGTAGGCTGTCGGCGCGGGCAGGGGCAGAACGCGCGAGATGCCCACCAGCAGCGCGCCGGCAAAGTCGATGATCGGCCGGCTTGCGGCGATGACCATGATAACGAAGACGAAAGCCGGCTCAGTGAAGTTGCGGCTTTCGAGGTAGTGCATCGAGGTGTTCGAGCCAAGCTGGAATGCCATGAACACCAGGAGCACCATGGCCCAAAAGCCGAAGACTGCTTCCACTTCGCCGAGCAGATGCCACAGGCCTGCGTGAGCAGGCTGTATCCGGGCCAGATGCTCGAAATAGGCCGTCGAGAACGTGTGTATCACCGCCAGCGCGAAAATGACGGCAGCCATGATTTCGGTAGAGCGCGGAATGATCAGTTCAGCCATTCGTCGTCTCGACCCCTCAAATCCCTGGTCATCCTCCCCCCACGCGCGATCAACTGCTGCTGGCGGTGCTCGAAGGCTTTGCGGAGGCAGCGAACGGGCGGGCGCGGTCACCCTGCAATAAAACGGACCGCGGTTTCAACAAAGAATCGTGGGCTGCGGGATCGTTCGGGCTGCGGCGCGACGATGAAACTCAGCACTTCTAGAAGCGATGGAGTTAGCTCCTGCGCTCGTGGAAGAAGTCGTAGATGGTTTGCGCCATCTGTTCCGAGATGCCAGGCACTTCCTTGAGGTCTGCGACGCCGGCCCGCGAGACTGCCTTGGCTGAACCGAAATGTTGCAGCAGAGCGCGTTTGCGCGCTGGTCCGATGCCAGGAATTTCGTCGAGCGGGTTGGCCGAAATGGCTTTCGCGCGCTTTGCCCGATGGGTGCCGATGGCGAAGCGATGGGCTTCGTCCCTCAGACGCTGGACGAAGTAGAGCACCGGATCGCGCGGCTCCAGCATGAAGGGCTTGTCGCGCCCGGGGATGTAGAAGTGCTCGCGGCCAGCATCGCGATCGGGGCCCTTGGCCACGCCGACTACGGGAATACCGGTGATCCCCAACTCGGACAACACTTGGCAGGCGACGGCAAGCTGGCCCGCGCCGCCGTCGATGAGCACCAAGTCCGGACGATCAGGAAACTCCTCTTCCTCCTGCTCCCGGCGCAGCTCCTCATCCTCCGTGGCCTCGTCGAACAGGGCCGGTGAGTAGTCGTCATCCGGAAGGTCGGTCGCCTCATCCTCGATACCGGGCTCAGATACGGCTTCGGCACGCAGAACACCGAACGGGATGCCCGAGGACCCACGCTCATCGAGCGGTGGCGGCTCAGGCGGGATGATGCGGCTGGAGAGTTCTTCGGTCGCCCCAAGCTGCTCGGCAGCAACGTGCGGCTCCACGTTCGTCCCGGGTTCAGGCTTCGCGCCGTTCTTGCCGCCGTTCTTTTTCTCAACCAACCGGCGGAACCGGCGCGTCAGAACCTCACGCATCATGGCGTAATCGTCGCCCGGCGTGAGGTCCGTCGACTTGATGTTGAACTTCCGATACTGGCTTTTCACGAACCCTTCCGGCCCGGCCACGATCATCGCGCCTACGGCGTTCGTGCCCATGATGTGGCTGTTATCGAAAACCTCGATGCGCCGTGGCGGTCGTGGCAGGCCAAACCGCTCTGCCAAACCTTCAAGGAGAATGCGCTGCGACGAGCTCTCGGCCAGCTGGCGCGCCAACGCTTCCCGCGCGTTGCGCAGCGCATGCTCTACCACGCCCAGCTTGCTTCCGCGCTGGGGAACGCGGATTTCGACCCGCCGCTCAGATTTGCTCGACAGGGCCTCCTCGAGGAGGTCGTGAGAGGGCAGCGGCTCCGACAGGAGCAGAAGCTTCGGAACCGGCTTGTCGTCGTAAAACTGCGCGATGAAGCTCTCGAGCACTTCAGCGGTGCTGAGCGACCGGTCCGCCTTGGGGAAGTAGGCGCGATTGCCCCAATTCTGGCCGCTGCGGATGAAGAACACCTGGATACAGGTCTGGCCGGCTTGCTGCGCGGCGGCGAACACATCGGCTTCCTCAACCCCCTCGGGGTTGATCGCCTGGTCCGCCGTCACGTGCGCCAGCGCCCAGAGCCGGTTACGCAGCTCGGCCGCGCGCTCGAATTCGAGCCGTTCCGCGGCTTCCTCCATCAGCTTCTGGTAATGGCGGCGGACGCTCTGGCTCTCACCTCGGAGGAAGCGTGTCGCCTCATCGACGAGCCGATTGTAGTCCTCAAGACTGATCTCACCGGTGCAGGGCGCGGAGCAACGCTTGATCTGATAGAGCAGGCACGGCCGCGTGCGCGTCTCGAACACTGCATCCGAGCACGAGCGCAGCAAGAACGCCCGCTGCAGCATGTTGATGGTGCGGTTGACCGCGCCAGCCGATGCAAACGGGCCAAAATATTCCCCTTTCCGGGTCCGGGCGCCGCGGTGCTTGAGGATCTGCGGCGCGCGGTGATCCCGGGCGATAAGGATGTAGGGGAACGACTTGTCGTCCCGCATCAGCACGTTGTACCGCGGGCGAAAACGCTTGATGAGGTTGGCTTCAAGCAGCAGCGCCTCTGCCTCGGTGCCGACGGTGACGATCTCCATCGCCGCCGTCTGCGAGATCATGCGCTGGATGCGGGTGCTGTGCCCGGCGAGGCGGGTGTAATTCGAGACGCGCGCCCTGAGATTCCGCGCCTTGCCGACATAGATCACGTCCCCTCGGGCGTCGATCATGCGATAGACGCCAGGAGAATTCGGCAGATGCTTGAGATATGACGCGATGACCTCGGG
>PKEY01000048.1 GCA_002919265.1 Hyphomicrobiaceae bacterium | reverse complement strand
TCTACGGCGAAGCCGTGGTTCATGGACGTGATCTCGACCTTGCCGGTCGTGAAGTCCTTTACCGGGTGGTTCGCTCCGTGGTGGCCTTGGTGCATCTTCACGGTGCGTGCTCCAACGGCAAGGCCAAGGAGCTGATGGCCGAGGCAGATGCCAAACAAGGGCAGTCCCGAGTCGATCAGCCGCTGGATCTCAGGCACAGCATACTTGCCCGTTGCCGCTGGATCTCCTGGTCCGTTCGAGAGAAACACTCCATCGGGTTTCCGCTCGAGGATCTCTTCCGCGGTCGTTGTGGCAGGAACCACCGTCACGCGACACCCGGCGCTCGCGAGCGAGCGAAGGATGTTCCGTTTCAGGCCATAGTCGACCGCGACGACGTGAAACTCGGGATTGAGCTGGCGGGGATAGCCTTTGCCCCACACCCAGCGCATCTCGTCCCACGTGTAGCTCTGGCCGGTCGTCACCTCCGGCACGAGGTCAAGCCCCACGAGACCCGGCCAGGCCCGTGCCTCCGCCTTCAGCTTCTCGATGTCAAAGACCCCAGACGGCTCGTGCGCGATGACCGCATTGGGCATGCCCTGAGCGCGAATCCGTGCGGTCAACGCCCGCGTATCGACCCCGCAAATCGCGATGATGCCACGCGCCTTGAGCCAAGCATCGAGATGCTCAACCGCGCGGTAATTGGACGGAGACGTAATATCGGCCCGCAGCACGCAACCGCGCACGCCAGAGCGCATGGCGAGGTTGGAGGTCTCGGTATCCTCGGGATTGGTGCCGACATTGCCGATGTGCGGGAAGGTAAAGGTGATGATCTGCCCGGCGTAGCTGGGATCGGTGAGGATCTCCTGGTAGCCGGTCATGGCGGTATTGAAGCAGACCTCGCCGACTGCCGATCCGACTGCTCCCAGCCCACGGCCGGTGATCACGGTGCCGTCTGCAAGCACAAGGCGGGCAGTCATCAGCGGCTCGGCCCAGGGCGCGGGCGCACTGCGGCGGATGGATTGGGTTATCGCTGTCATGATCGGCTCCAGGCGGCGCGGCCGCATCGGCAAAGGGCACCGCTCGCTGCATCGCAATAAGCTGTTTGCAGACCGGCAACCTATGTGAGGCGGCGGAACGCGTCAATCAATGGGTGCCAGCCTTGCGACGATGCCACTGGGGGCGTACATCACGCCAATACTAGGAGGAGGTGTCATGCGCGATCAGATCAACCAGGCCATCAAGGAGGCCATGAAAGCGGGTGACAAGCGCCGGCTTGCTACCTTGCGGCTCATCTCCGCGGCCATCAAGGATCGCGACATTGCAGCTCAGATCGACAGCGCCGGGCAGCCCACCGGCACTGACAAGATTTCCGACGCGGAGGTTCTGCAGCTCCTCCAGAAGATGGTGAAGCAGCGGCGCGAGTCGGCTGAAACCTATCGCCAGGCTGGACGCCAGGACCTCGCTGACCAGGAGTTGGCCGAGATCGCCGTTATTGAGGAATTTCTGCCGAAACAGCTCAGCGAGGAGGAGACCCGCGCTGCGGTGGCCGAAGTGGTGCGAGAGCTCGGCAGCGCCAGCCTCAAGGACATGGGCCGGACAATGGCCGCTCTCAAAGAGCGCTATGCAGGCCGCATGGACTTCGCCAAAGCGAGCGCAATCGTGAAGGAGCTCCTCAAGTAGCCGGTGGTTTCCATCCGCGGCCTCCTGTGGATAGCGGGTCTAAGCCTACGATAACGCCTTGGCAGGGCGGTAAAATTGGCGCGAATCGGCTTAGTGAAGTGCGTCGTAACGTGGGATCAATCGGGTTCGATGCGCTTTCCGCCCGCCCTTCTCGACGAGATTCGCGCCCGGCTGCCGGTTAGTCAGGTGGTCTCGCGCAAGGTGTCCCTGAAGCGGCAGGGGCGCGAGTATGTCGGGCTCTCACCTTTCAAAGCGGAGAAGACGCCCTCCTTCTTCGTCAATGATCAGAAGGGCTTCTATCACTGCTTCTCCTCGGGCGAGCACGGCGACATCTTCACGTTCCTCATGAAGACGGAGGGGCTGTCGTTCCCTGAAGCGGTGGAGCGGCTGGCTGCCGAAGCTGGTGTGCCGATCCCGCGGATGAGCGACGCGGACGCACGCAAGGAGGATCAGCGCGTCCGGCTCTTGGCCGTATTGGAAGCAGCGGCGAGCTTCTTCGAGGCAGAGCTCCGGGGCAGCGGCGGCGCCGAGGCACGGCGTTACCTCGAGCGGCGCGGCGTTTCATGGGACGCGGTCACGCGGTTTCGCCTTGGCTACGCGCCTGCTGGGCGAGCAGCGCTCAAGGAGCATCTGGCGAGGTTAGGTTTCACCGCCGAGGAAATGACGCTCTCCGGCATGGTGGTTGCGGGAGACGACATCCCCGTCTCTTACGATCGCTTCCGGCATCGGGTAATGTTTCCGATCTGCGATCACAAAGGCCGGATCATCGCCTTCGGCGGGCGGGCGCTCGATGCCAATGCCACGGCGAAATACCTGAACTCGCCGGAGACGCCGCTTTTCCACAAGGGGAACGTCCTCTTCAACGCCCACCAGGCCAGACCGGCCGCCTACGAGCGCAACCAGATCATCGTGGTCGAAGGCTACATGGACGTCATCGCCCTGAGCGAAGCGGGATGGACGAACACGGTAGCCCCACTCGGCACGGCGCTCACCGAAAACCAGCTCCACCTTTTATGGCGAATGGCTCCGGAGCCGATCCTGTGCTTCGACGGGGATTCAGCCGGACGCCGCGCCGCCTATCGGGCAATCGATGCGGCGCTTCCGCACCTCCAGCCTGGGCGCAGCTTGGTGTTCGCATTCCTCCCCGAAGGCTCCGATCCCGATGATCTGGTGCGGCAGCAGGGGGCCGAGGCTATGCGCCGCGTCATCGAAAAGGCTACCCCGCTCGTTGAGGTGCTGTGGGAACGTGAATGGAAGTCCGGTGAATGGTCCACACCCGAGCGCCGGGCTTACTTGGAGCGGCGGATCGCAACCTTGCTCTCGCGCATCGGCGATACGACAGTTCGGCAACATTATGCCCGCGCATTGAGGAGCAAGCTTCAGGAGGCTTGGCCCGTAATACCCGCTGCTTCCCATCGGCACTATCGCGCCCAATGGGACCGGCGGCAGCCTTACCGTTCCAGCATCCCATCGCGTTATGACGCTCAGAGCCGGTTCGCCGGCAGGTTCGGGTTTCCGCAAAGGCCGCGGCCGAGTGAAAGCCTGAGAAGGAGCCGGCTCGTTGGGCCAGGATACGTGCTCTATCGGGAGGCGTTGCTTCTGCGCACCCTCTTGAATCACCCCTGGCTGGTCGAGGAATACGCTGAAAAGATAGCGGCTATCGAGTTCAGCCTGCCGCCGTTAGCCAAGCTGCGTGACGCCATTCTGTCACTCAAAAGTCACGATATCTCACTTGACAGCAGCCGTTTGCGCACCCAATTGGAGGCGCAGAGCTTGCATCAGGCGATCGATCTCGTCGAGCGGACGATTACGCATAGGTGCTATCGGTTTGCCGAGGCGGATGCGGAACGGGCTGATGTTGAGGCTGGCTTTTGTGATGCCCTCGCGTTGCATGAGCGCCAGATAAGCCTGAAGAAAGCCCTTGAAGCCGCGGAGCGCGATTTCCTCGAGGATGGGAGCGAGGAGTCGCTGGCTAGACTTTACGAGGTGCAGCGCCTGATTGCGAGCCTGGACGGTTGACGCATTCTTGGATTAAACAGCTGCGCTGGCCAACGAGCAGGCGGCGCCGAGGAGGCGCGGCCCTATGGTTGTTTGGGGGGCCTTAGCTTTTGGTGGACATGAGCCTCAAGAGAGTTGCCGGGTAGAGATGCTTCCAATCTTTTTTGAAGACTCGTTCCGGCTCAGCCGACCAAGGCCAACGTGCATAAAGGGCCTTCGTGCACGTCATCGTCCAAGCAGCCCGCGCCTGCCTACAGCGCGTCTGATCGGTAATACGTGAGCCTGTCGCTGCCCAATGTCGAACGCATTCTCTTCCGCTGAGCCTCGCACGCAGATGACACAGAAAACTGAAGAGCAAACGCCACCTCAGGCCGAGCCGGAGCGCGACAGCCCGGTGCTCGATCTGACGGACCAGGCTGTCAAGCGGCTGATCAAGACCGCCAAGGCCCGCGGCTACGTTACGTATGACGAGATAAACGCCGTCCTGCCCTCTGAGGAGGTGTCTTCGGAGCAGATCGAGGACGTGATGGCCATGTTCTCGGACATGGGCATCAATGTTATCGATGCCGATGACCTGGACGAGGCCGAGGAGGAAGGGGACAGCTACGACGATGATGACGTCGGCCGCGCGCTGACGACGCAATCGCTGCCGTCTAAATCTGAGACGCGCTCCGAGCCCGTCGAGCGCACGGACGACCCTGTGCGCATGTATCTGCGCGAAATGGGGTCCGTGGAGCTCCTGTCACGCGAGGGCGAGATTGCCATCGCCAAGCGGATCGAGGCTGGGCGCGAGGCGATGATTGCCGGGCTTTGTGAGAGCCCCCTCACCTTCCAGGCCATCATCATCTGGCGTGACGAGCTCAACGAAGGCAAGGTTCTGCTTCGCGACATCATTGATCTCGAGGCCACCTACGAGGGCCCGGATGCAAAGGCGGCCCCCATCGTCGACTCGGACTCCGAAGACCGGGCCAATGGCGAGCCGCTGGGCGACCTGGACGACGAAGACGACTACGAGAACGCCATGTCGCTCGCCGCGATGGAGGCGGAGCTCAAGCCCAAGGTCCTCGAAACGTTCGACCGCATCGCGGCCAATTACAAGAAGCTGCGCAAGCTTCAGGATCGCAACCTCGAGATGCAGGTTGCGGGCGAGCAGAGCACGCGCCAGCAGCAGAAGGCCTACGCCAAGCTACGCGAAGAGATCATCAAGGACGTCAAGAGCCTGCAGCTCAATAACAACCGCATCGAGAGCCTCGTCGAGCAGCTCTATGCGATCAACAAGCGTCTGGTGACGCTTGAAGGCCAGTTGATGCGGCTTGCCGAGAATTACGGCGTCTCGCGCCCCGAGTTCCGGGACGAGTATTACGGCAACGAGCTCGACCAGACATGGCTCGACCGCATGGCCCAGTGTGGCAAGAAGAACTGGGCAAAGTTCATCAACAACGAGCGGCCCAAGATCGAGGAGATCCGGGCGGAGATCCACACTCTCGCGACCGAGACTGGCCTGGAGATCCCCGAGTTCCGGCGCATCGTCCAGACCGTGCAGAAGGGCGAGCGTGAGGCCCGGCAGGCGAAGAAGGAGATGGTGGAGGCCAACCTGCGCCTCGTGATCTCCATCGCCAAGAAATACACGAACCGTGGCCTGCAGTTCCTGGACCTGATCCAGGAGGGCAACATCGGCCTGATGAAGGCGGTCGACAAGTTCGAATACCGCCGCGGCTACAAGTTCTCGACGTACGCGACGTGGTGGATCCGGCAGGCGATCACGCGCTCGATCGCCGACCAGGCTCGTACCATCCGCATTCCCGTGCACATGATCGAGACCATCAACAAGATCGTGCGCACGAGCCGGCAGATGCTGCATGAGATCGGCCGAGAGCCGACGCCTGAAGAGCTGGCCGAGAAGCTCGGCATGCCGCTCGAGAAAGTGCGGAAGGTGCTGAAGATTGCCAAGGAGCCGATCAGCCTCGAGACGCCGATCGGTGACGAGGAGGACAGCCATCTCGGTGACTTCATCGAGGACAAGAACGCGATCCTCCCGATCGACGCGGCGATCCAGTCGAATTTGCGCGAGACGACGACCCGTGTTCTTGCCTCTCTCACTCCGCGTGAGGAGCGCGTGCTGCGCATGCGGTTTGGCATTGGCATGAACACGGACCACACGCTCGAAGAGGTTGGTCAGCAGTTCTCCGTGACCCGTGAGCGCATCCGTCAGATCGAGGCCAAGGCGTTGCGGAAGCTGAAGCATCCGAGCCGCAGCCGGAAGCTTCGGAGCTTCCTCGACAACTAAAGACGCCGGAAGGGCTTATTGCGGGGGCACACACGGCCCCCCCTTAGCGCCGAAAAGCAAATTCCCAAACAAAAAACAGCGCGGTCCATTGAACCGCGCTGTTTTCTTTTGGAGGCTTCGAGCTGGCAGTTACTTCGCCAGCCCCATCAATTTCATCATCTCGCCGATTTCCTTGTTGTCGCGCTCCATGAAGGCGCCGAAATCGGCGGAATTGGCCCAGACCATTTCGAAGCCACGGTCGGACATGAACTTCTTGAAGCCCTCGCTGTCGTAGATCTTCCTCAGGACTTCCTCGTAGCGCTTAGTGATGTCTTCCGGCAAGCCTTTGGGAGCTGCCATGCCGCGCCACACCCCCTTGACCCAATCCGAGCCCGTCGCTTCTTTGAGCGTCGGGACATCCGGGAACTGCGCCAACCGCTTCTCGGCCATCACAACAAGGCTACGCACGCGGCCTGCGTCTCTAAGGGCGCGCGCCTCCGGCAACGAACAGGACACGAGGTCAACGCCGCCAGCCGCCAGATCGGTCATGGCCGTCGCAGCGCCCGTGCTCGGCACCCAGCGCGTTGAATTGGGATCGGCTCCAAGCGAGTGCAGCATACCCGCGAGCGCAAGGTGCCAGCTGCCGCCCTGAGCGGTGCCCGACGAGCTGAACTTGCCCGGATTGGCTTTGATGGCTTCAACAAGCTCGTTGATTGTCTTGAACTCCGAGTCAGCCCGAACGTGGATCGCGGCCGGGTCAGCATTCATGAGCGCTAGTGGGGTATAGGCCTCATAGGTCAGGTCCGTTAGCCCCATCCAGTGCATCATGTTGATCTCGAGCGTGATGAGACCAATCGTGTAGCCGTCCGGCGGAGCTGTTGCGATAGCAGAGTGTCCGACTACGCCATTGCCGCCGGTACGATTGACGACGTTGACCGGCTGGCCGAACTCCTCTTGCATGACAGAGGCGATGTATCTTGCGACAGCGTCCGTACCGCCGCCCGCAGCCCACGGAACGATAAGCGTGATTGGCCGCTCTGGAAATGCCGCCTGCGATGGGGCAGCCATTCCGAACACCATGGCGCAGGCACTCGCCAGCAGCCCAAGCCATTTCCTTGGTTTCATTCCATCCTCCCGTCTACTCCCCGCACCCTGCTGGGGATCTCCGTTTCACATCGGCAATTATGAGCCTTGCGATACCCCACGGTAACAGCGCGCGCAATGCAAAAGCGTCATAGAACTTTTGCCCTGGGTTCATGCTGCGCGCACTTCGGATATCGCAGATCTTGAGGCACTACGCAGCTGCTGAGGTGGCATATTCCGCCGCCAGCCACGGCTGCTCCCGCCCCATCTGCTCGACCAGAAAATTCACGAAGCATTTCACGCGCATGGATGTGTGCCGCATTCCGAAGAAAACGGCATAAATTCCCTGCAGCTCCCCTGCGTGGTACTCCTCGAGCAGCGGCACCAGCCGCCCCGCACGAACATCAGGCCCGACCTGAAACCACCCCAGGCGTGCGATTCCCGCGCCGGCAAGCGCCATGTGCCGCAGGGTCTCGCCGCTATCACCGCGCACAGGGCCTCCGACAACGATTTTGCGCATGTTTCCGTCGATCAGGAAGGGCCACTCGTTCAGGGTCGCCCGCATGTTGTAGGTGAGACAATTGTGCGCAAGAAGATCCTCCGGATGCTTTGGTGTCCCGTTCCGCGCCAGATAATCGGGAGACGCAACGACTACGCGCCGGCTGTCGCAGATCTTGCGGGCCACCAGCGTGCTGTCCTCGAGGGGGCCAACCCGGATGGCCACCTCGGCCTGCTTCTCGACGAGATCGACCAGGTGATCGCTCAACGACAGATCCAGCTCGATTTGCGGATAGCGCCGCTGAAATTCCGGGATCAGCGGCGTAATGCGGTGAATGCCGATCCCCATGCTGGCGTTGACGCTGAGCCGTCCTCTCGGCTGCGACGTGAACTCCGAAACCGCCCGCTCGGCTTCCTCGATTTCGGCCACGATTTTTTGGCAGCGCTCATAGTAGAGCTCGCCTTCCGGCGTCAGCCTGAATTGCCGGGTTGACCGATCGATGAGCCGCACGCCGAAATGACTTTCGATGCGCGAAACGAGCTTGCTGACGGCTGACGGCGTCAGATTCATGGCACGCGCGGCTGCGGAGAAGCTTCCCGCATTGACCACGCGCACGAAGGCCTCCATGCGGGATGTCCGATCCTGTTCTCTCTCCATGCTCCGCACCCGCTCACCATGAATTCTGTTCATGGCCGTTGTTCCCGTCTTCGCTCTGGCACCTAGTGCTTCCCTTCAGCAGACTGCAACCGCAAGCTCCTGATAACGATAAATCTGCCCCAACGAAAGGACGCGGGATCCATGAAGATATTCGTCACCGGCGCGACGGGCTACATTGGCGGCTCCATCGCGACGCGGCTCCTGGCCGAAGGCTACGAGGTTCTTGGGCTGGCCCGCAGCGATGCAGCTGCGGAGAGCCTTCGCCAGCGGGGCATCACGCCCGTCGCGGGCACTCTGAACGACTATGGCTTGCTGAAACAGGTCGCGCGAACGGTCGATGGCGTCGTCAACGCCGCCCAGGCTGACAATCCATTCGTCGTTTTGCCGTTTCTCGAGGAATTTCGAGGGAGTGGCAAAGTTTTCATCCAAACGAGCGGATCGAGTGTCGTCAGCACCTACGACAAGGGCGAATTCGTGGATCGCGTGTTCACCGAGGACACGCCATTCACACCCATGCCGGAAAAGGCGACTCGCGTCGCGATCGATGAGCAGGTGCTGAGAGCGGCGCTCGACGGCATTCGGTCGGTCGTCATCCGCCCGTCGCTCATCTACGGCCGTGGCATCGGGGTAAATTCCAGCAGCGTTCAGATCCCGAAGCTCATCGAGCAGGCGAAGAAGACCGGTGTGGCCCGCCATATCGGCCGCGGGCTCAACGTCTGGTCTCATGTCCACATCACGGACGTCGTTGACCTTTATCTTCTGGCCCTCCAACGGGCGCCCGCCGGCTCCTTGTTCTACGTGGAGAATGGCGAGGCCTCGATGAAGACAGCGGTCGAGGCCATCAGCCGAATGCTTGGTCTGGGCGGAAGCACGGCCGAGTGGCCCATCGAAGAAGCCGTCGAATTTCTCGGACCCGGGGCGCATCTCACCTTTGGCTCCAATAGCCGCGTAAAAGCTGACAAAGCGCGCAAAGTTTTGGGGTGGGAACCGAAAGGTCCGTCGCTGCTCCATGAAATCGAGCACGGCACCTACAAAGAGATCTACGGCCCCTAAGAAACCTCCGAAAATTTTCGAAGCTATAAGGAGCGACTATGCCCGCCTACGTCATCGTGGATTTGCAGGAAATCATCGACCCGGAAAAGCTGAACGCCTATCGCCCATTCGGCGCCGCTGCGGTTCAGAAATACGGCGGCCGCTATTTGGCTCGCGGCGGCGAAACTATCAGCCTTGAGGGTGGCTGGACCTCACAACGCATCGCGATCCTTGAGTTTGACACCTTGGAGCAGGCTCGCGCCTGGTACGAGTCGCCCGAATACGTCGA
Source organism: Hyphomicrobiaceae bacterium (assembly GCA_002919265.1). Classification (GTDB taxonomy): domain Bacteria; phylum Pseudomonadota; class Alphaproteobacteria; order Rhizobiales; family Hyphomicrobiaceae; genus ZC4RG25. The sequence continues at coordinate 1,230 of PKEY01000048.1, read as the reverse complement.
GGCGCGCAAGGTCCGTGACGGTGCATCACAAACGCGGATTATCGCGGTTGCGGGGGTGGAGTAAGCTAGCCGCCGAACTTCCCAGGGCAGCCTTATTTCTTGGCAGGCGAAGCTGTCTTTGTGGCTGCCTTTTCCTTTGCTGCGGGTGCATTCTTCTGGCCAGTCGCAGCCGTCGCGGCGGGCGCCGGTTGCATCTGAACGGCAAGGCCGAACAAGCGCCAGTCACCTCCGACGTGTTCGAACATCATGTCGAAGTTGATACGTTCGGGTTGAGTATCCATGAAGCCAGTCAACCGGAGGCGGCCAGCGCCATCAACGGCCGGCTGACGGACGAGCTTCGGATTGAAGAACAGGATCGGCGAGAAATCGAGCTTTCTTTGCCGTAGATCAGCAAATGCTTCTGTGAGGCGAGCAGCTGAATTACTCAACTGGAACGACGGGGCACCGAGGTCCCTCAGTACCGTATAATTTCCAGTCTGATTAGCCTGGGATAAAGCGATCAAGGTCGTCCGGATAAGCATGTCCAACTTGAAGCTGTCCGGAAGCGGTGGATTCTGCGCTGGGGTCTGAGTCTGCGTGCTTCCTTGCGCCAGCGCCGCACTGGGTTGGAGCGCCATGATCAGCATTCCAATGACGAGAGCTCCGGCACTCCTGATCAGCACATGGGCAGCCGCGTTCATTCTCATCGCTGGACGTATTAGCGCCGCAAGTTCCAAACAAGCCTCCTTTGGCAATGTCAACTCTTAGAATGAGCTGAACGATCGAGCAGGCCGAGAGATGACGGTTTTAACAATGCGCTCCGGCATAAAGCAGAATGGACGCATCCGGCATTGCCGAATGCGTCCTTCCAGCCTTGCTGACCGATTGTTACCAGGTGATCTGCAGACCAGCGCGGCCACCAACGCTGCTCTGGCTGCTACGCCCACCGTACGATTCCTCCTTGATGGTGAAGCCGACACCGCCGCTCAGGGCCCAGCGCTCGCCCGCACCAAGGAAGTTGTGGCCGAGCACACCCATAGCGGTGAAGCCGAGGGCGACGTTGTCCTCCCAGAAGGCCACATTGCCCGCTAGGCCGAAGCGCTCGTTTCCGACGAGGTCGGGATTCTCGAGAGCCATCGCGATAGCAACACCGCCGCCCAGCTTGCTGAGTTCCTCAAAGAGGAGACCGCCGTCAGTAGCCAAGTTACCATTGCGATCCGACGTCACGACTTCGAGCGGACCGCTCTGGCG
>PKEY01000060.1 GCA_002919265.1 Hyphomicrobiaceae bacterium | reverse complement strand
TCTTGTCCATCGGATCCCTGCACTCTGATCAACAACCGCTCGAAGGGCGGTTACATCGCGCGATTCTCTTGCTCTGCGAAGATTGAGGTGCCGGTGCGGCGGTCTGACCGCGGAGCGTCGCAGGCGTCGATCAGCTGAAACGCAAAGGGCTCAACTGAGTTGTTACGTCGTTGGTGCGCCAACGAATGGTCCAGCTCGGTTGGCTGAATCGCGGTCAACCAACATTGGATGGCCCGGTTGCGGCCCCATGAGGGCCGCAATGTGTTGTGAAAGAGCGGCACTCTTGCACTTGTGACCGATTGAATGATGGACCTCGTGAGAGGTGGACGTTAACTTCTCGATCCTATGATTTGGGGGAAGGCGCAGTCGGCGACGCTCTGGAAGCGCCGTCTTGCGAGTTGCCGTGTCGGATCTGCGCGTTACGATAGCGCGAGGGCAGGGGCTGCGGAAATTGGCCTGTTGGCTGTTGTGGGCGTAGAGATGGCCGAGGCTGACAGAGGCTTTGGAAATCGGGACCGCAGCACGAAAGTCATCAAGCCTCGGAGCAGGAACAGGATGATCTGGAGCCGGACCATTTTGGTCGCGCTTGGGCTTTTCGGACTTGTCGCAGCGTCGCAAGCGCAGGCGGGTCCGAAGCTGCTTTTCGACGCTTCTGATGGCCGGGTACTCTATGCCGAGGATATCGATGATCAGTGGTACCCGGCATCGCTCACCAAGATGATGACGGCCTATATCGTCTTCGAGGCCCTGAAGGCCGGGATGATCACGCCAAATACAATGCTCACGACGAGCGAGGCCGCGCACGCTCAGCCGCCGAGCAAGATCGGCTTGCCGGTAGGCGGGCAGATGAGCGTCGAGTTGGGGCTGCAGGCGTTGATCGTGAAGTCTGCGAACGACGTCGCCATCATGCTTGCCGAGACCGTTGGGGGTAACGAACAGGCTTTCGTCGAGCGGATGAACGCGACCGCGCGGCGGCTCGGCATGACGAACACGCATTTCGTAAATCCGAACGGATTGCCCGCGCCCGGGCAGGTGACAACTGCGCGTGATCTTGCGCGGCTCGCGATGGCTGTGACGCGTGACTTTCCCGAGCACCGTCATCTCTGGGCGCAGGCCGATTTCATGATCGGCAAACGCCGTATCGGCACGCACAACAGCCTGCTGAAGACCTATGAAGGCGCCGACGGATTGAAGACGGGGTTCATCTGTGACTCCGGTTTCAACATAGTGGCGAGCGCGACGCGAAACGGACGTCAACTGATGGCCGTGGTCCTCGGCGAACCTTCGGGCCATGATCGCGCGGTTCGAGCTGCGAGCCTGCTCGACCATGGCTTCGCCAATTACGACTGGAAGGTTTTATTCGGTAGTCCGACGCTGGACTCCCTTCCGGTGGCGCCCAATCCGAAGCCAGTGGTCAGCGTGCGCAATACGGTGACGTCCTGGGCTTGCGGCAATCGCCCACCACCCGCTCGTGTTGCGAAGAAGCGAAACAACAACAAGGCCGTCGCCGGAGCGAAGAATCAGAACCCGTCCGCCGCGGCGGAAGCCCCCGCAAAGGCGCGCACGCAGTAAACCGCTTTTAAGATCGGACGGTAGCCCGGCTTATCGCAGCCCTCCTAACGCCTATCTGTCAGTGCTGACGGCGCGGATCGGCGGCGTCCTCGATCGTGAGTTCGATGCGCTCGCGGCCGCCCCATGTCTCGCGCCGCAGTGTGCCAGCGACGTGGAGAGGCAGGCCACCGGTCGATAATAGTGCTTCGCCAAGAGGCTGGCCGGCGGCACGGAAGGCGACTGCATCAAGCCGCGAGCCGTCACCCGCCTCTAGCGTGCAGCGTATGTGACGTTCACCGACGACCTTCGCGAACTTGATCCGGTGGGCCGGGAAGGCGAAACGTGGCTGCGGATTACCTTGGCCATACGGCCCTGCGCGCTCGATGAGCTGCAACAACTCCTCGGTGACGCCGGCCGACGTCATTGCGCCGTCGATATCGAGCCCCGCGGCAGAACGCGCGATGGCTGCCGCGGAACCAAGGGCCTCACGGAAGAATTCCCTCAGTACATCGATGTTCTTGCGCTCAACGGTCAGTCCCGCCGCCATCGCGTGGCCGCCGCCTTTGATGAGGTGACCCTTCGACATGGCAGCCCGCACCGCCGCTCCGATATCGACGCCAGCCACCGAGCGCAGTGAGGCGGTACCGATGTCCTGCTCCCACGAAATCACGCATGAAGGGCGCTGAAAGCGCTCCGTCAGGCGGCTCGCCACCAGGCCGACCACACCCTTGTGCCAGCTCTCCGAGCCGAGCACGAGAATGGGCAGCTCCGGGTCGGCTTCGAGCAGTCGCTCCGCTTCGGCCACGGCCTGTTCGAGCATTTCGCTCTCGATGGCCTTGCGCTCACGGTTGAGCTTGTCGAGGAGTTGGGCGATGCGCGCGGCCTCGATCTCATCGTCGATCGAAAGCAGGCGTGCGCCCAATCCGGCGTCACCTATGCGGCCACCCGCATTGATGCGTGGGCCGAGCACGAAGCCGAGGTGGTAGGGCGTAGGCGCCTGGGCGAGACCTGCGGCGTCGAAAAGCGCCTTGAGGCCCACGTTCCGGCGCTGGCGCATGACTTGCAGCCCCTTCACCACATAGGCCCGGTTGAGCCCTGTGAGCGGGACAACATCGCAAACCGTGGCGAGCGCGACGAGATCGAGAAGGGCGAGCAGGTCGGGCGCAGGCCGGGCCGCTGAGTAGTAGCCGCGCTGCCGAAGCTCGCGCGCGACTGCGACGAGGACCATGAAAGTGACGCCGGCGGCACAAAGTTGTCCGAGGCCAGAGAGATCATCCTGCCGGTTCGGGTTCACCAGCGCATGAACATCTGGAAGCGCGGGATCAGCCTGGTGGTGATCGATGACGACCACATCGACGCCCAGCCGGCGGGCCAGCGCCAAAGGCTCGAAGCTCGCCGTGCCACAGTCGACGGTGACGATCAGCTTGGCGCCGTCCTTGATCAGCCCTTCGATGGCCGCAGGGTTGGGGCCGTAGCCTTCGAAGAGCCGGTCAGGAATGTAGATTCGGCAGCCAAGGCCGTGATGGGCAAGAAAGCGATAGAGGAGGGCGGATGAGCAAGCTCCGTCCACGTCGTAGTCGCCGAAAACGGCAATGGCCTCGCGGGACATGATGGCATCGGCCAAGCGAGCAGCCGCCTTGTCCATGTCCTGCAGGACGCTGGGATCGGGCATCAGAGCCTTGATGGTGGGATCAAGGACGACTGGCACTTCATCCAGGCGCACGCCGCGGGCGGCCAGCACCCGGCCCAGCAGTTCGGGAAGGTCGTGATGTTGGCTGATGGCGGTGGCGAGATTGGAGCTGGCCGGATCAAGCCGCTCGCGCCACCTCAGACCCCGCACGGATCGCGCGACGCCGAGGAATGCAGACTGCCGCTCACCTGACGATACCAGCAGTGGCTTGGGTAGAGCCCCCATCGCGAACCCCTCTGAATCAATCGCTTATCTTGCCTTGGGGGCGCGACGATAGGGAGGCGAACGGAGTGATCTTCTGTGGATGGAAGGCGCGGCAATTTCCGCCGGCGCCTGGTCAGTGATGGAACAGTCCCACCGCGCAACAGATTATGCGCGCCTCAGTGAGTCGCTTGAGTAATCACCATGGATGATTCTTGCGTAGAGGCGAGCCGTTTCGCCCGCCCTAGGGGTTACGCCACCTGGGCGCCGTCCTTCAGCAGCTTGTAGTTGATCGAATCGACAAGCGCTTCGAAGCTCGCATCGACGATGTTGGGCGAGACGCCGACAGTGAACCAGCGTGCACCGGTGACCTTGTCGTGGCTTTCGATGAGCACGCGCGTGACGGCTTCCGTGCCGCCCGTCAAAATACGGACCTTGTAGTCCACGAGCTCGACGTTCTCGATGTATTTCTGATAGCGCCCCAGATCCTTGCGGAGGGCGCGATCGAGCGCGTTGACCGGACCGTTTCCTTCCGCCACCGACCAGATGGGCTCGTCTTCTCCGGTGATGAACACTTTCACCGTCGCTTCGGAAACGGTCACGAGCCGGCCGACGGCGTTGTGCCGCTTTTCGACCATGACGCGGAAGCTGTCGACGGAGAAATAGCGCGGGACTTCGCCCAGCAGCCGCCGGGCCAGCAGCTCAAACGAGGCTTCGGCGCCTTCGTAGGCGTAACCCATCGCCTCGCGTTCCTTCACCTCTTCGAGGAGGCGGGCGACGCGCTCATCGTTCTTCGGGATCTGGATGCCGAGACGTTCCAGCTCGGCAATCACATTCGATTTGCCGGCCTGATTGGAAACGAGCACGCGACGCCGATTGCCGACACTTTCCGGTTTTACGTGCTCGTAGGTTTCGGGCTCTTTCAAAATTGCCGAAGCGTGAATGCCAGCTTTCGTCGCAAAAGCGGCCTCCCCAACATAAGGGGCCTGCCGATTGGGAGCGCGGTTGAGGATTTCATCCAGAATGCGGCTGACCTGAGTAATCCGCATCAGCCGTTCCGGCGTTACGCCCGTTTCGAAGCGCTCCGCGAATTCTGATTTCAGCAGCAGAGTCGGTATGATCGACGTAAGATTGGCATTCCCGCAGCGTTCGCCGATGCCATTAAGCGTGCCCTGGATCTGGCGAACGCCGGCCCGAACAGCCGCGAGGGAATTGGCCACTGCGTTTTCGGTGTCGTTATGCGTGTGAATTCCGAGGTGCGTGCCCGGAATGACCTCCGTCACGTCACGGACGATCCGCTCGATTTCGTGTGGCAGCGTTCCGCCATTCGTATCGCACAAAACGACCCAGCGGGCACCGGCCTCGTACGCCGTGCGCGCGACGGCGAGCGCATATTCACGGTTGCCTTTATAGCCGTCGAAAAAATGCTCGCAGTCGACCATGGCCTCCGTGCCGGTCTCGCAAATGGCGCGGACCGACTGGGCAACCGATTCCAAATTCTCTTCATTGCTGATGCCGAGCGCGACGCGCACGTGGTAGTCCCACGATTTCGCGACGAGGCAGATGGCATCGGCGCCCGATTGCAACGTCGCCTGAAAACCCGGATCGTTCGACACCGATCTCCCGGCGCGCTTGGTCATGCCGAAAGCTGTAAAGTGCGCATGCTGGAGTTTCGGCGGATTGGCAAAAAACGCCGTGTCCGTGGCATTCGCGCCCGGATAGCCACCCTCTATGTAATCAATGCCCAGGCTGTCCAGCAGCTCCGCAATTCGGCGCTTGTCCTCAATCGAAAAATCAACCCCGGTGGTTTGCGCACCGTCACGCAACGTGGTGTCGAAAAGATAGAGGCGTTCACGAGACACTGTTTCGTCCTCAAATGACGTCGACAAGCCGGAGGGCAAGGACGACCGCCGCAACGAGCACGGCGATCTTCAGGATGAGGTAATAGATCCGGTGGCGCGGAAATGGCGGCGTGCTGTCAGGATCAGTCATGATGTGCTCATTCGGGATAATGGCAAACCGCCTCGATGTTGTGCCCATCGGGGTCGATGACGAAAGCGCCGTAATAGTTGGGGTGATATTGCGGGCGTAGGCCCGGCGCGCCGTTGTCCTTGGCGCCTGCGGCGATAGCCGCTTTGTAAAACGCGTCGACCTCAGCGCGATTGACCGCATGGAAAGCGATATGAAACGGGCTCGTCGGCGTATTGCCAGCGGAAATCCAGAATTCCGGTTTGCAACGGCCAAATCCGGCCACACCGCCTGCAGGGGTTGGAAATTCCATTTGCAATTTTATTCCGAGCGGCTGCAAGACCGCTGAATAGAAATCCTTGGAGCGCGCGTAATCGCTGACCTGCAACCCGATGTGATCGAGCGTGGAATTCGTGCTCGGATTGCTCATGGCGCTTCCTCCTTTCAACGCTTGATCTCCCACGTGGTCACGATCTCGCCCGTGACGGGGTCCTTGGAGTCCTTGAGCTGAATGCCCATGGCCGCGAGCTCGTCGCGAATGCGGTCTGCTTCGGCGAAGTTCTTGGCTTTTCGTGCTGCGAGACGGGCACTGATGCGTGGTTCGACGATGGCCGCAAGCTCCTGGCGTCTCTTTTCCACCCGCTCGCGCTCGCGCTTCAAGGACTCGCCTGAAAATCCGAGGAGCGACAAAGCAAAACCAAGCGCGCCACGTTCTCCAGCATCGTGCAGACGGTGCAGCTCAGCAATGGCCTTTGGCGTATTCAAGTCGTCGCACAGCGCCTCAATCACCGGCTCAGCTTTCTTCTGATCGGCGTCGCTGTACTCGCTGGCGAACGGGAACCAGGAATCAAGAATGGTCAGGCTTTGCTCCAGGCCTTCAACCGTCCAGTCGATCGGCTGCCGGTAATGGGTTCGAAGCATATTGAAGCGCAGCACCTCGCCCGGCCACGAACGGCCGCCGAATTTATCCGTCTCCAGCAATTCGTGGATGGTTATGAAATTCCCCAGGCTCTTGGACATTTTCTCGCCCTCAACCTGGAGGAAGCCGTTGTGCATCCACACCTGCGCCATGATCGGCGTGCCATGTGCGCAGCGGGATTGTGCGATTTCGTTCTCGTGATGCGGGAAGACGAGGTCGATGCCGCCGCCGTGAATGTCGAACACCTCACCCAAGTGCTTTGCCGCCATGGCGGAGCACTCGATGTGCCAACCAGGTCGGCCCGGGGTGGTAATCCCGCATGGGCTGGGCCAGGAAGGCTCGCCGGGTTTGGAGGGCTTCCAGAGAACGAAGTCCATCGGCCCCTTCTTGTAGGGCGCGACCTCGACCCGCGCGCCGGCCTCCATCTCCTCGAGGCTGCGGTTTGAGAGACGGCCATAGTCGGGCATGGCGCCGACATCGAACAACACGTGGTCCTGGGCGACATAGGCGCAGCCCTTTTCGACCAGGCGCTCGATCAGCCGCTTCATGTCCTCGATGTGGTCGGTGGCCCGCGGCTCGATGGTCGGCGGCAGCACGCCAAGCGCGGCAATATCCTCGTGGAATTGGCGAGTCGTGCGCTCGGTCAGCTCTCGAATCGAGATGCCTTCCTCGGCCGCTCGCGCATTGATCTTGTCGTCGACGTCCGTGATGTTGCGAGCATAAGTGACATGCTCAGGCCCATAGATGTGCCGAAGCAACCGGAACAATACGTCGAAGACGATGACTGGCCGTGCGTTCCCAATGTGCGCGTAGTCGTAGACAGTCGGGCCGCACACGTACATGCGCACGTTGTTGGGATCGAGGGGCCGGAAGGGCTCCTTGCGGCGGGTCAGCGTATTATAAAGCGTGAGCGTCACTGTCTTCCCCTGACCTGCTGGCGGGGCTTGGCTCGATACCGGGAGAAATAGGGGAGCGGCCGCGCGCCAGCGATGAGCTAGCTCGGAATAATGCAGCTATTAATGCCGCAGCAAATGTTAGCGGCGGATGTGCGCACGGCTCTTTCCATGGCGCCCTTATGCGTGAGGCCGATGGGGGACGTCAAGCGCTGCCTGAGGCGGCTGGGTGGGGGTGGCGAGGCGTCCCCTGTGGCAGTCCTCTGCCGTGCCCCATTTACGCTGCATTGACGCTCTAGCGACGTTCGAACAAGTATGCGGGAGGGGGTGGCCGACGCACGGGGTGTTGCGTCCGGGCCGGAAGAGCTGGGGTTCCCACGATGAGCTTCGTTCCGGAGGGAGCATCAAAACGCCGTTTGGTCGGTCTTGCCAGCGTCGTGGCCTTTGTCTTGGCCGCTGGCCCAGTTCTTGCGCAAGGGTGGCCTTGGGATTGGGGCTGGGGAGGCTCGAATCGTGAGCCGCCTCGGCCGCGGGAGCCTGTTTATCGCGAAGCGCCCCCGCCGCAGCAGCCTTATCAGTCAAGCAGCCGGTCGATCTGCCTGCAGCTGGAGCAACGGCTCGCGCAGGAGATCAATCGGGGCTCGCAATCGCGCGATCTTCTTCCGAAGATTGAACAGGACATTCGGGCTGCCGAGCGCCAGTACCGGATGAGCGAGGCCCAGCTCGAGCGCAACGATTGCTACGAGTATTTCCTGTTCGCCAAGTCGCTGCGCAGAACGCGGGCTTGCGTCGATCTCAATCGGCGGGTGGAAGAGGCGCGTCGTCGGTTGGAGGAGTTGGAGGCCCAACGCCAGCAGATTATCTCCTCCGGAAGCCGATCCTATCGGGACGATATCATCCGCGAGCTGGCTCGAAACAATTGCGGTGCCACCTACCAGCAGCAGGCCCGCCAACTCAATCCATTCGGGTCGATCTGGCAAGATGAGGATAGTGGCGGGTTCTACGGTGGCCAGTTCGGGACATTGCCGTACGCAACCTATCGCACCGTCTGCGTAAGACTTTGCGACGGATACTATTTTCCGGTCAGCTTCTCCACGCTGCCTAACCACTTCGAGCGGGACGCGCAGGTTTGTGAGTCGAAGTGTGCGGCGCCCGCAGAGCTCTTCTACCATCAGAACCCTGGCGGCAGCATGGAGGAGGCTATCTCTTACCGCACGCGGCGGCCCTACACATCGCTGCAAACGGCCTTCCGTTACCGGAAGGAATATGTCCAGGGCTGTTCGTGCAAACAGGCTGAGTACAATCCGGCGGTAGACCAGCCGCAGAAGCGGGCCGAGAGCCCGGCAGGTCAGTCGCCGCATCTGAGATGACCAGGCTTGTGAAACATCAGACTTGACCGGGCAGGCCGGATCATGAACTAGTCGGGCGGGGGCAGTGTGACCGCAAAGCCGGGACGCATGCTGTGACGGACGAGATCGCCAGTTCTGCTGAGCTCCGACCGATTGGCCCCGACGATTTGGCGGAAGTCCGCTCGCTTCACGCGACATCCTTCCGCGTGCTTGCTAGCCATACCTTTTCTGAAGAAGAGATCGCGGCCTTTACGGAACACGTCTACAGCCTGCCGTATACGGAGGCGCTATCCGAGGCGATCGAGCGGCATCAGCTTCTCGGTGCCTGGTATGGCGGGCAGCTTGTTGGGACAGCGGGCTGGACGCCCGGCGATGGCAATCATTCCGTGGCCCGCATCCGCTGGGTTTTCGTTCGGCCGTTGTTCACGGGGCTAGGTCTCGGCGGACGGCTCCTGGAGGCAGCCGAAGCCGCCGCCATGCGCGCCGGCTTCGAGATTTTGTCGGTCGAGGCCCCGCTCAACGCCGCCGAGTTCTTCGCTGGCTTTGGGTACGAAACTTCGTCCCACGGTGTGCGGACCCTTTCGAGGGGCCAATCGCTGGCAGTGGCCTACATGCGCAAGCGCGTCGATGAGCAGGCGAGCGCGGAGGCGGAGAGCCAGGCGTTCGGCAAGGCGTGACCGTTAGCCGAGATGGCGACGGGTGCCGTCGTTGGTTCCATAGACCACCGACATGATCTCCGACCGATCGATGCCGATGTCCTTCAGCATGCGGGCATCAAGCGATTTCAGGGTCTCTGCGGCCGTCCTGCGTTCCCAAGCCTGCCGGTAGGCGCGCGCCATCGTGAGGATCCCGTCTATCAGGCCGCGGCGGCCCCTGGTCGGTTGGAGAAGTGCGATCGACTTGGCCGTGGCTGATCTCATGCTCATGACATTTCTCCGTTTATTGTTCGCTCATCCTTTCTGGGGCTCTGCAGGTGTCGCTGCGGTGCCCTATGTGAAGGCGGTTGTAGCCGGATCTGCTTCGGCGAGCTGTTCCCTGGGGGACGCTTGGCTGAGATTCGGCTGCTGGGGGGATTTGAAGAGCGCAACTGCCGCAGCGGCTTGACGAGCCCCGACGTCTCACGTAAAGGATCGCTCGTGACGGCGAGCCCCGCTGCGGCTCGCCAAATCTCTTAGCGGGCGTAGCTCAGTTGGTTAGAGCGCCGGCCTGTCACGCCGGAGGCCGCGGGTTCAAGTCCCGTCGCTCGCGCCATGTTTTCCCCGACATCGCATGTGAAGGCTGAGGCTGCAGGGCGGCAGGTTGCGTTGCCCTTGTAACTCCTGCTGGTCCGCTCTCCAAATGCGGGTGCTGTTTCAATCGCGGTCAGCTCTTGATCCGCGGCGGCTAATTGCGCCCTGCCTTATCCACCCTCTCTCCACGACTATCCACAGGTCATGTGTCCGCTTTGCAACATGTTCCGGCACAAAGTGGCTGATAGGCGGTCTCCGACTACAGATCGTTAACAGGGTAAATAATATGTAGCGCAACGCATTAAGTATCGCGAAATGGGGGAGATAATGCGTTTTGCAGTATCAGCTATCGCTTTGATTGCGAGTGCGGGTTTGGCGAGCGCGGCGGATCTTGGTGGACCGTCCTATGGTGGCTCGTTGAAGGACGACTACGTTGCTCCGGTCTCTCATCGTTGGGCAGGGTTTTATATCGGCGGCAACGTTGGGTACGCTTGGGGGGACATCAAGTTTAGCGATGGTCAGCATTACGAGGACACGCTAAACGGAAAGCTGGAGCCGGATGGTTGGTTTGGGGGCGGCCAGATTGGTTTCAACTTCCAGTCCGGGCAGGCTGTCCTGGGCATTGAAGCCGATCTACAAGGCGCAGACGTGAGCGATCATTTTGTTGTCGGCGGCGGGAATGTTCGCGTCGGTGCCGACGTAAATTACTTTGGTACCGTGCGCGGCCGGCTCGGCGTGGCGCTCGATCGCGTCATGCCTTATGTCACGGGCGGATTTGCGTGGGGTCACGTTGAAGTTCACGGAAGAGCGTCCAATGCTGCTACAGCAAAGGACAGCGCCACTCATACCGGTTGGGTAATAGGGGGTGGTCTTGAGCTTGCCCTGGATTCGAATTGGAGCCTGAAGGGCGAGTACCTTTATTACGATCTCGGCAAAGAGAAGTATTCTTTTGCTGCTGACGAGATCTCAGGTAATGCCGATCTAACCTTCCACACCTTCCGCAT
>PKEY01000098.1 GCA_002919265.1 Hyphomicrobiaceae bacterium | reverse complement strand
TGGCGGACGGTTCGACGGATCGTGGTGCCACTGATGATGGGTGGCATCCTCGCCGGGTTCATTTCGAGCTTTGCGACAGCGGCCGTGGAGCTGTCGGCTACTCTAATGCTGGTGCAATCGGATGTGGACGCGCCACTCGCCTACGGACTTTACGTCTTCATGCAGTCGGCCGCAGGTCGCGGCCCTGGCGCAGCACTGGGCGTCATCGCCGTCGTTCTGGTGGCATTATGCACCCTGATCTCTCACATCATTATCGAACGCGGGCAGCGAGCGACGAGCCGCCAGTGACAGGCGTATTGGTACTTGGACATGCAGCGGATGAACCGGGCAGCTTGGAATAGCGACAGCGCAATCGCACCCGTCGGCGTTCGCATAGAGAACGTTGACGTGTCCTACGGCTCCAATCACGTGTTGAAGAACGTGAGCCTTGATATCTCGCCTGGTGAGTTCTTCGCCTTTCTCGGTCCATCCGGGTGCGGAAAGACAACCCTACTGCGGCTGATTGCGGGCTTTAATCAGGCCGACAGGGGCCGGGTTCTTGTCGGAGGCGAGGACATTTCGCGATTGCCGCCGTGGAAGCGCGACGTCGGAATGGTCTTCCAGTCATATGCCCTGTGGCCGCACATGACCGTTTGGCGCAATGTCGCCTTCGGGCTGGAGGAGCGCCGTCTTCCGCGCCAGGAGATCGAGAAACGCGTCGCCGAAGCCCTGGAACTCGTCGGCCTCGCCCACCTCGCGGACCGGCGCCCGTCGCAGCTCTCGGGTGGCCAGCAGCAGCGGGTCGCACTGGCACGGACGCTTGCCGTTCGACCGAAGGTGCTTCTGCTCGACGAGCCGCTGTCGAACCTCGATGCCAAGTTGCGCATGCAGGTGCGACGCGAGCTGCGCGATCTACAGCAGCGGCTTGGCCTGACGACGATCTTCGTGACCCACGACCAGGAGGAGGCGAACTCGATCTGCGATCGCATCGCCGTGATGAACGACGGAACGGTGCAGCAGGTGGGAACACCGATGGAGCTTTACGAGCGCCCCGCCAATCTGTTCGTGGCGACGTTCCTCGGAACGGCCAATGTTCTAACGGGCGAGCTCGTCGGCTCGGGAGCAGAGCGCACCTACGTCATCGGCGAAGGCATTGCTCTGCCGGTTTCCCCGGAAGCCGACGTCAATCCGGGAGCAAAGCTCGTCTTCCGTCCTCAGCAATGCCAAATCAGCGCGAGCGGTGAAGGCACGGTGCCCGGAACGGTCGTCTATCGCGAATTTCTCGGTTCGACCGTTCGCTACGGCGTGCGGATTGGCACTGCTGAGATTGCCGTCGACACACCATTCCACGCCGGCGATAGTCTCCATCAAATTGGTGAGGTCGTTAGCGTGAAGCTTCCACTCGGCTCTGCCCTGTGGCTGAGCAACTAAGGACGGCTTTTCGGAAGAGCGACTTACGACTCGTCCACCCCGCGGAGCGTACAAAGTTCTAGAAGCCCTCACTCGCTTCTCGCTCAGCCAGTCAGTACAGGAACATTTGCTGGGCGCTCGTTTCCGTGGCCAGAAAGATGGCCGCGGTCAACAATGTACCTGTCAGTAGAGCGGTCAGCATCGTGGCAGTCAGCATCTTGGCCATGGGAGCCTCCTGTAAGCGGAATATCTGCTCCTGCTATGCCACGGCCGAGGACTCCCGGCTGTTCCCTTCGTAACTCGTGTAAGAGCATGTGCCTATAACGGTCCAGCGCCCTTTTCAGGTCGGCCGCCACACCGTCAGATGATCGCTAACATTCGGCCGACACTTGCGCGATATACTGGTTGTCGGCGTGCCGATGCAGATGAATCCCATCAGCTCCTCCTGCCCAGACAAACCCAGCGCTGAGACCAACTGGGGATCGCGTGTCTTCCGGCCACTCAGCATGATAGCGCCGTAGCCCAGCGCATGCGCCACCAGCAGAATGTTCTGGATGGCTGCGCCGATGGAGGCGTACTGATCCCGTTCTTCAACACGCGGCTCGTGGCGTTGCAATCGGGCCACGACGGCAAGCAATGTCGGGGCTCGCAGCGCTCTCTGGCGCTCACGTTCGAGTTCCTCGGGCGTTGCACGGGGGGAGAGACGCGCTTTCGCTTGTTGAAACAAGTCCGCCAGCGCGTTTCGGGAGTCGTGTTCGATCAGAATGAACCGCCATGGGCGAAGCGCACCGTGATCGGGAGCGGTCACGGCGGCGGAGACCATCATGGCGACTTCGTCGTAGGTCGGACCCGGCGGTCCCAGACGCTTTGGCGAGACAGACTGCCGGCTGAGAATAAGCTCCAGAAACTGCCTCCGCATTGAGGACGCGTCATCCTCGACGGCCGCTTTTTGTGGCATGATGCCTCCTCAAGTTCGGCATGGAGTTTGGTGCCAACATAAGATTCCTCAATTCAGCAAAAAAGAATGCGACAGGCTCCACGAAAAAGTACACGTCGTGCGGCGGCGAAGTGCAAGGATGCGCGCACCGCTTCACTCACCATTCGTATTGATTTCGGTGCGTTCGGTTTTTTAGGACCGGGCAAAATCCAATTGGTGGAGCTTATTGCCAAGCACGGGTCAATTTCGGCTGCCGGAAAAGAGATGGGCATGTCCTACCGGCGCGCCTGGCTGCTGGTCAACGAAATCAACCACATTTTCCGTGAGCCGCTCGTCGAAACCCAGATGGGAGGAGCCGGCGGCGGAGGTGCGCAGGTGACGGAATTCGGTCACGACGTTATCCGCCGATATCGCGCAATCCAGCAGGCAGCTGCGGAGGCCGCGGATGCGCATGTTCGCGCTCTCGTGGCGTGCTTAAGCGAGAAGCCTCACATTTCGGATAAAAACGCTTAGCTACCTCACGCGTCGTCCAAATCAGCTCCAAGCGGTTCCTCATCAATAGGGCCGCTAAGGCTGCGCCGATCGAGAGCTACGGTCTTGATGAGCGCGAATACGGGCGCGCCCGGGGCAAGAGACAGCCGCTCAAGCGAATAACGCGTGATCCGTGCGATGATATTTTCTCCGTTGCAGTTGACCCGCACATCCACGATTGGGCCATCGCCGTGCCTGATCTCAGCAACGGTTCCGGCCATGACGTTGAGTGCGCTCACGTCGGACGGCTGCGATCTCGCGAGAATGACATCGCGCGCACGAACGCGCAGTCTAATCCGTGCACCGACGGGAACTTCAAGCCTTGCTAACCGCCAGCGTCCTGCTCGTGAACACAGTTCCGTCAGTCCGAACTCCGTATCGTGCCGTTCCACCACCGCTTCGATGATCGCGCCGGCCTCCGCTCGACCTGTAAGCGGAAAGAGGTCCAGGCGCTGCATAACGTCCGAAACCGGGCCGACCGCGACGACCTTGCCCTCCGACAGCAACACCACCGTTGATGCCAAGCGGGTCACTTCCGCTATGGAGTGGCTGACATAGACGATCGGCATACGGCTATGGTCTCGCAGCCGCTCGATATAGGGCAGGATTTCCTCCTTGCGGGCCTCGTCGAGAGAGGCGAGTGGTTCGTCCATCAGCAGCGCCCGCGGGCTCGAAAGCAGCGCCCGTCCAATGGCCACGCGCTGCTTTTCACCACCCGATAGTCCCGCTGGCCAGCGTTCAAGCAGTCCCCCGATCCCCAACAATTCGACGACAGCATCGAAATCCTCGCGTCTTTCGGATTTCGGCGCGAACCAGCGACCGTAAAGCAGATTTTGCCGAACCGTCAGATGCGGGAACAGGCGACTTTCCTGAAAAACGTAACCAATCCTGCGGCGATGACAGGGGACGAAGACGTTTCGCTCCGTATCGACAAGCGTCACGTCGCCAATGCTGATGCGGCCGTGCTCGGGGCGAATGAGCCCTGCGATGGTATTGACAATCGATGTCTTTCCGGAACCGGAACGCCCAAACAGGGCGACAAGACCTCCGCTGGTTTCGAAATCAGCATCGAGGAGAAAATTCCCCAGCCGATGGCGGATTTTGACAGCGAGCCTCATGCCACCTCAAACCGCCGTTTGGCCCGTTTCGCCAAAAGCTCCGAAACGAACAGGGCCATCATCGCGATACAAATGGAGATAACTGTGAGGCGGAAAGCTCCTAGGTCGCCACCTGGCACTTGCGTGAATGTGTAGATCGCGGAGGGCAGTGTCTGTGTCTCTCCCGGAATGTTCGATACAAACGTAATTGTTGCGCCGAACTCTCCCATTGCCTTCGCAAATGACAAAATCATGCCGGAGATGATGCCGGGCACAATGAGCGGGAGGGTTACTGTGAGAAAAACCCAAGCGCGATTGGCCCCGAGCGTGCCGGCGGCGTCCTCAAGCCTCCAATCGACTGCTTCGATGGAGAGACGGATCGCGCGCACCATCAGGGGGAATGCCATGACCCCGCAGGCCAGGGCTGCGCCCGTCCAGCGAAACGAAAACACGATCCCGAAATATTGTTCGAGAAACGCACCGATCGGTCCGCGCCGTCCGAATAAAATGAGCAAGAGGTATCCCGTAACAACAGGGGGCAAAATCAAGGGCATCATGACGAGCCCATCGAGCAGCGAGCGCCCCCAGAAGCGGCCACGCACGAGCAACATGGCTGTCGCAATGCCGAAAGGTAAACTGACGAAGGTGGCGACAAGCGCCACCTTCAAGCTCAGTCGAACTGCCGCCCACTCCTCGGGACTGAGAGTGAACCATTCCATCGTAGACAGTCTCAGCCCTGATCGTCTTCAGGATTGGCCGGAACCCAAAACTATGAAGCCCTGCGCCTCAAACAGCGACTTGGCCCTCGCGGACTTTAGATAATCCAGGAACGCCGCTGCGTCGGGATGGGAAGCCTCGGCCGTGAGCGCGACAGGATAGATGATGGGCGGATGCGTGTCCTCGGGGAATACGCCGACGATCTTAACGTTCGGATCGGCGGCAGCGTCCGTCTGATAGACGATACCTGCCCCGGCCTCGCCGCGCGATACAAGCAGAAGAGCGGCGCGCACGTTTTCCGCTTGGGCGATTTTGCTAGAAACGCTCGCCCAAACACCCAACTTTTCGAGCGCAGCCTTGCCATACTTGCCGGCGGGTACGGACATGACATTGGCCACAGCCAAGCGCCCGTCGCCTAGAAACCCTGCAAGATCGAAGCCCGGCTTGATCTCAATCGTCTCGGATTGGTCCTTGGGCGCAATCAGGACGATACGGTTGCCGAGCAGATTTAAGCGGGTTTCAGGTCTGATGAGGTTTTTCTGGGCAAGGTAGTCCATCCAGTCTATATCGGCAGAGATGAACATCTGTGCCGGTGCCCCCTGCTCGATTTGCTTGGCCAGTGCCGAGCTTCCGGCATAGGAGATAACAGCTTTCTTGCCAGTCTCCTTGCGCCACTGAGCGTTGATGTCATCGAGGGCGTTCTTCAGGCTCGCAGCTGCGAACACGATGAGATCTTTATCCCGGCTCTGCGCCGTCGGTGCCAGCATCCCGCAGGCGGCGAGCACTGCAACGAATGCGCCAACCACTTTTCCGAGGCACGCTTGCTTGAACCAGCCCACGGCACCCTCCTCGGCTGTCCTCGTGTACGAAGGATACAAACATGCTCTCTCGCTATATGCAATCGGATATAGCGCCCAGAAGGGCGATGTCTCGCTCATGCAAACCCAAGCGATTAGACAAAAAGAATGCGGCGTCAGCACATAAGGCTGACGCCGCGATTTGGGATTTGCCCGTTTTCAGGCTCTAACTGGTGACTTTCACCCCCGGATTACCAGCCTCAACGCGGCCGACAATTGTGGCCGCTGGATATCCGGCTTTCCTGATATGCTCGACAATCGCGGGCGCGCGCTCTGCAGCGCAGGCTACGAGCAGGCCGCCCGACGTTTGCGGGTCGGTCAGCAAATGGCGACGCCAGTCCGGCAGATCCGTTGGAAGCGAAACGTACTCACCATAGCTCGCCCAATTGCGATGGGAAGCGCCTGTCACGAAGCCCTGCTGGGCAAGTTGCGCCGCCTTGGACAAAAAAGGCACGCTTTCTGAATTGATTTCGATCGCCACGCCTGATCCGCGCGCCATCTCAAGTGAATGACCGAGCAGGCCAAATCCCGTGACGTCAGTGATAGCGTGCACGTCGGCGTCCTTCGACAGCTCACTACCCACCCGATTGAGCAAGGTGGTGGAGCCGATCATCTCCTCGTATCCCGCCCTGTCGAGCTCGCCTTTCTTGATGGCAGCCGAATAAATCCCGACGCCAATGGCCTTGGTGAGGATCAGCGCATCGCCGGGGCGTGCTCCGGAGTTGCGCCGCAAGTGTTCCGGTCGACAGGTGCCAATGACGGCAAGACCGTAGACCGGCTCAGGGCAGTCAATCGAATGACCACCCGCAACGGGAATGCCAGCGGCGGCGCAGATTGAGGCCCCACCCTTCAGAATTTCCCGCACTGCATCGGTCGAGATCTTATCGACGGGCATTCCGAGCACGGCCAACGCCATGATCGGTGTTCCGCCCATCGCATAGACGTCGGAAATGGCGTTCGTCGCGGCGATGCGGCCGAAATCGAACGGATCATCGACCATGGGCATGAAAAAGTCCGTAGTCGCAATAATGCAGGTGTTGTCATCAAGCTGCCAGACAGCAGCGTCGTCCGCCGTTTCCGTGCCAACGAGCAGCTGCTTGTAGACACCAGCAACGGGTTGGTCAGCCAGGAGCTGCTGGAGAACGGACGGCGCAAGTTTGCAACCACAGCCGCCGCCGTGCGCCAATGCCGTCAATTTGATGTTGCTCATGTTCTCTCCTAACGGTGGGCGCTCAAGCCGGGCGAGAAACCTACCTGCTCATAACAAAAAACAAGGGCACAACGCATCTTCCGAGCCAGGCACGGCTGATCCGCGCCTGGCCGGGTCTAATGCGATCGTCAGGCTGAGACTTCCTTTGCCGTGATCTTGTAGGTGAACGTATCGGGATCGAGACAGTCGAGCCTGCCCTCCGCCGTCTCGGCCTGCGGATACATCAGGAATTCCAACGTCGGACCTTTGGCGCCCGGCAGTTCGAGATCGTGCGCAACGTTGTAGGCGAGCCAGTTGCCCTCCCACGCGCCAAAGAGTGTCTGACGCGCAGCGGCCACCTTGTCGTCCGAGATAGGCAGATTGCCCGGGGGCTCCTCGAGGATCACCTTGCGGACATCCGCAGGATCAACCGGCACCCAGCCGAAGCCATCGAGGTAAACCTCCGCGCGGCAATGCTGCGCCTTCGTTACAACCTCGGAGCCCGCGCCCAGGCTCTTGTAGCCGAACTTCGATGGCGCCACACGAAGCCCGTAAATGTCGCGAGCCGGAAGACCTGCTGCGCGCGCGAGGCCCACGAAAAGCGCGTTGAGATCGGCGCATTTGCCGCCGAGATTTCCGCTCTTGAGCATTGTGGCAACATCACCGGTGCCGCAACCCCGGGTTTTGGGATCGCGGTAGGTATTCTCAACGATCCATTCGTAAATTCTGCGGGCTTTTTCAATATCGCTGGTCGCTCCTGCGGTGATCTTGTCGGACGTTTCCTTCACGATCCCGTCTGTCGGAATAAGCTTTGTCGGTGCCGTAAAGAGCTTGCGCTCCTCCTCCGACAGAGTGGCGCCGTTTCCTAGCCTGCTCAGGTCGACGGCGCGATCCTGCGTCGAGAACCGGCTCGTCACCTCGAGCACAGGAGCCTTTTCGCCCTCGTCCCAGACGACGTGCAGGAATTCAGCGCCGTACTTCGAATCGCGCTTGATCTCGGCTTTCTTGGCATTTGTCGTCCAAGTGCTCTCTCCTGGCCGGAACCAGTCGTCGCTCTTGAAGGAGGGCAGCGGCACCCACGCTTGAACCACGCCAGCAGGCTTGCTGATTTCCAGGCGTGTCACCGTCTCGAATGTGCGCCACGCACCCGGCTTCGGCGCGAAATTGCTTTGCGCAAAAGCAAATGGCGGACAGGCAGCTGCTGCCGCCAGCGCCCCGCCGGCTTTCAGGACTTCCCGCCGATTGACCACCATGAGTCTTCCTCCAAGGTTATTGGGTTGGTTGATTGGGACGGACTTCCTTCAATTCCTCCAATCGGGCCACCACGTTCGGCTGCGACCAATCGAGGTCGCCCTCGACCTTCAGGCGAACTGCTCCGGTAGGATCGAGCACAAACGTGGTCGGCAACATGTCGACACCCCACGCTTGCGAGGTAGAGCGATCGGCATCCATCACTACCGGGAAATTGACCGGATTCTTTTCGAAGAATCGCTGCAACCGTACGCGCGGCTCGGCGACGCTAACCGCCAAAATCTCGATGGCGTCGCTGTGTTTCGCTTTGAGTTCCGAAAGAGAAGCGAGCTCCGGCCTGCAAGGCTCGCACCACGTCGCGAAGAAATGCACCAGCACGGTTTTGCCGACGAAACCGTCGAGAGCGATGTGAGATCCGTCGAGGTCGACGGCCTCAAGTGCGGGTGGCGCAGCGTTCGATATCTCTTGAAATGGAAGGGATTTCGCATCAGCCGTTGCGACTGCGTGCCATGCCGCGAAGTGGGCAAGACACAACAGCGCGATCAGCCAAACTCGGCCGACCGACTTACAGGCCTGCGCAACTGAGCCCCGACACGCGGGAGCCGCTTGGTTTTTCATTAGGATGTGCAGAAACTACCAAAGGAGCTGGCACGGTCAAGTTGAACCGTAAACAAAAACTGATCTCGCAAGCGCGAAAAGGTGGCTTTACTCCCCACTAACTGATTGATTTGTAAAGTTCAATACCGCTTGCCTGTTTTTGCAGCGCTTCCTTGACCTATTCTAATTCGTAACTTACCCTGTGCTTAGTCGCTGCCTGCTTGGAGGTAAGACCCATGAACATTGAAGTGTCGCGCCGACACTTCATGAAGTTGACAGGAGCGGGTGTGGCGGGCTCCGCCTTATCCGCTTTTGGCTTCAGTGAAGCAGAGGCGCAGCTTGCTGCACATGTTCGACCATTCAAGCTGACAAATACCAAAGAGGCACACAGCACGTGCCCCTACTGCTCAGTCAGCTGCGGGATGCTCGTTTACGCGGCTCCCAGCAAGACGGAGCCGGGGAAGATGGAGGTCGTCCACATCGAGGGCGACGTCGATAACCCCGTCAACCGCGGGACGCTGTGCCCGAAGGGTTCTGCCGCCATCGACTTCATCAAGGCGGAGACTCGGGTGAAGTACCCGATGTACCGCAAGCCGGGCTCGGACAAGTTCGAGCGTGTCTCCTGGGACTTTGCGATGGATCGCATCGCAAGGCTCATGAAGGAGGATCGCGACACGAACTTCGTCGAGACGAACAGCGACGGTGTTCGGGTCAACCGTTGGCCTACCATGGCGCTCCTTTCAGGGTGCGCGACCTCCAATGAGACAGGCTGGTTGACCTACAAGTTGGCCCGCGGTCTCGGTATCGTTCAGCTAGAAAACCAAGCTCGCATTTGACACGCCCCCACGGTGGCCAGTTTGGCTCCAACATTTGGGCGTGGCGCGATGACCAACAGCTGGACGGACATCCGCAATGCGGACGTCGTCTGGATTATGGGCGGTAACGCCGCAGAAGCGCATCCTTGCGGTTTCAAGTGGGTCACTGAGGCCAAGGCGGAACGTGGTGCCAGGCTTATGGTGGTCGACCCGCGGTTCACGCGGTCGGCGGCCGTGGCTGACCATTACGCGCCGATTCGGCCAGGCACCGACATTGCGTTCTTGTCGGGAGTGATCAACTACCTCCTCACCAACGACAAGATCCATAAGGACTACGTCCTTCACTACACGAACGCGTCCTACATCGTGAGGGAGGATTACTCCTTCAACGAGGGCCTGTTCTCTGGCTACGACCCGGAGAAGCGCTCCTATGACCGCAGCTCGTGGGAGTACGAGATCGGGCCGGACGGTTACGCCGTTCGTGACATGACGCTGCAGCATCCGCGCTGCGTGTATCAGTTGATGAAGAAGCACTTCGCGCCGTACACCCCCGAAGTGGTTTCGCGGATCTGCGGTACACCTCAGGACAAGTTCCTGAAGGTCTGCGAGTGGGTGGCTTCGACCGCCAATGGCGAACGGTCGATGACCATCATGTACGCCCTCGGCTGGACGCAGCATTCGCACGGTGCGCAGAACATTCGCACCGCCGCGATGATCCAGCTGCTGTGCGGCAACATCGGCGTGCCTGGCGGTGGCGTGAACGCATTGCGCGGCCATGCCAACGTTCAGGGGCTCACGGACATTGGTACGTTGTCGGCGTCGATCCCAGGCTACCTGGCGATGCCTATGGACAATGAGCCGACGCTCGAGGCGTATTTGTCCAAGCGGAAGTTCACGCCGCTCCAGCCAAATCAGACGAGCTACTGGCAGAACTATCCGAAATTCTTCGTGAGCTTCCTGAAAACGTTCTACGGCGACAAAGCAACGCCGGAGAACAACTTTGGGTATGACTGGTTCCCGAAGCTCGATGTGGCCTACGACACCCTGCGCATCTTCGAGACGATGCACCAGGGCAAAACAACGGGTCTCATCTGCCAGGGCTTCAACCCGATGATGTCGGTCTCGCACAAGGTCAAGAACATCGCGGCCTTGTCGAAGCTGAAGTTCCTCGTCAGCATCGACCCGATCGAGACCGATACGGCCCGGTTCTGGGAGAACCACGGCATCTACAATGACGTGGATCCGTCGAAGATCCAGACCGAGGTCTTCATGCTGCCAGCCGGATGCTTCGCGGAGGAGGATGGGACGTTCACCAACTCCAGCCGCAACATCATCTGGAAGTGGAAGGCGGCTGACATCCCGGGCGAGGGCCGGCGTGATATCGACATCATTGCCGAGCTCTTCATGCGGCTGCGGAAGCTCTACGAGGAAGAAGGCGGTCCGGGTGCTGAGCAGTTCCTCAATGTGAGCTGGAACTACGCAGATCCGTACTCGCCGACGGCTGACGAACTCCTTAAGGAGATCAACGGCAAAGCCTTGGTGGACCTCAAGGACGCCGAAGGCAACGTCGTCCGCAAAGCAGGCGAGCAACTCGCCAGCTTCGGCGAGATGCGGGATGACGGTTCGACGGATGGCGCCTGCTGGATCTACACCGGGGTGTATGGTCCGAAGGGCAACAATGCCCAAAGGCGGGATA
>PKEY01000046.1 GCA_002919265.1 Hyphomicrobiaceae bacterium | reverse complement strand
TGAAGGACCGCGCCATCGTCTGCAACATCGGGCACTTCGACAACGAGATCCAGGTCTCCGCCCTGCGGAATTTCAAGTGGACCAACATCAAGCCGCAGGTCGACGAGATCGAATTCCCGGACGGCAAGCGCATCATCCTTCTCTCGGAAGGCCGTCTCGTGAACCTCGGCAACGCCACGGGACACCCGTCATTCGTCATGTCCGCGTCGTTCACGAACCAGACACTGGCCCAGATCGAGCTGTTCACCAATCCGGGCAAGTACGAGCGGAAGGTCTACACGCTGCCCAAGCACCTCGACGAGAAGGTCGCCATGCTGCACCTGGAGAAGGTGGGCGCGAAGCTGACGAAGCTCACGCCAGAGCAGGCGGCATACATCGGCGTGTCGCCCGAGGGGCCGTTCAAGCCCGACCATTACCGCTACTGACGAAGCGTGAGGGAGCGGGGCGATCAGCCCCCGCTCCTCTATGCCGCCTAAAGCTCTTGGCGGCCTTATAGAAGGCGTTCCACCCGCTTCATTTTTGTGGTCGGGCGTGCCGCCCGGACTCTGGCCAGGGCCAGCCTTCCTCCGCATAATCGAAAGTGATTCGTTTTCAGGGGCTATCCATCCGTGCGCCGAGTTTCGCGTTCCGATTGGCGCGCACCCATCAGATTCGCGGAACGCGATGCAAGTGGCAGATCCCCAGAGCCGGACCGACGCCACCCGACGGGAGATGCTCGCGCTTCTCCTGGCGAGCCTCGCTTGCATCATCGTTCTGACGCTCGGTCTTGTCGATTCGAAGGGCGCGTCGCTTGCTGGTCTCAGCCTTCGCCACCTCTTCTTCGTCGCGTTGGCTGCCGGGGCTGCAGTGCTGGCCATTGCCCTCGTGTACTACCTGCTCAGGCGTGCGAGACAGGCAGTCCGACGCGCGGAATCGGAAGCCGCCGCCCTGCGCCGCCATCTCGCAACGGCGGAAGCCATCGTGAAGGCCGAGCCACAGGTGCTCGTCTTCTGGGAGCAGGGTCAACCCCTCAAGGTCGTGGTCCATACGCTGACGTCCGTGGCCGGGCTGCCGGAGAATCACCAGGATCTCCTTCGGTTCGGAACGTGGCTCGATACGGAGTCTGCCGAAGCTCTCAAAGTCGGGCTTGATGCTCTTTTCTCTGACGGTCGGCCGTTCAACCTTCTGCTGAAGACGACTGCCGGTGGCCATCTGGAGGCGGATGGGCGTGCGGCAGGCCCGCGCGCCGTTCTTAGGCTGCGTGATGTAGCCGGCTACAAGCGTGATCTCATCAAGATCCTCGACCAGCACCGTCAGCTGGCTCGCGACATTCGGGCGAGCCGCGCCCTGCTCAATGCCCTCCCGATGCCCGTGTGGCTGCGCAGCCCCGATGGGCGGATCGAGTGGGTCAACAAGGCCTACGTAGCGGCCGTTGAGGCGGCGGACGAGGCTGAGGTTCGCGAACGGCAGATCGAGCTGCTGGAATCCCGTCAGCGGGCTGCCCTCGAACCGCAGCTCAAGAAGCGCGAGCTTGCGATCAAGCGTATGCCGCTCATCATCGGCGGCGAGCGCAAGCCTCATGATATTGTCATTGTTCCGCTTGAGGATACCATCGCAGCTGCCGCCATCGACGTGACGGACCTCGAGTCGGCGCAGGACGAGCTTCAGCGGCAGATCGCTGCCTACGACCGCACGCTCGATCGCGTGTCCACGGCCGTGGCGATCTTCGGCCCTGACCAACGCCTCAGCTTCTTCAACGCTGCCTACCAGCAGCTCTGGAATTTCGATGCCGAGTGGCTCGCGACGAAGCCGACACACAGCGAAATTCTGGATCGGCTGCGGGAGACCTCTCGCCTTCCCGCCATCGTCGATTATCGCGGCTGGAAGACGAAGCTGCTCACCTTCTATCAATCGGAGCCCGAGCTGCAGGACTGGTGGGATCTGCCGGACGGGCGGATGCTGCGCGTCGTGGCCGAGCACCGGCCGGATGGGGGCATCACCTATCTCTTCGACGACGTCACCGAGCGCTATCAGCTCGAAAGCCGCTATAACGCCCTGATCAGCGTCCAGAGGGAAACCCTGGACAACCTAAAAGAAGGCGTTGCCGTTTTTGCCCCCAATGGACGGCTCAAGCTGTTCAACTCGGCCTTTGCCACCATCTGGAAGCTGCCGGCGCCGCTTCTCGATGCCCAGCCACACATCGACGAGATCATCCATCACGCGACGGAGCAATTCGAGAACCGGCGCACCTGGAAGCGCATCAGCCGCGCTGTCACTTCCATTTCCGACCATCGCGAGCAGGTAGAAGGCCAGATGGTGCGGCCGGACGGCAGTGTGATCGAATTTACTGCTGCGCCCCTGCCCGACGGCGCCACACTGATCACATTCGCCGACGTGACCGCCTCGAAGCGCATCGAGCGGGCGCTTGCCGAGCGCAACGAGGCCCTCGTGGCCGCCGACCGGCTCAAGAGCCAGTTCATCAGCCACGTCTCTTACGAGCTGCGCACGCCGCTGACGAACATCATCGGATTCAGCGAATTGCTCAGCAGTCCGCGCACCGGCGAGCTGAACGAGAAGCAGCGCGAGTATGTGAACGACATCGCCAGCTCATCCAAGACGCTGCTCGCGATCATCGACGACATCCTCGACCTCGCCACCATCGAGGCTGGCGCGGTCGAGCTCAAGCTCTCGCGGGTCAAGGTCCGCGATGTCATCGACGCCGCGATCCAGGGCATTCGCGAGCGCGCGAGCCGGGCCCGGCTGACGCTCGATATCGCCATTGCTGACGACGCGGTCGGCTTCATTGCAGACGAAAGCCGCGTTCGTCAGATCATTTACAATTTGCTTTCCAACGCCGTGGGCTTTTCCAAGCCTGGAGATACCATCAAGGTCTCGTGCTGGCGCGAGAACGGCATGATGGTGTTCTCCGTGGAGGACCAGGGCGTCGGCATCCCCAAGGAGCTGCAACACCGCATCTTCGAGCGTTTCGAAAGCCGCAGCTTCGGCTCGAAGCACCGGGGTGTCGGCCTCGGCCTGTCGATCTCGAAGAGCCTTGCGGAGCTGCACGGCGGCGAGCTGAAGCTCGAGTCCGAGCAAGGGCGTGGCACGCGGGTAACGGTCCGCTTCCCCGAGGTTTCGAAAAAGCTGACCGTGGCAGAGGCGATGGCAGCTCGGGCTTGACGTTCCACCTGCGCGCGGCTTTTCCTCTCGCCGCATGACGGCATCCTGGACACACCCTCGCGTGCGCGAGATCGATCTTCGCCATCTGGCAGAGCTGCTCGCGTTTGCGCTCAGGCCGGGAGATGCTGTGGCCTTGAGAGGCGACCTCGGGGCCGGGAAGTCGACGCTGGCGCGCGCAATTATCCGCGCGATTGTCGGTGACGACGCGCTAGAGGTGCCGAGCCCGACCTTCAGTCTTGTGCAGATCTACGACTCGCCGCGGTTCCCCATCGCCCACTTCGACCTCTATCGGCTCGGCAGCGCCGAAGAAGCGCGCGAGCTGGGGCTGGATGAGCAGATTGCCCACGGCGTGGCCCTGATCGAATGGCCGGAGCGTGCCGAAGAACTTCTGCCGTCAGACCGTATTGAGGTGACGCTGGAGGAAGCGCCAGACCTCGATCCTTCGGAGCGCCGCATTGTGATCGAGGGACTTGGCGCAGCGGACCCTAGGGTCGCTCGCCTCAAGGCGATCTCCGAGTTTCTGAATCGGTCAGGCTGGTCGGATGCGCGTCTCATCTACCTCCAGGGGGATGCTTCGGCGCGCCGCTTCGCCCGCCTCAAGCGTGATGGCAACAGCGCAATTCTCATGGATGCGCCGCGTCAACCCGATGGTCCGCCGATCCGGGATGGCAAGCCGTACAGCCGGATCGCCCATCTCGCTGAGGACATCCGACCCTGGGTAGCCGTCACGAGAGCGCTGCGGCAGGCAGGACTTTCAGCGCCCGAGATATACACGCACGATTTCGCGGCCGGCTTGCTTCTCGTCGAGGACCTTGGCGACGATGTTTTTGGACCGGCAGTCCATCAGGGTGCGGATCAAGCGGAACTCTGGCGGGCCGCCGTCGACGTCCTGCTTCACCTCCGCGAACAGGGTGTTCCGAACTTTCCGCCGCTCGAAGACGGTTTCACTCACACACTTCCCCGCTACGACCAGCAGGCGCTCCAAATCGAAGTCGAGCTGCTGCTAGACTGGTATTGGCCGGCCCTTAAAGGCAGCCCAGCACCCGATACAACGCGCGCGGAATATCTCGCTTTGTGGGACGCGATCTTCGATGAGTTGCTGAAGCTACCAACCGGCTGGATTCTGCGAGATTACCACTCCCCCAACCTCCTCTGGATGCCTCATCGCAAAGGGCTACAGCGCGTCGGCATCCTCGATTGCCAGGACGCCCTCGAAGGTCCGGTCGCCTACGATCTCGTCTCGCTCCTGCAAGATGCCCGCATCGAAGTGCCGGAATCGCTGGAGCGGCAGCTTTACCGGCACTACTGCCAAACCGTGGCTGCGCGCGAGCCCGATTTCGATCAGGCCACGTTCGATTTCGCCTATGCCGCCCTCGGCGCCCAGCGCAACACCAAGATCCTCGGCATTTTCGCACGCCTTTCCCGGCGGGACGGCAAGAACGGGTACTTGCGCCACATTCCCCGCATCTGGCGATATCTGGAGCGCGATCTGGCGCACCCAAAGCTTCTCCCACTGAAAAAGTGGTTCGAAGCGAACTTTCCTATTGATAACCGCGCGCTACCCGGTTCCGGTTAAGGCGTGACAGCAGCAAGCTCGGCAGCGAGACGAATATGACGTGGGTACCGAAAACGGCAATGGTGCTGGCCGCTGGCCTGGGCGTGCGCATGCGTCCTCTCACCGATGCTGTCCCGAAGCCGTTGGTCCGGTTACAGCAACGTCCACTGATCGACCACGTCCTAGATAAGCTCGCTGAAGCTGGAGTCGAGAAGGCTGTCGTCAATGTGCATTACCGCGCCGATCAGCTGATCTCGCACCTCAAGGGCCGCGAGCGGCCACAGATCGAAATTTCTGATGAGCGTGATACCCTGCTCGACACTGGCGGCGGGGTGCAAAAAGCGCTGCCCCTGCTGGGCTCCGAGCCTTTCCTCATCCACAACTCGGACAGCGTCTGGGTAGAGGGGGTGCAGCCCAATATCCTGCGCCTCGCACGCGCTTTCGACCCCGAGCGCATGGATTGCCTGATGCTGCTTGCGCTGGCCTCGGGTAGTGTCGGTTATGAAGGGCGCGGAGATTTTGTGATGTCTCCGGACGGCCTTCTACGGCGGCGGCCAGAAAGGGAGCTGGCTCCCTTCGTCTTTACCGGCGTTTCGATTGCCCACCCTCGCCTATTTGCCAACGCGCCGGACGGCGCATTCTCCCTCAACAAGCTCTGGGATGAGGCCATCGCAAAGGGCCGGCTTTACGGCATCCGCCTTGATGGCATCTGGATGCACATCGGCACGCCAGCCGCACTGAGCGAGGCCGAACAGCTGCTGGGTGGAAGCCATGCCGCCTAAGGGCGGAACAAAGAGCCATTCTACGGCGGCGACCACGCCGCAACCAGCAGCGCGCGTTTTCACAATCCCGCCGGGGGAGCCGTTCCTGCCGGCACTGGCCAGAGCCGTCCTGACGGGCCAGCTGCCGAAGCCAGGTGGCCAGCCACCCGATCCGCTTGATTTGCCCGAGATCACTCTTCTCCTGCCTACACGCCGGGCGGCGCGGGCCCTGCAGGAGGCCTTCCGGGAGGCCTCGGGTAAATCGGCCGTTCTGCTCCCGAAAATCCGGCCGATTGCGACCGCCGACGAGGACCTGATGCTGCTGTCAGGCTTCGTCGATGCCGCCGAAATGCCGGCGGCCATCCCGCCTGCCATCAGCGAGCTCGAGCGCAGGCTCGTGCTGACGCAGCTCGTGCTCAAGTGGGCCCAAACCATCGCGGTGTACGACGATGATCCGTTGGCACCACCCCCTTACGTCGGAGCAGGCATGAATACCCCGGCCCAGGCCGCCAGCCTCGCGAAGGAGCTGGGCCGGTTCATCGACATGGTCGAGACAGAGGGAGCCGAGCTTTCAAAGCTGCACGAGCTGGTGCCCGACACCTTCTCCGAGCACTGGCAGAAAACACTGCGCTTCCTGGAGATCATCGTCGACTGGTGGCCGGAATATCTCAGGGAACGCGGCCTTCTCTCACCCATGGAGAGGCGCAATCGCCTCATTCGCGCAGAAGCCCAACGGCTCATTGCGAACCCGCCATCTGGCCCTGTCATCGTTGCGGGCGTGACAGGCAGCATTCCGGCCACGGCCGAGCTCATGCAGGTGGTGCTCGGTCTCGAGAACGGAGCGATCGTGCTGCCCGGGCTCGATCAGATGCTTGATGATGCGGGCTGGGCGGCGGTTCATGCTCACCCGGAGCATCCTCAGCATGGCCTCGCCAAGCTGCTTTCCCGGCTCAATGTTCCGCGTGAGGCGGTACGGCCCCTGCCGAATTTGGCGACCCATAAAGCCAAGTCTGCGCGCGCCAGGCTGATCAGCGAGGCCCTGCGGCCGGCGAGCACGACCGATGCCTGGAGCGCATTCGTTGCGAAGGCGGACCGTGACACCATCCGAAGTGCCCTTGATGGGGTATCGCTCATTGAGGCGCCGACGGCTCAGGACGAAGCCGAGGTCATCGCGCTGATCTTGCGGGAAGCGCTGGAGACGCCAGATCGCACCGCCGCGCTCATCACCCCGGACCGTACACTTGCGCGCCGGGTCGCCCATCGGCTCGAACATTGGCACATCCTCGTCGACGACTCCGCAGGCAAGCCGCTGCGGAAGACCCCGCCGGGGGCGCTTCTTGACCTTGTTGTCGAAGCCTTCGCGCGCGACTTCGAGCCGGCGGCTGTCATGGCGCTGCTCAAGCATCCTCTGACGCAGCTGGGTCTGCCAGCCGGCGACGCGCGTAAAGCCGCTCGGGCGTTGGAGCTGATCGCTTTCCGCACGGACTATCTTGGGCGAGGCCTCGACGGCATCGAGCTGGCCATCGAAAGGGCTTCCGCCCAGATCGCCGCCCGGATGCGCCGGCACCAGGCTATTACCCGCCTGCGGGATGCCGACTGGAACGCTGCCCGCGATCTCCTCAACCGCCTGAAGTCGGCCTATCAGCCGCTCCTCGACCTGGCGGCGCGCCCGGGCGACCAGCCGCTCGCCGATTTCGTCCGTGCCCACGTGGAGGTGGCGGAAGAGCTTGCGCGCCTTTCCGAGGAGGATGCAGCGCCACGCTCCCCCTTGTGGCAGGGCGACGCCGGAGAAGCCGCGGCCGCCCTTTTCACCGGTCTCCTCGATCCGACCCTCAGTGCACCGGCAGTCTCGGCGCGCGACTACCCGGATTTCTACCGCAGCCTCGCGTCTGACGTGAATGTTCGTCAGGCTCACCCGACGCATCCGCGCCTCTTTATCTGGGGACCGTTCGAAGCGCGGCTGCAGTGTCCGGACGTGGTTGTCATCGGTGGTCTGAACGAGGGAACGTGGCCTGAAACGTCCGACACCGGCCCGTGGGTGAACCGGCCGATGCGCACGCAAATAGGCCTACCGCAGCCTGAAGAGCATATCGGCTACGCAGCCCACGACTTCTCCCAGCTTCTCGGTGTCCCCACCGTCTATTTGACCCGTGCGGAAAAGGTGGACGGCGCGCCGACCGTGCCCTCGCGCTGGCTGCTGCGGATCAAGGCTCTGCTCGACGGCCTAGGGCTGCGGGATGCTCTCGCGCCGGATCGGCCATGGCTTGGCTGGGCTCGCGCGAAGGAGCTGACGGAGCCTGTGCCGCGAATCGCCGCGCCATCGCCCTGCCCTGCCGTGGAGCTACGGCCGCGGCGCCTGTCGGTGAGCGACATCGAGCGGTGGATCACGAACCCTTACGCGATTTTCGCCCGTCATATCCTGCGGCTGGAGCCGCTTCCTTTGCTGGGCGCCGAACCGGGTGCTGCGCTCCGTGGCGCGATCGTGCACGAGGCGCTGCGCCGCTTCGCGAAGGACCATCCCGAGCAGGTGCCGGAAAATGCAGCTGCCGCACTTCTCGCGCTGGCCGACCAGATCCTGACCGAGTACACCGGCAACCCGCGCATTGCGGCGTTCTGGGTGCCGCGGCTTGAACGTTTCGCCCGCTGGTTCGCCAGCACGGAGCCGGGCCGCCGCGAAGGCGTTGCGCGCGTCCTCGCCGAAGTTTCGGGCTCATACGTGCTGAGCGGCCCCGCTGGCCCGTTCACGCTGACAGCGCGGGCTGACCGCGTCGACGTTTGTCCCGACGGCCTTGTCATCACTGACTACAAGACTGGCAGCAAGAACAGCATCGAGCGCCTCGCCAAACGCGCCCGCGAGGGATTGGCACCGCAGCTTCCCTTGGAGGCCCTGATTGCCGCGAACGGCGGATTTGCCGGCGTCCAGGACACGCGCATCGCCAAGCTGCGCTACATCTCGGCGTCAGGCGGCGAACCGCCGGGAAGCGAGGTCACAATCGACCAGGAGGTCGAAGCTATCATCGAAGCCACGCGGAAAGGTCTGGAGCGGCTGATCGCGACCTTCGACAATCCGTCAACGCCATATCGCGCCGTGCGCCGCCCGTCCTACGACTACCGGTACGACGACTACAAGCACCTTGCGCGCGTGAGCGAGTGGATCGGCGCCGAAGCCGAGGGAGGCGGCGATGAGTAACGTCGTGGACCTCGCCCTGACGACGACCAAGCGAGCCCAGCATCTCGCCTCGGAGCCGGACACTTCGGCCTGGGTGAGCGCCAACGCCGGCGCCGGCAAGACGCACGTGCTGAAGATGCGCGTGCTGAAACTGCTGCTCGCCGGAACAGCGCCCGACCGCATCCTCTGCCTCACATTCACGAAGACAGCCGCGGCCGAGATGGCCCAGCGCGTCTTCGACGAGCTGTCGAAATGGGCGACGTGCTCCGATGAAGATTTGGTTAGAAAGCTGACGGAGCTTCTGGATCGCGAGCCCGCGGCGCAAGAGCTGCGCCGCGCCCGTCAGCTTTTCGCCCGCGCCGTGGAAACGCCGGGAGGGCTCAAGGTTCAGACGATTCACGCCTTCTGCGAACGCATCTTGCAGCGTTTTCCGCTGGAAGCCGGCGTTCCGCCCGGATTCACCGTCCTTGATGAGGAAGCTGCGAGCGAGCTGCTGCGTCAGTCCATCGACGACGTGCTGGTCGCTGCGACAGCCCCGGATGCAGGCGTCCTCGGCGAAGCGCTTCGCACCGTCATCGCCTACGCGGCAGACGACGGTTTCGACAAGGCGCTGCAGGATGCCCTTGGGAAGCGCGAGTGGCTGATGGCTCTTTCGCGGCTCGGCGCACGCGATGGCGATGCCTTTCAGGATGCCGCCGAATTTTATCGCGTTGCGATCGGTGTCACCACCCCGGACCTCACCACAGTCGAGGCCCGTCTGGCCTCCGTACTGTCGGATGACGAACTGAGGCGGGCCGTCGATATCCTTTCGGGCGGCAGCAAATCCGATGCGAGCTGTGCGGACCTTCTCCGCCCGGCGTTGACGAAGACCGATCCCAAGCTGCGGATCGAGGATCTGAAGGCTTACTTTCTCACCACCGGCGGCACGCCGCGCACGCGGCTCATGACCAAGGCGTTGCAGGACCGCGACCCCGGTCTCTATGCCACCCTCACGAACGCACAGTCTGAATTCGTGAGGCTCTGCGAAGAACGCGTCGCCCACACGCTCATCAACGCAACGCTCGCCTTGTGGCGGCTCGCCGATGCCGTGAGCCAGCGCTACGCCGATTCGAAAGCGCGCGGCGCCGCACTCGATTTCGACGACCTCATCGCGCGAACGGAGAGTCTGCTCAAGAAGTCCGACTGGACCCAGTGGGTGCTCTACAAGCTCGATAACGGCCTCGAGCACATCCTCGTCGATGAAGCACAGGACACGAGCCCATCCCAATGGGCCATCGTCAAAAGCCTGGCGGAGGAATTCTTTGCCGGCAGGGGCGCCCACGAGGTCCAGCGCACGGTGTTTGCCGTCGGCGACGAGAAGCAGTCCATCTACAGCTTCCAGGGCGCCGCCCCGAAGCTCTTCGCCGAAACGGGACAGTTGTTCGCCGAGCGCGCCCGCGCCGCCCGTCTGAAATGGGAAACGGTGCCGCTCACGCTTTCCTTCCGCTCGACGGCGGCGGTGCTGGAAAGTGTCGACCGCGTGTTCGCCGACCCGACACGCACGCCGGGACTTTCCGCGGCCGCCGCAAAGGTCCGACATCAGGCCCGACGCATCGGACACGCGGGACTCGTTGAAATCTGGCCAACGGAGGTTTGGCTGGAGAATCAGCCGGCGGAGGCTTGGTCGCCTCTTGACGATCAGGTGACGCAATCGCCCGTTGTCCGGCTCGCAAACCGAATCGCGGACACCATCAAGGACTGGCTCGACACGGGGGAGCGGCTGGAGTCTGAAAATCGACCGATCCGACCCGGCGACATCCTCATCCTGGTGCGCCGGCGTAAACCGTTCGCGGCGCCGATGGTTGCGGCGCTCAAGGCGCGCGGCATCCCCGTTGCCGGCAGCGACCGCATGCAGCTGACGGAGCAGCTGGCGGTCGAGGACATGATTGCCCTCGGCGAATTCGTCATCCTGCCCGAGGACGATCTGGCGCTAGCCTCGGTGCTGAAATCTCCCCTCTTCGGGCTGACGGACGAGGACCTGCTGAGCTTCGCGCCCAACCGGAACGGCTCGCTCTGGAGCGCCCTTCTTGCTGCGGCGAAGGAGAACCCGCGCCTTGAGCCAGCCGCCTCGACGCTGCGCCGCTGGCGGGCGGAGGCCGACTACCGTCCGCCCTATGAGTTCTTCGCCAACATCCTCGAAAACGAAGGCATGCGGACCCGCATGCTGGCGCGGCTTGGGCCGGAAGCAGCGGAGCCGCTCGATGAGTTCCTGAACCTTGCCCTCCAATACGATGAGCGGCATCCGCCGTCGCTGCAAGGCTTCCTTGTCTGGCTGCGCAAATTGCGGCTCGAAATCAAGCGGGATCAGGAGCACGGCCGCGACGAGGTGCGCGTCATGACCGTGCACGGCGCGAAGGGCCTCGAAGCCCCGATCGTGTTCCTGCCCGACACATGCTCCGTGCACTCAGGGCGGCAGCCCAAC
>PKEY01000057.1 GCA_002919265.1 Hyphomicrobiaceae bacterium | reverse complement strand
GACGACAGTCTACTACCGCATCACGCGCCCGGAAGTGCTTTCGGTCGTGGAGGCGTTGCACGCGGCGTTCTGCAAGCCCGCACAGGGCACGTCACGCTGAGCCACCTCGCGGCGACTGGGAGGAGCCGGAGTAGCGGCTGGTCATGCCCGGGGAGCAAAGTTATCCCCGCATTCCGGAGCTGCATCATGCTCGCCCCGTCAGAATTCGTCAGGAGACCGCGGGCATGTTCGAAACGCCGAACCTGAAGCTTCCCTATATCGCTCCTGCGCGGGCGCAGAAGCATGCGACACATAACGAGGCGATCCGGCGCGCTCGAAGAGGCTGGCCGAACTTGATGAGCGCGTCTAGGAGCTCGTCTATCCTCTTGAACTGCCGAAGAAGGAGGCCTTCCCTCTAGCGGTGGAGGCGCTTGCTCGGCTAGCGGCCTTCGTTCAGGGATGGCGGGCAGCCTTCTCTGCATGCGATAATCCCGACCGATGGCTCGGTATCGCCCAAGAGGAAATTGCTAAGTACCGAAAGAAGCTCGGTATCAGCAGCCGTCAGCTTAAGGCCAGCATCGATCCCAGCATGATTGGGCCTGAAGACTGGTATTTTTACCCGTGAGATGGCCAGGACATTGGCTCGTGATGGTTTGCGATCGAGCTAAGAAGAACTCGGTGGCTCAGGTTCAGGGGCGCGTGGCTTTGCTCGAAACCGCGGGGCCTGCTCACTTAGCGAACGAGACAACAAAAGCGCTCGAGAAGCGAAGTGCAGCATTGAAGAAGTTGATTGGATAAGGTCGTGTCGTGAGCCGTGGCCTGGGACGAGTGCAACGCTGCGTTGCCGAGGCGTTTGAAGCACAGCCAAACAGAAGGTTTACAGTCGAGGAGTTGGCGAAACTCGCCTTTCCAGGTGAAACAATCCAGCGTAAGCACAGGGAAGCTGTCCGGCGGGCACTAAGGAGGCTTGAGCCGGAACTTGGTCTCCAAAAATACCGCGCTGGCGTGTTGCGAGTGTCAGGTTGGCGGTACGTTATTGGACGAAAAGATGTTTAAGTGTTGTTTCCCGTGACATTGCTTGCACAAGAGCAGCGGGTGCCCAATTCAGCTCGCCGATCACGCTGCGTCGGCACCACTCCAGAGGCCGCGATAGGCTCCAATTGCTGGACCTAAGCAGCGCGTTCAGGTCACCATCAGTGCCGACTTCGTTGGTTCGCTGCTGTCGCTCGAAGAGGGGACGCCGGTGTATTCCTTGGTGCGGACATCACCAAGCAGTCGGATGTGGATCTTGGCGGCACGTACACGCTCCAGAGTTATTCGAACCGCTCGTCGATCGTACTCTGTCTCCTGCTGCCGCTCGGAGGCAATCTCTCGCGCAAGTTGGGCCTTCGCATCGGCCACATACGCCATCAGTTCGCCAGAGCTGTCTGGAAGGTTGTCCAGCAGTCTAGCATTCTCTTCCATGAGCGCAGCTCGCGAGCCGCTCCAGCTCTGCGGCCGAAACCGCGCGACGAATTCCGTAAGCACGCTTTTGGGATCGGGCGCATTGGCGAGGAGTGCTCTCGCCTGTTCCGACCAGACCTGACTACCGGTTTCTTTGGCACGGTGCGCGAACCTGATGATCGCTGCTGCAAGCGGGTAGCGCACATCTCGGTCCTGATCGCACCATGTGAGAAGCGCTGGGATCGATATGGCGTCCGTGCGGCTGGAGCCAAACCCATGCAACCGGTCGAGAACAGCCACACTTGAGCGTTGGGTTCTCTCGCCCACCAGGCAACAGCACATCCAGGAGTTCCGGCTCTTGCTGCGGTTGTTCCGATCTGTCCGAGAAAAGGCGCATATGGAGAACATCGAAGGCGACTTCGAGGCCACCTGGCTGATCGGCAATGGGCATTAGCAGGTGCCTCAGACCAGCGCCCGCCAAGTTATCTGTCGCTTGCCCCAGCGCCAAGTTCCGATAAATCCACGTCGGCACCTTACCCGACTTGAGGCCTCAGTCGGTCGAGCGACAGGTTCTCCAGCTCTTCGTTTGGACTGAGACCCGTTGAGCAGACGACTGCAGGCCCGTGAAGAGAAAGCCATCCCGCTCGACTTGTCGCGCCCACGGCATCTCTGTTAGAACCTCTGCATGTGGACAGCTCGCAGTGCCCATCCTATGAGCGCCCGCCAACTCACACGCCTCTCTCTGTGCTGCGGGGTGGGCTTAACGAAGTCGGCGAAGCACTTCCTTGGAAAGCTAAGCTCGTTCGGGTAGATGCAGAAACGGAACGCCCCGCTTGAATGGTCGGATAGGCACGCTGCCAAAGACAAGCGGAATACTCGCATCCCTGCGTTCTAAATTCGTACCGGCTGCGATGACAGTACGGGCAGTCCTTATAATAGACCCATTCGTCGTACTGCCATTTTGAGTACTCCCTCGACCGATCATCGAACCAACTCGACCGGTATTTAATAACCAGATCACCTGGCACGTTCCGCCAGGAAGCCTTTAGGGCTATGTTGGACCGCAACCGAACCTTCCCAGCCTGGGCCGGAAGGCCGACCGACACTTGATCGCTCGCCACGCCGGCATTCTTCTCTTCCCCGCTGGTTACATTGGAAGTGCCGCTGGCGATTCTCGGAAACGTTAGGGTGAACTCCAGATCGAAAATCTCTGCCGTTATGTGATGCTCTCGCATCGTAGACCGCAGATCTACGTGTGCGACATAGTCGTGATCGATTGCAACCTTTAGCTCGAGACGTTCAAGAAGTGGTGGCGCCGACTCATCCACCTCGAGGTGTAGCGTGGTGTACGCTATGCGATCTGAACGTGCATCGCGGGGGCGAGGCCTGCTCGGCCGCGCAAAGGTGAATGAAGCGCGGCCGGGACGAGGGTCAACGCAATGATAGGTTGCCTTAGCAGCAGGTGAACTGCCCCGGTATTGTCGGAGGCCGTTTCGTTTGAGTCATGCTGCGAGTGCCGGTTCCTCCAGGCCGGCGTGGTAATTGGCTTCGGCTTCCGCCGGCGGGATGTTACCGATCGGCGCGAGCAGGCGGCGGTTGTTGAACCAGTCGACCCATTCGAGGGTCGCGTACTCGACGGCTTCCAGCGACCGCCACGGCCCGCGCCTATGGATCACCTCGGCTTTGTAGAGCCCGTTGATCGTCTCGGCGAGCGCGTTGTCGTAACTGTCGCCGACGCTGCCGACAGATGGCACGAGACCGGCCTCGGCGAGCCGCTCGGTGTACTTGATCGACAGGTACTGCACGCCGCGGTCGGAGTGGTGGACGAGGCCGCTGCCCGAGAGGGGCCTACGATCGTGCAGGGCCTGCTCCAGTGCGTCGAGCACGAAGCCCGCGTGCGCCGACCGGCTGACGCGCCAGCCGACGATGCGCCGGGCGTAGGCGTCGATCACGAAGGCCACGTAGACGAACCCGGACCAGGTGGCGACGTAGGTGAAGTCCGACACCCACAGCATGTTCGGCCGCGGCGCCCGGAACTGCCGATTGACGCGATCGAGCGGGCAGATGGCTGTCTTGTCAGCGATCGTTGTGCGCACCCGCTTGCCGCGGATCACCCCTTGCAAACCCATTTTCCGCATCAGCCGGGCGACCGTGCATCGGGCCACCTCGAAGCCCTCCCGCTGCATCTGCCGCCAGATCTTGCGCACGCCATAGACCTGGAAGTTGTCATCGAAAACCCTGCGGATCTCGCTCATCAGCTGAGCATCCCTCTTGACCCGTGCAGGTGCCGTCTCCGGGTTCTCGCGGCGGCGCGCATGGGCGTGATAGGTCGACGGGGCAATCGCCAGTACGCGGCAGATCGGCTCGACCCCGTGCTCATCGCGGTACGCATCGACAAAGCGGATCATGGCTTCCATCGGCGGTCGAGCTCCGCCTGGGCAAAATAAGCGCTGGCCTTGCGCAGGATCTCGTTGGCCTGCCGCAGCTCGCGGTTCTCGCGCTCCAGTGCCTTCATGCGCTCGCGCTCGTCCGTTGTCAGACCGGCTCGCAGGCCCTGGTCGCGCTCTGCCTGTCGCACCCAGGTATGCAACGTCTGCGCCGTGCAGCCGATCTTGACGGCAATCGAGGTAATGGCCGCCCACTGCGACGTGTGCTCGGGCGCGTGCTCAAACACCATCCGTACGGCGCGCTCACGCACCTCAGGCGAAAACTTACGGGACGTCTTGTGATTCTCCATGGCTCCAATCTCTCAAGATCTGGAGCCTCCGACAAACCCGGAGCGGTTCATAGTCCGGTCATCTGGTTTGCAGCTCGCGCTTTGGGATTGTGTCTGCCTGGTCACGCAGCTCGATTAGGGATTTCAAGCGTAGCAGCAAGGCCAGTAGGTTTCCGATTATGAAGCGTGAGCCTGCCGCCGATGCGGGCCATGGCGACCTTCGCAATCGCCAAACCGAGGCCACTTCCGGTTGCTGATTTGTGGCGGCCACGGACGAATTTAGCGGTTACTAATTCCAGTTCCGGCTCGGGAATACCTGGGCCATCGTCTTCGATGACGACCCGGACCTCCTTCCCCAGGTCGAGCACCTGGCACGTCACCACGTCATTCGCGTGGTCCAGTGCGTTCTCGAGCAGATTGCGGAGCGCGAGAACGAAAAAGTGCGGTTCGACTTTGGCCCGCACGTCCTGTTCCGAGCTCTCGAGTTTTATCGGAATACCTCGCGCGGATGCCAAGGGAAGCAAATCCGCGACCACGGAGCTCACAAGATGGTTCATACTTTCATACGAATGGCATGGTCGCGCATCGCTCGCCTCGAGTGCTGCCATATCCAGCAGCTGTTTGACCAACCGGCTCGTCCGGTCAACACCGGCCGCAATCTGCCGGAGTGCATTGGCGTGAACAGCCCCATCCGTGCTCGACAGCGCGACTTGAGCCTGGGTCTTGAGGCCCGCAAGCGGCGTTTTCAATTCGTGCGCTGCAAAGGCCGTAAAACTCCGTTCCCGTTCACGAGCCGCCTCCACCCGTCCGAAAAGGTCGTTGATTGCCTCAATAGCCGGAGCGATTTCCTTGGGAATTCCGGCACTCGGTAAAGGCGTGAGCTCGTTCGCCGATCGTTGCGAGAGCGCGCGCGCCATATCGCTCAGTGGCATGAGCCCGCGGCTGACACTCAGCCAAATCATCCCGACGAGAAAAGGTATGGCCAGGGCCGCCGAATGTACCATCCCCTTCACGACATCGCCGACGAGCCGCTCGCGCATCCGCAGATTATCGCCCACCATGACACGAACGCCGAGCTCAGCATTTTCAATTGTGAAAACACGCCAAGTCTCGCCATCAACGATGTCTTCCGAAAAGCCCTGCATCGCATTCGTCAGCGGCAGCTCGGGGGCACTTTCGGATCGAGCAACGAGCGTCCCATCGAGCGACCAAATCTGGCAGGAGAGTTGCCGCTCATAAGCCTTCGCTGCGGCAAGATTTGCTAGGGTGGTCAACGTGGCGACATTCCCCTGAGAAGCTATCTCGATCCGGTGATCTGCCAGCAGCGAGTTCACCATGCGCGCTGCTTCGGTCAGACGTGCATCGAGCACTCGCTCCACCTCGGCCTGCGTGCTCGTGTAGATCCAAGCGATGGCCGCAAGCCACACGAACAACGTGGTACCGATGAGAATTCCGAGGAGCCGGCTACGAATGGAATTCACGCGCCTCCCTCCGCAAGTCTATAACCCAGCCCACGGACCGTCTTGATGAAATCCTGTCCCAGCTTGGCCCGCAGATGATGGATATGAACCTCGACCGCGTTGCTTTCGACCTCCTCCTGCCAACCGTATAGCGCCTCCTCCAGGGCCGCCTTCGAGACAGTGGCCGCGGGGCGTTCCATGAGGGCGCGAAGCGCGGCGAATTCGCGCCGCGTGAGCTTCAGGGGTACACCGTCTCTCGTTGCCGTCAGAGACGCTGGATCGAGCACCACACCCCGCCATTCGAGATGCGCAGTGGCACGCCCGGCGCCGCGGCGAGCAATGGCGCGCAGTCGTGCAGCCAGCTCGTCGAGATCGAATGGTTTGCCGACGTAGTCGTCTGCGCCGGCGTCGAGACCCGCAATGCGTTCCGGCACCTGGTCGCGTGCCGTGAGGAGAAGCACTGGCGTGCCGTCTTTGGCATCGCGGAGTTCTTTCAGGAGATCGAACCCCGAACCGTCGGGAAGCATGACGTCGAGCACGATGCCATCATATCGCTGCGCGCGAACAGCGGCGCGGCCGTCCTCGCAGTTAGCGACGGCATCTACCGTAAACCCCTTGAGCCCAAGCCCGACGGCTAACCCGTCGAGCAACAGGGGATCGTCTTCTACAACCAATATCCGCATGGTGTGTCATTCCGTACGCACCTCGCGGGTGGCATTCGGGGCTTAAGGCTGCCTTAAGCTCCCAGCGACACCTCCACCTCCAGGCACCGCGCGTCCGCGTAGAACGCCTAACGTGCAATCGGAGGTGGAGAGGATGAGATTAGTCATTCTCAGCCTGGTGTTTCTTGGCATCTTTGCCGCACCTGTCACAGCAGATCCGCTGTCCGCCGATGAGGCCTTCCAGCTTCAAGTCTCGAAGATCGCTGACGGAGGCGTGCGCTTCGATTGGACGATCGCCGATGGCTATTACCTTTATCGCGCGCGCATCAGTGCAAGAAGCGCCGATGGATCGGAGCGCAAAGTCGAAACACCACAGGGGATCGCCAAAGAGGATCCCATCTTTGGAGTAACGGAGGTCTATTACGAGCGGGCCACTGCCACGGTTCCTGGCGCCTCCAATCAACCGATCGAGATCACATATCAGGGCTGCCAGGAGAACGGCATATGCTACGTGCCGCAGACGAAGCGCATCGATCCCCTGACGCTCGCGGTCTCGAGCCACACTGATACCTCCGCCAACGTTCCAAGCCCTGATGCCGCCGCCTCCGCTGGGGCACCGGAGGAACCCGCGACGGGATTCAGCCTCGCTCAAGAAGAGGGGCTCGTTCGATCGCTGCTCCGTAAGGGAGGTCCGCTGCTGGTCGTCCTCAGCTTCTTGGGCTTCGGGATGCTCATTGCATTCACCCCCTGCGTCTTCCCGATTTATCCCATTCTTGCCGGCACGCTGGCACGCGAAGGAGACCGGCTGACCGCCCGCCGGGGCTTCTTTTTGTCCGCAATCTACGTCCTTTCCTTTGCTTCAGCCTTCTCACTGCTCGGAGCATTCGCAGGCTGGTCCGGCCAGAACCTGCAGATGGTCTTGCAGTCACCATTTACGACAGGCGCCGTTTCCATCGTTTTCGTTCTGCTGGCGCTGGCAATGTTCGGGCTTTTTGAGCTGCAGCTACCTGCCGGCTGGGTCAATTGGATTGCCGCAAGAACCGGGAGACTTGAAATATCGAAGAAGTCGGTGGCCGTTCTGGGGTTCTCCTCGGCATTCATCGTCGGCCCCTGCGTGACCGCTCCACTCGCCGGTGCGCTTCTCCATATCGCACAGTCAGGAGATATGCTCCTCGGAGCCGCGGCCCTTTTTGCCCTGGGAATAG
The DNA here is from genome assembly GCA_002919265.1 of Hyphomicrobiaceae bacterium. GTDB lineage: Bacteria > Pseudomonadota > Alphaproteobacteria > Rhizobiales > Hyphomicrobiaceae > ZC4RG25. Next base: position 3,668 of record PKEY01000057.1, on the reverse strand, counting down.
GGAAGGGCATTCCGCTTATAGTGGTCGGAACGATGGGCGCGAGCATTTTGCCGCGAGCTGGCGCCTGGATGGAATACGTAAAGGCTATTTTCGGCATCGGCTTTCTCGCCACCGCAATCTGGATATCGGCGCCGCTCTTGCCTGCAGGCTTAGATCTCGTTCTCTGGGCCGCACTTTTGATCGGTACAGGAACATGGGCCTTCAGCGCTGCTAGGGGCAACAGTGGACTCCCCATACTGGCTCGAACTGCTGGGCTCATGGCGGTCATCTACGGAACTATTCTGATCATCGGAGCCGCGATAGGATCGACAGATCCGTGGCAGCCCCTCGCCACACTCGCAAACTCTTCTCGATCGAGCAAAAATACCGAACTGCAGTTTGCGAGCATCGCATCAGCCTCCGAGCTGCAAAACGAGCTCCGCTCCGCGAGCGGCCAAAAGCCAACCTTGGTTTATTTCACAGCGGATTGGTGCATCACCTGTCGTACCATTGAGCGATCCATTCTCACTCAGGACGGGGTCAAACAAAGTCTCGAAGGTCTCCACCTTGTAAAGGCAGACCTTTCTACTCTGCGTAAAGAGAGCACCGAGCTAATGCAGCAGCTCCGCGTCGCCGGTCCACCGACGATGATATTTTTCGATCGCCACGCCCGGGAAGTCGCAGGAACCCGCCTCGTTGGTGAGGTGACGGCCGAACTCCTGTCCAAGTCGGCGGCGATGGTCCGGAGTTTCTGAAATGGCCGCTGTTTCGTTCGGACCGCTCGTCCTGGCAGCAGATCGGTTTGCCGTCGTCGCGGGCATTCTCGGCTTTCTGCTCACGTCTGGCTTCCTTGCCCGCCGCGTTGACGAAAGGCTTGAGAATTGGTCCTGGTTCAGCCTCATCAGCGCCGTCGTCACGGCCCGCGCTGGGCACGTCGCAACTCATTGGCCCCAATTCGCAGATGGTCCGTTCCGCGCACTTGCGTTATGGCAGGGCGGTTTCAATTGGATCGCCGGCGCGCTTACGATTGCGGTCAGCCTCTCATTTGGACTGAAATCGACCCGGCAGCGTCTCTGGGCGCTTGCGCCGATAGCTGTAGGCTTGATCGCCTGGATCATCACGGCGCAGCTTGTCGGGTCCACTCGCGAAATTACCCTTCCCGAAAGAGATTTTACCACGCTGGAAGGCACACAGTACGCACTCAGACCAACGGGCGACAAGCCCGTCGTAATAAATCTATGGGCCTCCTGGTGTCCCCCGTGCCGGCGAGAGATGCCGACGTTGGCAAGGGTTTCTGCAGCATCTGATGAGGTTGTGTTTCTGTTCGTCAATCAGTCCGAACCTCCTGAGACCATCGAACGATATCTGGCGGAAGCCGGGCTTGAGCTTGCTAACGTGCTCCTTGATCCGCTCGGCGACCTCGCTCGCCACTACGGCGCACCCGGCCTTCCGGCAACACTTTTCGTCGACGCAGGCGGAAAGTTGATCCAAGCCCACCTAGGCGAAATATCCCTCGAAACCCTGCAATCCAATCTGAAGAAACTGAGTGTCGAAAGGTAAGGAGGCAAGCTTGTACACACTCGCTGACACGTGCGACGCGTTGAACAAACTCCTGCGCATCATCCTACTTGCCTCTGCGCCGGTCGCCACGTCTGCATGCACCGCAACGACTCAATCCGTAATCGGCGTCGCGGAGGCAAGCCAAGCGAGTCAGAGCGGCGCGCATTCCAACCCATACGGTGAGATCAACGACAATGGGACGATCATACCCGCCGTCGATACTTCAAAAATAGATCCCCGATATCTGCGCCAAATCGTCGATTATCAAACGGATGAGCCCGTTGGGACCATTATCGTCGATCCCCAGAACCGGTTCCTTTATTTGGTAATGGAAGGCGGCAAAGCCATGCGCTACGGAGTTGGCGTCGCCAAAGCCGGACTAGAGTTCGAGGGACAGGCAGACATATTGCGAAAGGCGGCATGGCCCGGCTGGGTCCCGACACCCGATATGATCAAGCGCGAGCCGGAACGCTATGGTCCTTATGCGAAGGGACTCGACGGAGGTCTCCATAATCCACTCGGCGCTCGCGCGCTTTATTTGTACAAAGACGGCAAGGACACGCTCTATCGCATTCATGGGACAAACGAACCCTGGTCCATCGGCAAACCAGTGTCGTCCGGCTGCATTCGCCTCCTGAACCACGACATCATCGATCTCTACAACCGCGTTCCCAAAGGGGCGCGTGTGGTCGTGCTCGGGGCAAACCAGAAGGGAGAAAGCTGAAATGCTCAACCGCAGGCAATTCTTTGCGACGTTAATTTTTGCGAAAACTGGCGCATCAGCATCGATTCTCAGGGCAACGCCGTTGCGCGCCCAAGGCTATCCGACCGAGAAGGATGTCTATTTCGATCCTGACATCCCTGCCCTGGGCAATCCGAAGGGTGATGTCACCATTGCTGAGTTCTTCGACTATCAATGTCCGTATTGTAAGAGAAATCACCCGGAGCTGATGAAAGTCATCGAGAGTGACGGCAGAATCAGGCTCGTCATGAAAGATTTTCCAATATTCGGAGACCCATCGATCTACGCTGCCAACCTCGTTCTCGCATCCGCCGCCGCCGGCAAATACGCCGCGGCGCTCGAAGCGCTCATGAACACGCCCGCGAGGTTAAGCCGGCAAGATGTCGATGCGACTCTGAAAAAGGTTGGACTTGATCCGACTGAGTTGCATGCGGCCTATAAGAAGAACAGTCGCCAGATCGATGCAATCATCGTTCGCAATATAGCCCAGGCGAATGCCTTCAATCTTCAAGGAACTCCAGCTTTTGTCATCGGCCGGAAAATATATCCTGGCTACATGAACGAGAAAGCGCTCAAGGAAGCGGTTGCAGAAGCTAGAAATGCTTGAGCCTCTCCTCGGTTCACTCGGCCCCGTAAGGCGCCGAGTGTTCTCGCAATGCGCAGATATCTCGCGGAATTCCACTTCTGCTACAACAACAGGTCGGCGCTGGGAATTGCAGACAAGGAGCGCACCACCAAGGCGGTTATCACGGCAAGCGCCTGACCTATCGGCGTCTTACCAAACCGCTCGATACGAAGAACAGGAGGCTCTTTTGATCGTTTTCGGGAATGCAGCTGAGCTGGCGCCTCCGCAGATCTTTGCGCGTCACTGATCGGCATTCGGAACGTCCGCTGTTGCAGGCTTCTCCCCGCCTCGTAAGACCACGTAGATCGCGGGGATGACAAGGACCGTCAGCGCCGTCGATGAAGCGAGGCCGAAGAGTAGCGAGATGGCGAGTCCCTGGAATATCGGGTCGGCAAGGATCACCGCAGCGCCAATCATGGCGGCCAGGGCAGTGAGCAGGATCGGTTTGAAGCGGATTGCGCCCGCTTCGAGCAGTACGTCGATTAGCGGGCGGCCCGGTTTGCGCGCATGCCGGATGAAGTCGACGAGCAAGATCGAGTTGCGCACGATGATGCCGGCAAGTGCAATGAAGCCTATCATCGAGGTCGCCGTGAACGGCGCCGCGAACAGCCAGTGACCTAGCATGATACCGATTAGCGTGAGCGGGATCGGCGTCAGGATCACCAGCGGGAGCTTGAACGAGCGGAACTGGGCGACGACCAGAATGTAGATGCCGAGGATCGCAACGATGAAGGCGCCGCCCATGTCGCGAAACGTCACCCA